>CAZSVU010000398.1:0-7464 GCA_964610275.1 uncultured Polyangiaceae bacterium | reverse complement strand
TATTGCGAGCCCCCCTCCGGGTGAGGGCTCGCAATAGCTCAGAGGGCCGCGATTGTGCTCGAAACAGATTCTTGTTGCTTTCTCGGGGTCTGCCGCAGACCCCGCCCCGCAGGGTTCCCGCGCGCCGGGCCCCCCGCGTGCATGCACGCGGGGGTTGCGCGTGGGAGGGGCCCCACCCCAAACGGGGCACCCACGGCGCGAATGCAATCAGTGTTCGACATTTGCGCTCCCCCATTTGGCCTGCTCGATCCGCGCCCGGGCCCCGACGCGGTTCAGTGGCAGCCGCAGCCGCCACACTTGCCGGCTGACGGTTTGCACGACCCACAGGATGAGCCGCCGCCACGGCGCGCGGCGCCCGTAACGGCGAAGGCGGACAGCAGCTTGCGTGCCTCGGTGGATCCACACTTCGGGCACACGATTTCTTCGTCCACCTGCAGCACCAACTCTTCGAATTCGTGCTCACAGCGCTCGCAGAGAAAGTCGTAGGTCGGCATGCTCGTTCGTGTCTCCAGGGGACAGTACGGCGCAAGCGTAGTCCGAGTTTACGGCAGCACCAGTGCGGGCTGCCGGGCACTGGGCCCAGTCGGCAGCCGCGCGGGCCGATCCTCGAGAAACTCCGTCATTCTTCCGGGCCGCACGCCCCTTCAATTCACGGTGCCAAACCGGGAAATGGGCCCAGGCCTGCCGGCGGGGCCCCGCTAGGCACGGGTGGGGCAGCAGAGCCACCCGGGCGAGCCTGGCTGACCTCGTCCTCCACTTTCTTCACCATGTCAGCCGGCAGCCGATGCTTGAGCTTGCAAGCCGGCTCGTAGCCGGCACCGCACGCCACCAGGACGAAGCGGGTGCCGCGCTCGCGATCCCGGTCGACGCCACGTCCATCCAGATAGGCCATGCCAGCCAGCACACAGGACGTGGGATCCCCCTGCGCACAAACGGCCTCCGCGATCTGTGCGCCCTTCTTCATTCCGTCCTTCCCCTCGGCGCCCAGCACCAACCCGCGGGCGTACATCGAGCAACCCTTGGGTGAGCGCAGCGTTTCACAGGACTTGGCCAGGACCTTCATCCCCTGCTTGAGGTCACGCTTGACCCCATCACCGTCAGCCAACTGCGCACCATAGAGAGCGCATCCGTTTCCGTCCCCGGCGCGACAGGCGCGATCGAAGTAGCCATGTGCCTTGGCGGAGTCGGGCTTGCCCTCGATGCCCTGCGCGTACAGCGTGCCCAGGACGGTGCAGGCCGGCGGATGGCCGTCATCGCAGGCCTGCTGGACGCGCTGGAGCGCGGACTGAGGATTTCTGCGGACCGCCCCCACCCCCTGCAGCTCCAACCCCGCCAACTGGGTGCACCCTGCCGGGCTACCGTCCTCGCACGCTGCTTGCGTCAGCTTCACGGCGCGATCGACATCCTTGGTCATGCCCATGGCACCCACCAGCAGCGCCTGCGCTATCGCCACGCAACCTTCGGGCATTCCGTACTCGCAGGCGCGCTCAAACGCCCGGGCTGCAGCCGGCGGATTCGGTGGCACGCCCTGCCCGGTAGCGTGCAGCTCACCCAGCAACGCGCAGCCTGCGGGAGGCGCCTTGTCGCAACCGCGTTCCAGCGCTTCCAGGGCGCGCTTCGGATCTTGTTTCGTGCCCGAGCCCATCAGGTAGGCCATGCCCAAGTAGGCGCAGCCCTCGGTGGCTTCCTGTTTGCACGATTTCTCGAAGAGCTTCACCGCCCCTTCGGGGTCCTTGGGTGCACCACCCTTGCCCTCGAACATCATGGCGGCCTCCCCCACACAAGCGCGGTCGAGTCCGTCGCGACAGGTCTTCTTGAACAGCGAGTAGGCTTTGGCTTCGTCGCGCTTCACCCCGAAGCCATTGGCATAGGCCAACCCCAGGGACGCGCACCCGCGCAACTCTCCCTGGTCACAGGATTCTCGAAAGAGCTTCACCGCGCGCTTCGGGTCCCGTTTGAGACCACCCTGTCCATGCAACAGCAGGTGCCCGAACCCGGCACACCCGAGCGCGTTGCCTTCCTGGCAGGCGCGATCGAGATTGGCCCGCGCGCGCTCGTGATCTCGCTTGGTGCCCGTGCCGTTGTACTGCGCCCGGCCGAGGCGTGCGCACCCCTCGTAGTTCCCGCCCGAACACGCCTTCTGGAAGAGCTCCACGCTGCGGGAGAGCTCGCGGGGCGACTCCTCCAGCTTGCTCAGGACCTTGCCGAGGCGCAGGCAGGCGGTGATGTTGGGGGGCGTGCGCTGGCAGAGCTCGGCGCAGGGCGCTCGCTCCCCGCGCTCGCAGGCCAGCTTGAGGTTCCCGGTGTGCGCCTCGGCGCGGAAATCCGAGTACTTGAGGTATCCCCAGTAGCCAAGGCCGACCAACCCGAGCACGGCCAGCGCCAGAGCCACAATGGTTGCGGGGTGTCTCGTCTTCGCTGCGCGGCGAGATGCCGTGTCCGAATCGACTTTGGCCTCGGGCGGTGACTCTCCCGAATCGTCGGCGGAGTTCTCCGTCTCGACTCCAGACTCATCCTCGGGTTCAGCCTCGGACGCCTGCTCGGCAGCAGCCGCGGACTCCTTTTCGGCGGGGGGCTCAGTCTCCTCGTCGGCGGACGCGGGCTTGGGGTCGGGGGGCTCGGACACGGCGCGAAGCCTACTGACCCCCAGCCGAATGGCCAGAACTCGTTCGACGAGCTCCGCACGGGGGCCGCATTATTGCTGGATTCGCCTGTCGTTCGGACCGGACCTCGGTGCGGGGGACGGCGGACGCACGATCTCGTCGGGTCGAGGGGCGCTGGCAGTGGCCACGATCGGGGCCGGAACCGTGCTCCATCCCAGCAGGGTTCGTGCGGCGTCGAGGAGCAGCGCCAGCTCGCCTGGCGTCAAGCTGACCTGCAGTCGGACCTCCCGCGGTGCCGACTCGATGCGAGTTCGTTGGACCATCGCGGTGAGAGGGGTGGCGCCCGACTCCGGTGCCGCAACGTCGTTGCGTAGGTTCTCCAGAGCATCGGCAATCTGACGGCACGCCTCGGGTGTGGCGCAGCCCACGACCATACGGGCACCGAGGCCTGCCGACAGGTCGAGCTTCAGCCCGGCGGCGCGTACGTGAGTCCACGGGGTGTTGGCCGACTCGTCTAGGCGCAGCCACCGTTCGAGCCAACCTGCCGGGGGCACCCAGGTCGCCACCACCGCTCCGTCCGTCCCCACGCCGCGGCGCAGAGCTCGGTGCAGCTCGTCTCCAAGCAACGAAGGGATGCGACCGTCGGCGGCATCGACCATGTTGCGCAGGTAGGCCCCTCCCCCGACCAGCACGAGGCCAGGTTCACGAACCGCAATCTCGCCCGTCGATTTGCCGGTGCGGTCGCGCACCGAGACGAAGGTACCGACCTGGCTGACTATCGGTGCGCCCCCCCGGCGCGCGATCACCGCGCGGGCGCATTCCGCCATGCGGCCCGAGTCAAACCGACCGGTCGCGGCCAGCCCGAAATCCGAGCTGCTGCCGTCCGCGCTCTCGGTCGAATGCGGCAGCGCCAACGCCAGTCGCTCGATCTGGCTGGTGGGATCGAACCCGCACACGTCTTCGAGACGACCGAGCCCCGGAACTTCCCGACCCGCATCCGCCAGTGCGGCGCCGAGCTCGCCCCGGCGAAGCTGGGACAGGTCCAGGGTGACGACGAAGGCTGCTCCCGCGGGCAGCGCGGACAGTGGACTCAGCGGGGCGTGAGACGCGGGATCGGGATGCCCGGGTGCCCAAACGGCGACGGCCGCGGCCAGCACCACGCAGCCGACGAGTGTGGCCAGATTGATGGTCGATGCCTTCACCAGGAAGCCCGGCCAGCTTGCGCTTCTGCGGCGGAGGGTGCACGCGAAATCCGGATCGCCTGTCGGCTCGCCGCCCCGGACGGATGAGTAGCGTTGCTAGGGGATCTCGTCGTGAGCCCGTCGCCCGTCTCCGCGTCGCCGCCCTTCGGGGCGCGGCGGGAAGACGCGACGGTCCAGGGGGCCACGACGATCGACCAGCGATCGTTGCATTCCAGCTTCGCGAAACATCGAGCGCAACTCCTGCACCGTCCGTGGATCTGCCGCCTCGAGCTCCGCTGCGTGTTCGGCGCAGAGCGCGACCACTCGTCCTTCGACCAGCACGTGCTTCGGGCGTTGCGGTTGCACGTCGCTCGATGCTCGGCCGGCGACCTCACCGGTTGAACCATTCAGACTGGCGCAAACCTCACACTGCCGCTCCATGCCACCGACGCTGAACCGGGCGCTGGCGCCGGGCCAAGTTTTCTGCGTTCCCCCGCACTCAGCGCGCCACTCGACGCTCCACCCACTCGATCACCCGTTGCTCGGGCTGCTGCGCCGTCAGCCGACCGAGCTCCTGGATCCCCGTCGGGCTGGTGACGTTGACCTCGATGAGGCGACCGCCGATGAGGTCGAGCCCGACGAACCAGAGGCCGTGTTCCCGCAGGCCGCGGCCGACTTGCTCCACCAAAGTGAGCTCGTCAGCGGTGAGCGTCGTCGGTTCGACTCTGCCGCCGACGTGGATGTTTGCGCGGACGTCGTCGTCGCGAGGGACCCGCAGGATGGCCCCGAGTGGCTCACCGTTCAGGAGCAGGACGCGCTTGTCGCCGCCACGCACGGCGGGCAGGTACTTCTGGACCAGTGCCGGACGCGCTCCTTCGCCGGTGAGCAGATCGATCAACGCCCGCGTGTTCCGGTCTGCGGTGGAGAGGGTGACCACACCACTGCCGCCGGCTCCGTCCAGGGGCTTGAGCACCGCTTGTCCCCCCACTTCCTCGACGAAGCCGCGGATGCGCTGGGTGTCGGCGGACACCAACGTCTTGGGCATCAGCTCCGAGAACTGGAAGGCGAAGAGCTTCTCGTTGGCGTCCCGCAGCCCGCGAGGATCGTTGATCACCAGGGTGCGATCCTTCACCAGATCCAGCTGTTGGGTCAGGTGCAAGTAGTCGACGTCGAAGGGGGGATCCTTGCGGATGAACACGGCCTCTAGTCCACCGACGCCCACCTGGATCTCCTCGCCGAGTGCGATGTGCGGCGGGGAATCGCTCACCGTGATCGGACGCGTCCGCGCATCCAGCTCTCGACCGACGTGACTCAACTGGTGGGGCCGACAGTGCAGACATTCGTGGCCGCGTGCCTGCGCACCGCGCATCAGAGCGAAGCTGGTGTCCTGGTCCGGGAGCATGCGCTCGGCCGGATCCATCACGAACAAGAAGCGCATCGAGCTTTGGTCCAGCGGCGAGCATCGTCCAGGCCTCGGCACGGCACAAGGGAACCCTCACGCGCGGGCCTCGCGGTGCGCGCGCCTCCGGTGCCAGCCGCCGCGCTCGGCTCATGGTAAGCTTGCGCCTCATGCTGAGGGGCCGACACCAGAGCAACGGGCAGCGAACGGGCCGCCGGCCGCGGCTGAGCCTTGCCGCGCTGATTTTTCTGGTTGCCGGCACCCTGCTCGTCACGTCGCCGACGCTGCGAGCTCAGCGGTCTCGGGGGCGCGCTGCCGCGGCAACCGAGCATCCACTCGCGACCCGAGCGGCTCTCGACCAAATGCGCGCCGGCGGAAACGCCATCGACGCGGCGGTGGCGGCGGCCCTGGTGGGCGGCGTCGTGAACCCCACCTCCAGCGGGATTG
The DNA here is from genome assembly GCA_964610275.1 of uncultured Polyangiaceae bacterium. Taxonomy (GTDB): domain Bacteria; phylum Myxococcota_A; class Polyangia; order Polyangiales; family Polyangiaceae; genus JAFGBI01. The sequence continues at coordinate 1,834 of CAZSVU010000398.1, read as the reverse complement.
GCGGTGGGGGATTCGTCCTGGTCTGGCTGGGTGTGGACCGCAAACCGTACCTCCTCGACTTCCGTGAGACCGCGCCACTCGGGCTGGACGCTGCGCCTTTCGAACGACGCCCGCTCCCGCATGCGGAGCGCGGTCGACTGGTGGGAGTCCCGGGCGAAGTCCGCGGGCTCTTCCAGCTTCACCAGAAGCTCGGGCGGCGAAAATGGGTTGACGTGGTGGCGCCGGCGCTCGGTCACGCCAGAGTCGGTTTTCCGGTGGGCCGCCACCTGGCAAGCATGCTGCGCTCGCCATCGAGGGCGGTCGCGCAAGATCCAGGTCTCGCGGCGATCTTCTTCCCCGGTGGCAAGCCCGCCGCTCTGGGCAGGCGCCTCGCCAACCCCAAGCTGGCTGCCACGTTGGAGCGGGTCGCCAACGAGGGCCCCTCAGCGCTCTACGAGGGTAGCGTAGCCGCTGACATCGTCGACAGCGTGCGCGCCGCTGGTGGTCAGATCGCGCTGGACGATCTTCGCAACTACCACGCCGTAGAGCGTCAACCTCTGCACGTTCGCTGGGAGGGCTACGACGTTTACACCATGCCGCCGCCGTCGGCCGGCGGCATGATGCTCGCCCAGACGCTGCGACTGTTCCCGCGCGAGCGGCTCCGGCGGGTGGGCTTCAACACCGGGGCGTATCAGCACCTCGTGGCCGAGGGAATGCGCGCCGCGGTTGCAGACCGCATGCGGTACCTGGGCGATCCCGATCACGTCGCTGTGGACCTCAAACGCCTGCTGGCGCCGGCGCGCATGACGCTGCGGCGCCAGAGTATCGCGCTGGACCGAACCCACGCGATCCCTCGTTTCGGACTGGAGGAAGGCGGCACGCACCACCTGGTAACGGCCGATGCGGGGGGCAACTGGGTCAGCTTGACCACTACGGTCAACCGCCTCTTCGGTGCCAAGCTGACCGGGAAGCAGAGCGGCATCGTGCTGAACGACGAGCTCGACGATTTCACCCAGCAGCGGGACGTGGCGCCACTCGGCATGACCGAGAGCCCGAACCGACCGCGACCTGGCGCCCGTCCCGTCTCGAGCATGACGCCCACCATCGTGGTGCAAAATGGTCAGGCTGTGCTCGGGTTGGGCGGCTCGGGTGGAACGGCCATTGCGACGAACGTGACCCAGCTTCTGCTGTCGCGCCTGGCCTTCGGCCACTCCCCTGCAGCGCTGGTCAAGCAACGTCGATTCTACATACCCACCGAGGACGCATACATCTGGCTGGAGCGGGGCGCCGCCGCCGCGCACGTGGCAGACTTGGAGCGCCGCGGTGAGATCGTCGGCACCGTCCCCTTCACCAAGAGCGCCGTGCAGCTCATCGCGGTCGAGCAGGGTCTCAAGTTGCCGGCGGCGGATCCCCGCAAGCACGGCAGCGCCGCCGCGCGTTGAATGAGTGGCGAGCGGATCCGGGGACGTCTGCTGAAACACACCGGCGCGAGCACCGCGCTCGCTGATTCAAGCGCCGCAGGTTTCGTCCCCGAGGCAGACCGCGAAGGTGTCCACGCCGAGATCCTCGTGCGTGCCGTCAGCCTGGATGGGGGCGCAGACCACCGGGTGCGTGCGGTCGCAGGTGCAGCCGTCATCGGTCACGCTGCCCTCGGTGATGCGGACACAGTCCATTGGGTGACACGCGTGCCAGCCGAAGCCGAACGAGGAATGGTCGTACATGTACGTCTTGCCGCCGTAGTCGAACGCGAGCCAGTCGTTCATGTGGTTCCCTCCATAGTCGTAGCTCGCGTTCTGGAGCGGCTCCACCACACCGTTGATGGATATCTGCGCGCTCACTACCTCGTAGACGGGAA
>CAZSVU010000397.1:0-7469 GCA_964610275.1 uncultured Polyangiaceae bacterium | reverse complement strand
ACTAGTGCGGAGCGCCAAACGGGCCCCACCCCAAACGGGGTACGGGCGGCGCAAATACGACCAGTGTTCGACCCCCATTCAGCGCGCAAAGGCTGCCAGCGCGGTCACATCAGGTGCGGCGTCACCCGTTGCGCCATCGTCCACGTTGATGGCGCCGAGACGGTTGTACGCCCCGGGCTCCACCCACACCGATTCGTTGGCAAAGCGAATGGCATACTCGGCCCGGTCAGCGAGCGTGGGGGAAGCATCTGGTAGCGCCAGGCCCAAATCGTACTGGCCGGGCGCGAGCGTGGTTGGAAGCTGGACTTCGATCTGAAGAGTGATGGGAGAGCCGGGCAGCCAGAACCGTGGATCCAGCGTGGCCACGACCGCGCGGTGTACGGAGCCGCCTCCGGTGAGCACCACGTGGACCGGCCGCGGGTTGAAGGGCGCCGCGTAGCCGACGTTCTCGAGTTGGGCTTCGAGCAAGAAGGCTCCGCCCGGACGCACGGCGACGGGGATCTGAGCCTGGCTCAGTTGCAGTCGGTATCCCATGTTGCGTTTGATCTCGTCGTAGCAACCGCCGCTGATCCATCCGTCGATGACGTCCGTGTTGTAGTCGCGGTTGAGGTACGAGTAGTGCAGCCGCGCCATCTCGGCGGTTGCCGTGGCGCATTCACCGCGGCTATGCACCTCGCACGTCTCGCCCCCCATGGGCACGTACCGGGTGTCGTTCTCGAGATAGGTCTTCCAGACCTCGACCTCGCTGTCCGGGTAGGTTCCCACATCGGTATCGCTCGAGAGGAAGCAGTCGTTGTGGTGCCCTGTGCGGGCGGCGTAACTGCCGTCGAACGCGGTGGCCAGCGTGAGCGGGTCACCATACATGTCGCTCTTGTCCGGTGGGTAGCGCACGTGGACCGTGCGCGAGGCGGGAGTGGCGTCGAGGAGCGCTTCGAGGACGTCCTGCTTGTCGGCGACATTGTCGAGCCCATTGGTCGAGGTGTGCCATTCGCCCCAGGCCCCGATGAACCCGGCTTGCATGGCGGCGATGACGTCTTCGTGGGCCTGGAGGTAGGGCTGGATCTGCGCGATGTGTTCGAGGATCTGCGCCTTGGACGCGTCGGGCTCCGAGTCCGGCCAGGGACCAAAATTGTAGGCGAAGCGCAGGATCAGCTTGATGCCGGCACTGCGAGCCGCGTTGATGCCCGCCTCCATGGCGTCGAGTAGGCTCTGCGGGATCGGCGCGGTGCGGTAGTCATCGAGACGGACGTAGCTGTAGACCAGCGTGTAGCCGTCGCCATAGACCCAGTCGAAGTTTGTTTCGCTAGTTACCGTTCCGTACTGATAGAAGCCGCGTTCGGGATTGTTGAAATCCTCGAGGGTGGGAGTGAAGACGGCGGCGGTGGTCGGCGCCAGCTCGAACCCATTGGGCACGCCACCTGCGGCGCCCGCACCGCCAGTTCCGCCTGTCGGTTCAATGCTACCGGCGGATCCACCGGTGGTGAGGTTGGGCACACCACCTGCAGCGTCCGTACCGCCAGTTCCGCCCGTCGGTTCAATGCTGCCGGCGGATCCTCCGCTGGTGACGTTGGGCACGCCACCTGCAGCGTCCGCACCACCAGTTCCACCCGTCGGTTCAATGCTGCCGGCGGATCCTCCGTTAGTGACGCCGGAGCCGCCAGCGCCAGCGTTGCCATCGGCCCCGCCCGTCGTGGCCGTGCCCCCGGTGGTGACGTCCAAGCCGCCACCGCCATCGCTGCCGCCCGCTGCGGTCATGCCTCCGGAGGGCGTGGCGCCGACCGAACCGCCCGCCGGCGTGGGCGTGAACCCTCCGCTCGCGCCGCCCGCTGGCGGAGTGGAGGTGGCGCCGCCGCTCGCTCCGCCTGCGCTTTGCGGCTCAGCCGAGGTCGCATCACCGTTCTCCGAGCAGCCCAGAAGCAGAAGGCCCAGCAGGGTCAGCCCGAAGGCCTGGTCACGTAGCTCGAGGCGAGATCGATGCACGCACCCTGAGTGGCCAGCGGCGACTGGGAACTGGTCAGGAGAATCCTTTCGGGGCGGCATGACATGCCCTGGAAGTTTCGTCCCAACTGAACCTCGAGGGATGGTCTCTCTCGTGTCGATCGCAGCGGCGGCGCGAGGCGGCGTCCGCCGGGCCGAACTCGGGGGTGTCGGCCTACGGCTCCATCCCCACCCCCAGCGCTGCTCCCAACCAGCCCCCGTCCATGGCGAACACCGCCGTTCCGGAATCGAGCGTCCCGGTCACCGGGAGGGTGACGAGCCCGCCGTCCAGGCTAAGTGTCAACAGCAGCTGGCCTGCGCCCGGCGCCAGCGTCACGCGCCCGAGGATCCCTGGACCACCCCAAAGCCCTCCGAGTCGCTCGCCCCGCAGATCGGTGCCCGACTCCGGATCGCCCCGAAGGCTCACCCAACCCAGACGCACGCCGGGACCGGCACCCCATCGCCACACGCCCGCGTGCGAGCCCACCAGCAGATGGCTCGCGGCTGAGCAGGAGAACACATCCACAGTAGCTAGATCGGTCGATCGGCGTCCGACGTGCAGGCGCAGATCTGCAACCGGTGCCAGAGCGCGTGTGACGGGAAGCTCCGCCCCAATCAGGCCGCCGAACAGCCAGACTCCTGGACGGCCAGTGCGACGGAGCGAGCCGGCGACATGCACCGACGGTCGCAGCTGGCGCTGAGCTCTCCTTGTCGGCTGTGGGCGCTCGATGCGCGGTGGAGTGGGGGGCGGCTCCCGCTCCAACCAGAGTGCGTCGACCAGCTCCGTTGCGGTCAGGGCGACGGTCCGGGCGCGCGCTTCCCGCTCGATACCCTCGGTGGCTACCCAGCGCTGCGAGCGCTCGCCCGAGGCGAGCTCGACGTCGATGCGGACCTGGCCTGCCCGACATTCGACCGCCACTCGACCGAAGCGTGTGTGCTCGATGTCCCGACGCTCTTGGATCAGCGTCTGGAGCTCGAGGGCGAGCAGATCACGAAGCTCCGTCGACCACTCGTCGGGACAGCCGAGCACGACGACGGGCGGCAAGTTGGTGGCTGAGGACTCGTCGGCCTGCGCCGGCGGAGAGCCCAGCACCAGCAGACAGAGCCCGAACCACGCGGCGCGGGACACCAGCACGGCGTCATTCTATGCCGCCATGACGCTTCACCGCAGCCCTACGTTTGCCCTGGGGATACTTCGTCAGGTACTGCTGGGCGAGGCGTCGGGCGCGGGCCTGGTCGCCGGCGCGACGGGCGGCCTCCACCTGGCGCGCCAGCGCGTCTTCGGCAAGCGGGCTGTCGTCGCCGTGGAGGCCGGCGCGAGCGAAGGCAGCTTGTGCCTGCTTCGTCCGCCCGGTGCTCATGTAAATCCGGCCCAGGGTGAACGATGCCAGGGGCGCCTGGCTCGACTTCGGGAACTGCTGCACCACACGTTCGAGATACACTGTGGCCTCGCCCGGATGGCCCGCGCGACGCGCCACGTCCGCTGCCAGCATCAGATCGGCTGCGCTTCCGCTCACCGCGGACGGCGAGCGCGTCATCAGGGCGTACGCTTCGGCGTATTCGCCCTGCGCTGCGCTCAAGCGGAACTGCTCGGCGAGCGATCTGGCGTGCACGGAGGGTGCTGCACTGGGATGCGCGGCGGCCGGCGCCGTGCTGTCGTCGGGCGCTGGTGACGCCGGCGAGCCGGGCAGGGGGAAAAGCCCCTGGCCGCCGTGGTGCAAGCGCACGTTGCCCCCGGCCCAGGTCACCAGAACCTCCCCTTCGAAGACCTCGACCCAGGTCTGAGCTCCCCGTCGCTCGACCAGGAAGTCGGTACCCAGCACCTCCACCGTCACTGCCCCGGCGCGGACCAGGAAGGTGCGGGTCGGCTCCTGCGCTACGCGGAAGCGGCCGCTCCCCTGGCGGAGCACCACCTCGATTCGTGACCGGGAGACGCTCTCCACCTGGAGCTCGGACCGCTCCCCGAGCAACTCGACGGCCGAGCCATCGCGAAACACGATCCGCTTCGGCGTCGCGGAAGCCGCTGCTTGCGGTGTGGGCACGCCGTCCCCCGTCGAGCGCAGGCCGCGCCCGCCGAGTACCACCAGCACTACAGCCGCCACGCTGACCGCGAGCGCCGCGGCCAAGCGACGGCCGGCTCGATTCCGGCGGAGCTTGCGATGAGCGGCGGCGAGGTTCCGCTCCGTGCGCGGGTCATCCCACTTCACGCCGACTCCGGCCAGCGCCTCGTTTGCGTGCAAGTCGCGCTCAGTCATGCTCACCTGCCGTGCGCATGAAGGATTGCGCGTCCCGCAGGCGACGTTGAACCGTCGACAGCGAGCAGTCGCACAGCTCCGCGATTCGCTCCAAGGTCTCGCCCTGCACCTGGCGGAGTACCCACACGATGCGGGTCCTGGCGGGCAGGGCTTCCAGCAGGCGGTACGCCGACGCCACTTCGGCGCGCTGCTCGGGACTGGCTGCGGGGTCCACCAGATCGGCGTAGTCGGTCGGCTCCTGCTGACGCAGGAGCCGGCGCCACCAGTTCCGCTGCAGCTGCCGATGCGCGCGACGTACGGCAACGCGCCCCAGCCAGGCCTTCGCGGCTCTCGGGTCCCGTAGCCCCGCGAGTCCCCGGTGTGCCTGGATGAACACATCCTGCACCACATCGTCGACCTCCTCGTCACGGCCCAGGATGCGTATGGCGATGGCTCCAACATACGGAGCGTAGCGGCGAAACACGCTGTCGAAATCGAGCGGACCGTCCACGTCGGACGGGTCTGAATGCGGTGCGCTGGCCCCGCCGGGAAGCACACGGAGCGTCGGTCCGGACGACACGCCCAATTCTGTACCAACTCCATGTGCCACGCTTGATCCAGTGCCCTACCACCGCCCCCGACGGAGCGGCTGGCCCCATCTGAGTGTCCCGCGTGGCTCCAGATCTGGTCAGGCGGGGGCGCGGGGAGTTGCGCCCGCCGCTCCAGGCTCGCGGGCGGGTCGACAAACTCTTTGATTCTCGAATGGTTGCGCTACGGACAGGCGACCCGGGCGGCGTCCAACTCCGGGCTCTTGACGATCGCGTTCAGGCCCAACTCCGAGGCGCGCGGGCAGATCGTGTCGGTGAGGCCTGCGTCGCCGTATTCCACCACGAACACCGGCTGGCTCGCGGCCATGAAGGACGCGAAGTGGCTGCAGCCACTGGCAACGCAGTTCACTGCGAATGCCCAGTCATAGTCCGTGACCAAGGCTTCGGCGAGGGCCGTGTCGCCACCGGCGAGACCGATGGAAAGCCCCGCCTGGTGTGCGGCTGCTGAGAGCAGGCGATTGAAGTCGAGCTGGTCGTCGAGCGTGAGCGGGAAGCCGGTCGCAAGCAGGAATCCGTCGATGTTCGCAGGCAGCACTCCATCGCACCCGCGTGCCGCCGCCAAGTCGATCCGATCGGCCATCACGGTGGCCACGGCCGGATCGCGAATGTCGAGCCACCGTTCCTCGGGATAGTCAGCCAGGGGTTCGCCCACGGCGCCCGGCGGCAGGGCGTCCGCGTCCGTCCGCCACGGTTCGAGCGATCCCGCGCTGAAGAAGCAGACCACGGTGCGGCCCGCGGCCTCCAGCTCATCGAAGGTCGGTGGCGGAGCGTCGAGGTCAATGATGTACAGCTCGGCATCGACGCTCGTGTCCACCGGTCCTTCGAGCTGGATCTGCCAGGTGACCATCGGCGCAGGTTGCGGCACGGCGACAGAGCCCGCGTTGCCCGCGGTGCTGGTCGTCCCGGCGGAACCGGCCATTGTGGCGGCGCCGCCGCCGGAGGAGGTGTCGTCAGACAGAGAGGTGAGGACGGGGCCGTCGGTGCCTTGGCAACTGAGGGCGGCGACTGTCACCGTTGTGACGAGCAGAGCCTGACCGGCCATCCGAGCCTTGCCGGGGCCTCCGGGGTCCGTGGGCCCTGTGCGATGCTGCATGGCGCCGGTAGCCTCGTCACTCATGTGTCGACTGCGACCGAAGGGTAGTCAGGCCAGTTCCGCGAAACCAGTGCGAATGCGGCGCGGCGCGAGCGCGCGGCGTGGCGGAGCGCCCGACTCGACGGACGGCAGTCTGGGTGGGGCCGGGGGCAGCGGGGCGCCGCGTTGGCCAGTGCTGGAGGTTCCCCGTGCTCTCGGTCAGGACCTTGTGCACGTTCGCGTTCGATCGTCCGACAACCTGGCCTTCTCCCTAGTTTTCGGCTTGGCTCGGCGAGTGGAAGCCAGGCTCGGCTGGAAGATTCTGAACACGATGACGGATCTTGGGATGCCCAAAAGCTACCGCGTTGGGTCACTACCGACGGCACCAGAGGACGAAGTCCTGCCCGAATCGGAACCCTGCACCAATACCTCCAGGACCCACGGGGCCTGGCATCCCGCGTCCGTCTCAGGGAGCGGCCGCGGCGCCCACGGTTGCACCGTTCACCAGTCCCGTCACGATCTCCGGAAAGGCCCAACTCGGGGGTGATGCGTCGCGGTCGAGCAAGCCGAAGCCGTCACTGCCTCGCGAGGTGCCCCCGTTGTCCCACCAGATGGAGCACATGCCGCGCTCCCGAACCATTTGCGCGTAGGTCTCCGCATGGTCCGCGCGCGTCGACGTGTTGTTCTGATTGACGCTCCCCCACTCGCCAATCACCACGGCGCGACCATTCCGGGGGAGCAGATCGTAGATACGGTCGAGCTCCGCTTCCATGTCCGACCGATCGGGAGTCGTGCCCCAGCTGGACACGTCCCCGAAACTGAATTCATTAGGGTAGTAGGTGTGCAGCGACACGATGATCTTCGGATCGCCGTTCGGGATCACCAGATCTTCGATACACGTGGTCGAAGGGTTCGCCGCGTGGGTCGGGACCATGATGTGCCGGATGGTGTTGTTGCCGCCGGTCGCGCGAATGGCATCGACCGCCGCAAGGTTGTACGTATTGAGAATCGCTCGCGCCTCGGGGGTCCCCCCCGACCACTCCGTATTGTCCCGCGTTCGAGGCTCGTTCAGCGTCTCGAAGACGAGGTGATCCCCATAGTCTCTGAACCGTGTCGCAATCTGCGTCCACAGCCGGCTGAGCTGCGTCGCGACGGCCGTCTGATCCGCGTAAGGCATCAGCGAGACCCACTCGTCATGGTGGCTGTTGATGATCGCGTACATGCCAGTGGATAGTACGTAGTTCGTAACTTCCTCCACACGATCCATCCAGTCCGTGTCCACGACGTAGTCCGGCGGTCCTCCCATGTGGTGCATCCAGGTGACCGGGATCCGAACGGTGTTGAATCCGGCCTCCTGGACTGCGTCCATCATGACCTGACTCGTCCTGGGATTTCCCCAGCTGGTTTCATCGGGATCGCTATCCAGGGTGTTCCCCAGGTTCCAGCCCAGAAACATCTCCTCCACGATCTGAGTCGGCGGAATGTCCCGCATGTCCGTCGTCGCTCCTCCGCTCCCGGTCATGCCCCCGCTTCCCGTCGCTCCCCCGCTTCCCGTCGCTCCCCCGCTTCCCGTCGCTC
>CAZSVU010000396.1:0-7511 GCA_964610275.1 uncultured Polyangiaceae bacterium | reverse complement strand
ACCTATGTTATTGGAATCGCTGATGACCCCGACGGGCTGTCGGCGCTCAATCAGATCGCCCTGGCCGGTGGCACGCAATCGGCGACCATTGTCGTCCCCGCCGATCCATCCGCAACGACGGCGCGCATCACGGAGGAGTTGGCAGCAATTCGTGAGCACCACCTCAACTGCACTGTCCCGGTTCCGAACGCTGAGACCGAGTCGGGACAGCCGGTGGACTATGCAGGTGTCGTGGTAGCGGTGACCATCGACGGCATGCGTAGCGGGATCGGCGAGAACGCGGGATGTGCGAGCGGAATAGGCTGGCAATTCATCCATGGCGACCAGGACAATCCCGATGTGCCGACCCAGATCGAACTCTGCTCGACGACGTGTCAGACCGTTCAGGGAACCGCGGGTGTGGAGCTCAACGTGGAGTTTCCGTGCGGAACCATCATCAGATAGTGCCGTAGGTCCGTGCACTCAGGAAGTCTGCACCGTTATCCGAGACTGCGGGTGCACGGCGGAGCGACAGCCAAGCAGCTCCTTCGGGGTGTTGCCTGCCTGCATGACAGGTAGCCGCGCCGCTTGACGCCTGGATATAGGCCGCAGAGGGTATGGCCATGTGGGGAAGAATCCTGTTGGTCGTTCTAGGCATAAGCGTCATCGGTGCGGTTGATCTCACCGCCGTAGCCGACAGCGGCGGCGATGTGGCCCGTCGGGGCTGCTGCTCGCACCACGACGGTGTTTGTGGATGCTCTGGCGGACGCGCCAAGTGCTGCGACGGCACGCTGAGCCCGACCTGCGGCTGCGACTGAACGCGCGACCCCTACCGCGCCGGGCCACGCGGTATCATCGCGGCGGATGACCCCCGACCCCAGGCTAAGACGAAATCGGCGCACTATTCGTCCCCATTCGTCACTGTCGAGCCCCCGAAACAGTCGCCAGAGCGACAAATAGTGACGACCAGTGACACGTCTCCAGCCAATTCGCGGGCGGTTGCTCTGGACCTCGAAGGCGTCGTCGAGTCGGCCCTTGCCCGACCCCTGACCCTGGCGGCCGAGGCCGGCCGGGGGAGTTCGTGACGAGGATCGTGGAGGAGTCGGCGCCGAGCCGAAGAAGCCCGACAGGATCCACGCTGAGAGCCGGGCAGCCCAGGCGGCGATCGGCGAACTCACGGGTCACTCTACGCGATCAACGGCTGGGTGCAGGGCCGGCCAGTGTGGACGAATCGGATTCGTCATCGAGAGGCAATGGCTTGACGCATGCCTCGCTCGCGATCACGCTGGTGCATGGCAAGTGAATGGGGGTGGCTGCTGGGATTGGGCCTCGTCGCCGCCGCCTGCGGCGGTACGGAGGCAGCTGCGCCCGGCAGTGGCGGCAGCGACGGTAGTGGCGGCGGAGCCGACGCGGACGAGCCGCCCATGCCACCCGCAGGCGTCGAGCTGCGGCGTTCGACGCTGCCGTATCAGTCCGACCCCACGGTTTCGACCGTGGACTTCGACGCCCTGCAGGCGGCACACCGCACGTTCGCCCTGAACCTCTACCGTCAGGTGGCGGCAAGCACGGCTCCGGACCAGAACCTGCTCTTGAGCCCGTACTCCGTGTCTACCATCCTGGCGATGATCTACGCGGGCGCCCAGGGCAACACCGCCATCGAGCTGGGGGCGGTGCTCGGGTTTGACGCCGCGCCCGGCGCGTTGCACCCGGCCATGAACGAACTCGCCGGGCGCCTCCGCGCGCTGGGTGACTCGAGCGAGCTGCGACTCTCCACGCTCGACGTGCTCTGGCTGCGGCGGGACGTGTCGGTCGAGCCGGCCTTCCTCGACGTCCTCGGGCAGCAATACGATTCCGGCCTCTACCTGGTCGACTTCGCGGGCGATGCGGAGGGCGCGCGGGTCGCCATCAACGACTGGGCCAGCAACCAGACCGGGGGGCACGTCACGGATCTCTTGCCTCCCGGTGCCATCGATTCGCGCACTCAGCTCGCGCTGTCCAACGCCATCTACCTCGCCGCCCCCTGGGAGTACCGCTTCGAGCGTGCGAATACCTTGGACGTCAGCTTCACGCTGCCCAACGGGACCCAGGTCACCGTGCCGATGATGCTGCAGGAAGCGGAGTTCCCGTACCTGTTCGCCACCGACTACCAAGCCGTCGAGCTGCCTTACGCGAGCACGCCCGTGTCGCTGGTCGCGGTGGTGCCGACGACCGGCGACCTTCCGCAACTCGAGGCGAGCTTCGACGACGCGCGCCTCGCCGAGATCGTCGATGGTCTGGCCGCGGCGTCGGGGTATTTCTATCTCGGGCTGCCGAAGTTCTCGTTCCAGAGCGCGGTCGACCTCGGTCCGCCGCTCGAGCAACTCGGGGTGGTCGACGCCTTCTCTCCCACCGCAGACTTCTCCGGGATCAGCACGACTACGCAGCTCTACATCCAGACGGCGCTGCAACAGGCATACATCGGGGTAGACGAGGATGCGACCGTGGCCGGAGCCGCGACCGGGGAAGTCTTCACCACCGTCGGCGCCACGCCATCGCTGCACCTCAACCGGCCGTTCCTGTTCTTCATCTACGACCGTGGCACCGGCACGGTGTTGTTCATCGGTCGAGTGGCAAGTCCTGCCTGAGCCGCCTCCCTGGCTCCGGGCCCGCTCACGGGGTCAGACGGCAATCCGACACGCTACTCCACTGGTGTGCAGTGGACCATCGCCATGACTATGTCTCACAGCGGTGCTCTCGGTCAGCACGGAAGCGGAGCAGGAGCCGCGCGTGAGGATGCGAACCACTTCATCGCATCTTGGCTCGCAGCAGCGCTGCCTGATTCGGAGAGCGAAGCCGGAAAGGCCGGAGAAATCCAGGATGTCGAACTACCGAACGGCAAAGTGCAGAAGGTGCTGCGCCATAGCGGGGGTGCGATGTCGGGAACAACGTCACAAGGAAGACGACCATGCTCGTTGTTGGTCAGCAGGACCTGCGCGTGCTCGGCGGATACACGAGGAGTTCGAAGCAACGGAAGGCAGAGCAATTGGCGGAGAAGGGGGCGCAGATCGTGATCCTCAGTGAGGACGACTTCATGCGCCTGGTTGATGAGGACTCGGGCTAGGACGCTCGCAGCGGCTTCTTGCTCGACGCTGGCGGCCGAGCGGGCGGGTGCGCGTGCCCACGCTTGAAGAAGACATGCCGAGTCAATCACCGGTGGCTGCCTTCGTGCTCCGAAATCCCTACACGGACGACAGTTCTCGCCTCGACCCGCGCTCCGGGTCGTCAGGATTGAGGAGGAAAACGCCACTGATGACTCGCCGGAACGCGCCCGGTTGGCTTGACACCCACGCATCGTGGTGTGCAGCGTCTGGTAGTCGGCGATGGATCGGACGGTTCTGGAGAACGCGATCGCTTCCCTTGAAGCGCTTCTGCTGCTTGGCGACGTACCGGAGGCGGTCTGTCAGGCGTGGTTCGAATCCCACCCCTCGGCCTTTGACTGCCTCGGGTACTCGCGGGTCGTAGCGCATCCAGATCTCACCGAGAACAGTAGAGTCGTGTTCACCCCGGACTTCATGGTGCAGCGTGCGGACAGCGGCCGTTGGGAGATTTTCGAAATCAATACGCCCGGCATGAAACTGCTCAAGCCGGGGGACCGTCGGAAGACGTTCTACGCGGATACACACTCTTATCTAGCGCAGTGCCGAGAATACTCCGCGTACTTCGACGATGCGGCGCACCGCAACGAGTTCGCTGGACGGACGGGAATCCAGGTGTACAAGTCTCCCACGTGCATCCTGGTGGGTGGAAAGGGAGCAGACGCAAGTCGAGCAGAAGCTGCACGCCTGGCGCAACCGATCCACCTGGTGACATACGACGACGTGCTTGCTCGCGTGGAATTCTACCGGGCTCGCCTATACGCGGAACTGGAGAACCTTGCTGGGCTGTCGGTCTACTCGTTCCTCAGAGTCCGAAAGCCGAGGAAGGCCGGCCCGAACTTCCTCCTCGACTTCTTCGCCGACCCAGAGGCAAATCGGGCTTCCATTTTCGTTGACCAAGCGGATCGGCTCTGTTTCCGTGTGCTTGATGAGACTGGCCGCGAGGAGACGATGCTCGTTCCTCATGGCGAGAAGACATGGATGTACGACGAGTGGACTCACTTCACTTTTGAGGCAGGTGAAGCGCCCGACTACCTCTGCCTGAGTTTGGATATATGGGGGTGCCACTATGCGTTCAAGAAGTCTCTTGGCACAGTCGTTCGCTTCCCAAAGCCCCTGTACTACGTCTTGGGGTCGGACATGAGCGGGCAGGTCGAGTCAAGCGTTTGTGTCGCGCAACAGGCCGTATTCAGACGGACGCTGGAATTCCAGGAGAAGCTGAAGTTGCACCGCTTCTTCATGACAAACCAGCGAAGTAGTCCGGGCAACCACATGAGGTTCGAAGGCTCCCAATTCTTGCATACCCGCAATCACCCAAACTTCGTGGGTGCGCCTCCTGGATGCGAGACCGATCTCGTCCAGATGGCCGCGAGTCATCGACCGACGTACATCGAGGAGTAGGGTCATGGGCCTTCCCCTCGTTAGCCGCCACAGCAGCTTGTAGGTACATCCACTCGCCATGAAGCTCCCCTGGTCCGGCACCATCGTTCCGTTCAGCCTCGTATCAGGCTGACCCGGTCCTTCGATGAGCGAAGCCACACCTACCAGGGGTACACGCTCGGGATCGACGGCAAGCTCGATGGCCAACCCGGCCACTTCCTCATCGGCATCGGCAAGGCGGCCCAGGCCAAGCACGAGTTCCGCGTAGGCGACGAGGTCAGCGGCGAATCCGAGCCGATTGCCGACCCGAGAATGGAGGCCGCCGACTACTACAAGACCGCCAAGCTCAAGTTGATCAAGAGGGCCGCCGAGGCCGACAACATGCCGCCGCCCTGGATCGAGGTGCCGCCGCTGCTGGAGGTCTACCGGGAGCGTGGCCACCGCCGGCTCTCGACCAAGGTCTACGAGGCAAAGTGCTCGGCGTGCATCTGGGGCTGCAAGATGCCGGTCGAGATGATCATCGACCAGTGGAATCCGTCGAAGGTGAAGTACAGGGTCGAGACGTTCTGCTACGGGCCGAAGTCATGCCGGTTCTACAAGGCCGGACCCACCCGGAAGGTGCCGGGCCGGAAGGGCATGTCGTGGAAGGAAGAAGATTGGGTGGACGAGGACGCCACCGCTCACCGGGGGCAGGACGAGTGATGCGATCAGGAGCGTCGCCCACCGCCATCTGCTTGGCGATTCGGCGTCTTGCGGCAGTGCCTCTGTGGCACAGGCAAGCGGCCACCGTCGCTTGACGGCTCCCCCGGAGAAGCCGATCCTCCAAGGTGGAGGGATACGAGCGATGGATGCCAAACGGCGAGGCTACTGGCCATTCGTGGCCATCGGTGCGGCTGTCCTGGTCCCGCTCATCGCGTGCGGCGCCTGTGGCATGTTCGGCATGTTCGCCTCGATCGTGTCGAGAAAGGCCAAGCCACCGCCCGAGGTTGTGGAAACGCCCGTGCCAGCGGTCACCCCACCCGTCCCGGCGCTGCCACCCGCGAGGCTTCCGCCGCCAGCCGAGGCATCGACTGCGCCTCCACCGGAGCCGCCATCGTCGAGCGTGGGGTCTCCAGTCTCGCTGCCGCCGAAGTCACGCTCGGTCTTCCCGCCACAGGCCGCCAACAAGCCGACGATGGCCATCATGGCGGTGGTCCCCCGACTGCCCATTGCCGAAGCATACGCCGAGCAGGTGGTTGGCGCACGGCGAGGCCGCCAGGACGTTGCCCAGAGCGCAGGCGTCCGCCAAATCAGCATGCCCGGCCCCGGCACCACCACCCTGCCACCGGGCTGCGCCGCTACGGGCCGAACCGCTCGACGCCCAAGGCTTCCTACACCCACACCCAAACAACACGGACGCGCCTACGTCGTGGCACGAGGCAGGGACCACCGACGATCCCCCCTACTGTCATCCGAACCACGGCCAGCCACCGATATGCACGATGGCTGGCGCGCTCCGGGTGCGGAACTCGTCAGTGGCCCCAATGGGGGTGACGTGGGTGCGTGGACGGCGTTGCACTGGTCTATGCCTTGGTGCTCGGCTTCGAGCGCGGTGCTCGGCGCAGCTTGGCGATGGCTACGGGCAGAGCGTGTTCACGGAAGTCCCTTGACGTTGCATCGTTTGGATGGCCGTGGCCTGCGCGGCGCAGTCGATGGGGGTGCCCAACAGGGACAGCAGGCTCAGCCTGTTCAGCCCCACTAATGGCTGGAGGTCGGTCACCCGGGTGTCGTTGAGGTACAGCGCTCGCAGCTCGATCAACCCGGCCAGCGGCCGGAGGCTGCTGACCTGCGTACCGTTCAGATCCAGCTCCACTAGCTTGGTCAATCCCGAAAGCGGTTCGAGGTCAGTCACCCGAGTGTTCCCGAGCTGCAGCTTCCGCAGTTCGGCTAAACCCGCCAGTGGCGTGAGGTCGCTGACCTGCGTGTCGTTAAGGTTCAGCTCCACCAGCTTGGTCAAACCCGCCAATGGCCTGAGGTCGCTGACCTGCGTGCCACTGAGAAACAGGCGCAACATGCTGGTCAATCCCGAAAGCGGCTGCAGGTCACTGGCTCGCGTGTCCTCGAAGTGCAGCGACCACAGTCCCGACAGACACTCGATTCCTCCCAGTGTCTCCATGCGCGCCGTCGGCTCGGAGAGGTGACCCAGCGCCGCGGCGTCCGCTGCCAGGATGCTCCCCTCGGGCTTGTGAAGCTCCCACCGCACGATTGCTTCGAGGGCCTCGTCGTCGAACGTCAGCGGGCCGGTGCAGTCCCGAGGCTCGGGGACCTTTGCCTGAGTCGGGCTCGGCGCGAGGCGCTGGTCTGACGCGGGGGTGTCTTCGAGAGCAGGCGGCACGTCGACGCTGTCCCCCGTGTTTGCCGGCAGGGGAGACGAAGCCGGTGCGCAGGCCGCCGCCAGCAGCGGTACGCTGAAGAACCCCGCCGAGCAGCCCAACCACCTGCGGTTCGTGGCTGAAGCGCTACCGCTGCTCATCCCATTGCGATGGGCCACGGGCAGTCGTCTATCACCGTGGACCCCCTGCGTTCAAGCTCGCCACCACCCTGCCACGCCGCTACACCGTTACGGGCCAAGCTGCACCGGCCCCAGCCCTTGCCACACCCACACCCAAACACCACGGAGGCGCCAACGTCGTGGCACGAGGCTGGGACGGCCGACGACAACGCCCCCCCCACTGTCCCGGAAACTACGCCCGCGCAGCGACTGTGGCACGGCCACCACACCATCGGCCCTCTGCGCCCCTGCCGCGCTGCGCGCACTACCCCCAGCGTCGGTACACCCACACCAGCGAACCACACGGAGAACGCATCCTCGCTGGAGGAGCACACATTCCCGCCCCCCCCACTGGGGTCGGAACTACGGCCCCGGCAGGGGCGGGCGTGATGGATGGCGCGTTCGGGGTGCGGAACTCGGTGGTGGCCCCAATGGGGTGGAGGTGTCACCGGGCGCGTGCGCGTTTGGCGTGCTCCATGACGACCGGG
>CAZSVU010000395.1:784-7512 GCA_964610275.1 uncultured Polyangiaceae bacterium | reverse complement strand
GCGTTCGGCCCGGCGGAGGACAACGATTGCGACTTGTGAGACACAGCACTAGTTGACCAACTTCGGCGGGAGGCGGATGCGTCGCGGCAGCATTGGACCTGGGCATGTCCCCAAGCTGCACCCGCCGACACCAGCGCAGCAGGTGGCGGATTGGGCGCGGTCGAGCAGCCGACGGTCGAGCAAACGCCGCCGGGCCAACAATGCTCCAGCCCGCACGTCGGACGAGATTGATGCCGACGTTGCCCAATACCTGGAGCGCCACCCCGACGCGTCTCAGCGGGCTGTCGAGCGGTCGGTGCGGGGTCGAACGGCTGAGGTTCGGGCTGCCTATCGGCGAGTCACCGGAGGTCGGAATGCGGCCCGGTAGGGGTGCGTCCCAGGTGCGTCCCGGACGCACTTGCGGGACGCGGTGTCAGGGTGCGTCCGGGACGCACTTTGCCAGCATGAAACCTGAGCGTCCGGTGGATCCCGCTTGGCAGTGCGTCCTCGCGCGTGTGCGCGGGCGCGCGCGCTCCTCCTACGGAGGAGGAGAAATGGGGCAGAGAAATGGCCATTGACGATCGATCAAGCAACCAGAAGCAGACCGCGGTGGGTAAGCGCGGCCAGAGGCCGCACGGCTGCGCTTCGCTTCGCTCCGCGCGCCACCTAGTGGTTGGATTCGACACCACCATGAGCGGAGCCGAAGGCGACGCTGCCGGAGCCGAAGGCGGAGGCGTAGGGATCGAGGGAGCGGGGCGTTGGAGTGCTGGTGCCTCCGGACCCGAAACGCGCTCAGCGGCGCTCTAGGGCGTGTCGCAGAGCCCCTGGGCGACGCCGTCGATCAAGTATGGGTCAGCTTCGGGATCGCAGGTGAAGGGCACCAGGTGGCCGCAGTACTCTACTGGAGTCGGGTTCAGATCGGTAATCCTGGTGGTGGAGCAGTCGGGGCATTCGTCAATGCAGCCTGGAACACATGCCCCACGGAACTGGCCGGTATCGTAGTCACCGATGCACTCGCCCTCCCCACAGGTGCTGGTGGCAGTGCAATCGCGCGAGCAGAACGTCCATCCCACGACTCCCTCAATGGTCATGCACTGGTTACAGTTTTCGTGGGTGCACGGCTCACCGGCCGCAACGCTGCAGGTGGCGTCAGCAGTGCTGCAGTGGAGCGTGGCACAGTCCTCGTCATCCGTGCACGGAGCGCCTTCGAGAAGCGTGCACCCCCGCCGGCCGATGCATGCGGTATTCTCGGGGCACGGCTCAATGGCGCACGGCATGGGAACGCCATCCAGGCAGATCCAGTCGGCGATGACATCCCTGTTGGAAGTGCACGGGGCGTCGCAGACCTGCGTGCCGTCTGCGTCTGGCGAGCAGACCCCCTGGCCGCAGTCGGCGTGCGTCGTGCACGGCATGGTGCATTTCGAGCGTATGCACTGCAAGCCCTCGGCGCAGGGGGTGTCGGGGAAGCATCCTTCGAGGAACCCAGGAGTGTAGGTCCCCACTTCCTCGTCGTCATCGTCTTGAGGCTCACTGCAGGAACTCATCATTCCCAGCACGGCCAGACCCACCAGCGACCAGTAGCACCACCTCATTCCATCGCCTCCCGCTCGAAGTGCAGCAGCAGGCGTCGGCTCCGTCAAGGCTGGATCGCCCAGCACGACCGTCAAGGCGCCCGCACCCGGCCCCGCCCACCATCGAGCCCTGGCTCTGGTAGCCAGGTGTCGGGAGTGTCAACACCGATGGTTTCGGGGTGTCGTGCTGGCCGATGTGTCCTGCCTGTGCTGGTCGAGCTGTCAGAGGACACGCACAGGCACCCGTGGGTGTACGCGATCACGCCAAAGTGCGGCGTTTCGATCGCGCTCGCGGACGGAGAATTCGGCGAATCGCCGAGCCATGCCGCGAGCTTCCACCATCGGGCGTGCCGACCGGAGCGCGGCGCTTCTCGACGATCCCCTACACTCGGTGCTCGGCAGCATAAGCTGATCGTGTTCAGGGCAATGCCGCACTCGGCGATGGTGTGCTTGGATTCGGGGGCCACGAGCAGTACTCCGGCGGCATCCAGCACTAGCGCCAGCGCCAGCGCCAGCGCCAGCGCTCGCGCCGCCGCTAGTGATGATCGGGAAGAACGATGAATTCAGCGTTCGCTTGGCGCCTGCCGCGACCTCGACTCCGGTTGCCGCGCAGCATCGTTCGCGCTGATTGGCTTGCTGTCGGCGCGGGCCGCATGCCGGTTTGGGTGTTCGTCCTGTGCGCTCCAATATCAACCCGGCAACTGCGAGACCTTTCTCCGTCGACACGACGGCATTCCACGCTACTGCGTGGACTCGTTGATTCGTCGTATCCCCCTGGAATCTCAATCTAGCGTGGTGTCCAGGGACAGAATCGCGCGGGCGCGACACGTGGATTTTCAGTGCCGTTCAACCGACACGATTTGACACGATTTGGCCGGCATTCTGCACGGGCCCGCGGGCGGCGTGTGCAGAAGCGTGTCCAACAAGTGTCCGTGGGACAGAGGTTGGGACAGTCGGGCTGGAGCCAGCCCACGCCGGGCGCCTGCGCATGCTCGGAGAGCCAACCAAGCCGCAGACCGTGAGACCGTACGTGGCCTGAGCAGCCGTGTTTGAGGACTACTGCCGCTGGAGCACGACCGTGCCCGTCAGCGTGCCCGTCGTGGGCGCGCTCCGCGGGGTCATGGATAGCGTGGTTCCCGAGACGCAGTACGAGTACTCCTGCTCGCTCGCAGTGATCGTGAGCGTGCTGCCCGCGACCGTGTAGGTGCCGCTCGCGGACGGGTACATGGGGGCGACCCCAAGCCCTCCAGCCTGGTCGATGGTGCCCGAGCACGTACACCCGAGGCCGCACTCGGGGGAGGGTTCGCTGTTCGGATCTTCTTCGCAAGTGACCGAGGCGTAGCCTACGGACGCGATAGCTCCACCAATCCGTGAGCAGACGGTGCAGGTTCCCGATACACGCAGACACGAGCCGAGCAGTTCGAACGTCTCGGTGCCTGTCGTGGTCGTGTTGTCGGAATACGTCCCGTCGGCGTAGGCGGTCCACGTTCCGGTCACCTCGAGGGACCCCGTGACCGACACGCTCTCGCAACGATCCAGCCCCACATGTGACAAATCCATGTCACCACTCACCGTCAGACACGACGACGTCACGTTCCAGGTTCCGACCACGTCGCCGCCGCAGGGCGTCACGTTGGAGCAGGACGCATCGCCTCCGCCGGATCCTCCGGTGGCCGGTTGCCTGCACTGGCAGTCACCCCAGGTCCAGTCGGGATTGCAGGTGTGATAGCTCGTCGCACCGTCCGGACAGGTGCATGGCTCGGCGTAGCTCGGAGGACAGCTAGGCGATCCACCCCCGACCCCGCCCGTCCCGCCGCTGCCCGGGCAGACGCATTCACTGAAGCCGGTGCCCGTCGCGTTGCAGGTCCAGACGCCGGCGCCACAAGAGTCGTAGCAGGTCCGTTGCTCACCCGGTACGCAGTAGGCATCCACCGCGCCCGCCTCGCCTTGGTCGCTGGCGTCCGACTCACCTCTGACACCCCCGGTCCCGCCGCCCCCGGGCACTTCGCCGGCGCCCAGTTCGGTGGTGGTGCCGCCGCAGCTGACACTCAAGCCAACGCCGCAAGCAACCAACAACCCCGATGTTCTGACCCCGCGCACTCCCATGCTCCAGCCCGAACCGACGACCGCCGCTCGATGGTAGCGCGAGAAGAGTCTGGGGACACGTCCGCCGTACGCATGGGCTGTTTCTGGGGCGCCCAGAGCGGGAATACGCTGATTGCGGATGTGAAATTGGCCGAATGCGGTCGTGACATGATGCGCGCGATGCGCGAGACAGCAGAGCCTCCCTTGCGGCGTCCCTACCAAGCTCTCCCCGGGTTCGCGATTGGGACTCAGCTCGGCAACTACCGGATACTCGACAAGAGGAACGTCGACTGTGGCCTGAGCAGATCCTATCTCGCTGAGCACACTCTATTCGACCGAAGAGTGGACATCAGCCTGATGTATTGGGACGATACGCGTCCGACGCAGGAGACGATCGCGATCAGATGTTTCCCCAGGAAAAGTGGTGTCCAGGGACAGAATCGCGCGGGCGCGACACGTGGATTTTCAGTCCCGGCACCCCGCGGCGTAAGTGTCGAGGAACACAGGGGGAAGGGGAGGAAGAAGGAGGCGGTGTAGCGGATATGTAGCAGCTGAGCGTTGGGCCGGCGTGTCCGCATCTCATTGTTCCAGCGGCCGCAGCATGGCGTGTCCCGCTGCCCGGCTTCCGTTGGACACAGCCCCCGCCCATCGAGCCAACTCGGCGTCGACCAGTTGACGCAGTCTTCGCCGGGCACAACCACCTGGCACGCTCGGCCGGGCTGGACTCAAGCGGCTCTGCGCGGCCGTTGGCGGGATGTCAGGTGTCCGGACACGCGGCATTTGCGGCAGTCTTCTCGGCCTGGCAGTCAATACCTAAAAGGTAATCCATACTGCAGGCGCCCACGTTCATTCTGCACTCCCAGAGGTCGATGTACGCACGTTGGCAGTCTTCCGGACTATCGAACAGCAGTGGGTAAAGGTCCTCGGCGCAAGTGCCCGTCGAGTCCGCGCAGCCAAGGATAGACATATCAAAGCACAACTCGTAGCCAACCAGGAGTGCCTCGGACAACGGAGGTTCATCTGGGTTGCAGACGTTCGACTCGATGCGCCGCAGCACTTGCGCAAGGTACAATGCTGCCTCAGCTCTGTATATCGTCCAAGCTGCCCGTGTTCCGCCCGCCGAAGCCAGCGTACTGATTTCGTCAATTTCGTCATACGCGGGATGCACCCCCACGAGCACCACGTATGTGCGCACTCGGTGCGCCTCATCGGTGGGCTCAGCGGCGGCCCTTGCCAGATCCGCCATCGCCGCCAGTGCCGCGGCGCTCCCCGATGCACCTACTGTGTCACAAGCGCTTCCGGGCATGGCTCGGGTGAGCAGGACTACGGCCGTGGGACGCGACTCCGTTTGGCTCGCGATCCACGACTGCGCGTAGTACAACGCGCCGTGCAACGCGGGATTCTTCGACGATTCCGCATCGGCGGAAACCACCGCACTCGACAGAGACGCGACGAGTTCAGAGGAGTTCGTGCTCAGGGGACCCAGTGGTACCTCCGGGGTCTGGTACTGCGCGACGTCGCAGATGTCGCCTGATAGCTCCAGTGGAAAGTACTGTAGGCCAACCCGCGTATCGGATCGGCCAGGCGCCTCGACGAATTGCAGGAGCCCGTCCACGGCTACCTCCCAAGCCGTTGGCGCAGGCTCCGGTCCCCAGGTTGCCGTCGTGCCCTGCTCCCACGACCTGTCGAGCATGATGTGGAGCGCCGGCGAGCACACGCAGGAACCGGACTCGCAGGTGGACTCTTCAGGGCACCGCAGTCCGCACGCCCCGCAGTTCAGTGGGTCAGTCAGAGTATCCGCGCATTCGCCCGCGCAGCAGGCGCCGAGATCGCAGACGTTGCCGCACTGTCCGCAGTTGCTGACATCGTTGAACAGATCGAAGCACTCCGTGCCGCACAGGGTGAGTCCGGAATCGCAATGGCAGACCCCACCTACGCACGATGTGCCAGGTGGGCACGTATTGTCGCACTCGCCGCAGTGGAACAAGTTGCTGTCCAAGTCGACGCACGCGGGTCCACATACGGTCTGGTCGTCGGGGC
This sequence comes from uncultured Polyangiaceae bacterium, assembly GCA_964610275.1. Taxonomy (GTDB): domain Bacteria; phylum Myxococcota_A; class Polyangia; order Polyangiales; family Polyangiaceae; genus JAFGBI01. The sequence continues at coordinate 1,837 of CAZSVU010000395.1, read as the reverse complement.
AGGTGCAGATGCCCGCGATGCAGCTGGCCGTGCCCGGACACGCCGCTTCGCAGGCCCCGCAGTGGGCTTCGCTCTCGGAGAGATCCACACACCCATCGCTGCAAAGGTCCGTTCCGGCAGGGCACTCACACGATCCATCGACGCACTCGCCACCCAACGGACACGTGTTTCCGCACTCGCCGCAATCTTGCTCGTCGGCCTGCAAATCGGCACAACGGTAGGTGTCGCTGCACAGCACGGTGTTGTCTGGGCATTCGCACTGCCCGGCCTCGCAAGAACCATTGGCGGCGCAAGCGTTGCCACACTCACCGCAATGCTCGACGCTCGTCAGCCGGTCGACGCAGACGTCACCACATGCGTACTCCGCGCGACATTGACACGCACCCGAACGGCACTCCTGCATCGGTTCCGGGCAGGTGGCATCCTCGTCGACCGCGCCATCGCAGTCGTTGTCGGCACCATCGCAGGATTCGGCATTGCCCAAGAAGTTGTCGGCGTCCGTGTCGTCGCAGTCCCCTCCACCACAGACTTCGGGTGGGTGGCCGTCTCCGTCGGTGTCGAGCACGTCGAACGTGCATAGAGCGACCGCGGAGTCGCACACGATGTTGGTCTTGCAGGCATCGTCAGCCCACTGCTCCTCGCACTGGGCAGTGTCCGCGCAAGCGGGAGCGCTCACGCACCCATCGTCCAGCGTGCAGTACTCCCCGGCAGGACACGCCGTCTCGCCGCGGTTTGGGCCAACAGTGAACCGGCAGCCATCGTCCGTGCATGTGTCGATCGTGCACGAGTGGCCGTCGTCGCAGACACAACCCGTCGAGCCCCCGCTACCCGGAGGTTCGCCATTGGTGCTCCCGGTGTCCGGAGCGCATCCTCCAAGTGTCGCTACGCCAAGCCACAGAGCGACATGAGCTACGTTGAGTGCGGCACCCCGCGCGGTAACCATCCCCAAGACCCAGGCCAAACAGTACCTCATCACGCGCTCCGCTACAATGTGAGCGCAATGCAACACGCCTCGGACGACGCGACGTGGGAGTTGCAGAATCCGCTGTTGAT
>CAZSVU010000395.1:0-774 GCA_964610275.1 uncultured Polyangiaceae bacterium | reverse complement strand
AAACCGCGTGAACTCACCCCGCGCTCACCACACGGCCATCGTGTGGCATGCCTTCGAGGTGAGGTGGCGATGATACGCGCACGATATCCGTCACTCCCGGGCGCGCACATCTCTGTCTCGTGTGAGGATGCGGCTTGGCAGATGCCAAGCACACCTGAAGCGATCCCTCACGGAGCTGGCAAGACTGGCAGGACTAGGGGTTGCAGTTGGTCGTCTGGGTGTAGAGCGACCCGCAGGCGCCGTCGGCCGCCATGCTGCTAGGTGAGCATGTGTCCGTGGGCGTGTCACCGAATAGGCATTCCGCACCGGTGTCCGTCGTGCAGTAGCAGTACCCGGCGACGGCGTTGAGGCAGCAAACGCCCGTGCACTCCTCTACCAGCGTCCCGCTGTCCCGGTCGATACCACACGAGCAGGTGCCGGCGGAGTCGTTCTCGGCGGAGCAGACAATCGGGGCGCAATGGCAGTCGCCGCCCTCACCCGGGTACCGCTCGGACCTGCAGCACGCGGCCGAGCCGCCGACCACGGCGACGCTGCAGGAGTCAGTGTTTGAGTCGGTGGTCGACGTGCTGCACTGGCACCACCCGTCCGCTTCCTGCCTGCAGGGTGGAGCCGACGACTTCTCGTCCGCGGCGGAGCAGCACACCCCTGCCAGGGCGAGCATGAGCACAGCCATACGTTTCATATGATCCTCTCCTCCGCTTACCCAGATGGCAAGCTTGCAGAGGGTAGACCGGCGGAGAGTTGGCGGTCAAGCAGCCTCACGGCTGCAACATT
>CAZSVU010000394.1:0-7550 GCA_964610275.1 uncultured Polyangiaceae bacterium | reverse complement strand
CGGGGCGTGGGCTTGGCGGCGGGACGGTAGCGTGGCTGCGGGGCAGGCCTGGGCGCGACCTGCTCCTTCTCGAGCTCGACGAACAGCTTGTCCTGCTTTCCGTCGACTTCGAGCTCTTGCTGCTTGTAGCCGTCGCGCGTGATGGAAAGCTTCAGCGTCCTGCCTTCCGGCACTGCGAGTGCCACCGGACTGCGGCCCAGGCTCTTCTCCTCGTCGAACACCTCCGCGTCGTTCGGTTCGACTGCGAGCAGGACCTGCTTGGTGGGCACGGTTGCGGCAGTCGATGCGGGTGCTGTCGGCGCCGCCGGAGCCGCTTGCGCTGCTGAACGTTGCGGGGCGACGTTGGGTTGTGTCGGCGGGGCGGCGGTGCTCAGGACGCTCCGCGCGAAGATGGCAACTACGATGCCCACGGCGGCCATTACTCCCGCCAGACCCGCGAACAGAGGCCAGCGGTTCTTCGACACCGGGCCACCGCCGGGAGTGGCCGGGACCGGAGCCGGCATGGCGGACTTCTGGAAGTAATCCGCAGGTACGTTGAATCCAGCCGACCGCTCCATCATCTCGGTGACGGCCACTGGGATCGTACCTTGCAGCGTCCTGTCCAGATCCTCGATGAGCTCCTCCATCGACTGGTAGCGCTGCTCCGCGCGCTTGGAGAGACACTTGAGGACGATGGCTTCGAGTCCTGGTGGTATGTCCTGTGGCTGCGGCACCAGGGCGCGTATGGGGACCGGCGCCTTGTACATGTGCTGAGTCAAGATCCCCATGAAGTTGTCGGCATCAAAGGGCACCTTGCCGCTGGCCAGCTCGTACAGGATCACCCCCAAGGAGTAGATGTCGCAGCGATGATCGATCGGAGCGCCCGCAGCCTGTTCCGGCGACATGTAATGCGGCGTGCCGAACACTGCGCCCGCGCGGGTCAGCTTGCCCTCGCCGGTGGACACTTTCGCGATGCCGAAATCGAGTATCTTGACGAAGTCCTTCTCGGTTCCGCGGTTGATGAGGAAGATGTTGTCCGGCTTGAGATCGCGGTGGATGATGCTGGCGTTGTGGGCTGCCGCCAGTCCCTCACTCAACTGCCGGGCAATGTGGAGGATGCGTGGAATGCTGACCGCCCTGCCGTCGACCACCAGGTCGGACAGCGGTGAACCGTCGAGGTGCTCCATGACGAAGTACGTTGATCCGTCCGGGAGTTGACCGAAGTCACTGATGTCGATGATGTGTGGATTGCCGATGGCTGACGCCGCCTTGGCTTCGTTGAGGAAGCGCTCCGTGACTTCTCGGTCGCGCGCCAGGTCGGCGCGCAGCACCTTCATCGCGACCTTCTTGTCGATGATGGTGTGGCGGCAGCGGTACACCACCCCCATGCCACCTTCGCCGAGGACGGCTTCGATCTTGTAGCGGTTGTCGATTGTCGCTCCCAGGTATGGGTCGTTCGCCGCCGCTGCCAGAACCTCCTGGGCGGTCAGACCCGACTCGGTGTCGGGAATCGACACCTGGCCTGGGGAGACGGTGACGATTTTCAGTCCGCTGACACTGCGTCGGCCTGCCAAGGGCGTCTTTTCGCTGGCGATGTCCGCCAGCTCGGACTGGGAGGCCGGTACAGTCGGAGCGTTCGCTGGTCGGTCCTTGCTCATCGCGAGGCCTCTAAGAAATCCACCGCAGCCTCAAAGATATCATCGCTACAAACACTACGGCGAACCCGGCACTTGGATTTTGGGGGAATGCCGCAGTCACTCCTATTTGGCCCGTGGCCCGACACTGGACCCCTCGACAACCCACCCCTCGACAACCCAAAGGAACTAAACATAAATTCAGATCGACACCAAGTTGCGCCCAGCGGCGGCCCGAGCGCGCATCAGCGCACTCCGTCGACTTGCAAGTAGCGTGCACACCAAGCCACGGGAGTGCGAGGCCCAGATCGAAGGAAAATCGTCAACGGCGGTGGCAGTGGTCGGGACGAGGTGTGACCTGCGGTACGCAATGATTTCGTAGCTGAACACGGGAGTCACGGTGTCGCTCTCGTCCACGGCCTCTGCTACATCCCGCGCGCATGGGTTTCCCGCTCGACCTCGCGCTTCGGTATTTGGGATCGAAGAAGCGCGCGTTCGTATCGGTCGGGACGATGTTTGCCGTCATCGGCGTCGCGCTCGGCGTTGCGGCGCTGGCCACGGTCATGAGCGTGACTGGGGGGTTCCGCGCCGAGTTTCGTCAGAAGGTGCTCGGGGTCAACGCGCACGTACTCATTCTCAAGTACTCCAGCGACTTCAGCGAATACCGCAAGATCATGCAGCGGATGGAGGAAGTCCCCGGAGTGACCGGAGTGGCTCCATTCGTGATCAACCCGATGATGGTCACGCACGGGGAGCGCACTGCGACGGGAGTGCTGCTCAAGGGTGTCGATCCCGCTCTCATGCCGCAGGTACTCGACCTGCCCCGGCACGTGGTGGAGGGGAGTCTGGAGGGGCTGCGCCTGCCTGGAGCCAAGCCCCCGGAGCGACGGCGCACATCTCTCCTCGACGGGTTTTCCCGGACGACCACCAAGGCCAAGCAGGCGACGACCGAGTCCAAGAAGCCCAAGCCTTTCCTGCAGACCCTGAAGGAGGAGATGGACGGCGCGGAGTTGCCCGATGCCGGCGTCGCTCCCACGGACGGTGGCACGGACGGGGAGGAACTCGCACTGGATGTGGGCGAGTTGATGGAGGCCGGATCCATCGTTCCCGAAGGCGGCTACGCCGGTGATCTCCCCCCCGACGACCACGAGGACGAGGTCTTCAACGAGCTCTATCCCGATCCGTGCGAGGACCCCAACGCGGTGAAGGAGCTGCCTGGCATCGTCATCGGGGCCACGCTGAAGGAGAACCTGCAGGCGGAGCTGGGTGACTGCGTTCAGGTGACTTCGCCGACGATCGGCTACACGTACACGCGGGGAGCAATCCGTGCGCCGGTGGCCAAGCGATTTCGCGTCATCGCGGTCTTCTATGCGGGCTTCGACCAGTATGACTCCAAGCTGGTGTACACGGATCTGTACGAAGCGCAGGCCTTCTATGACGGTGGGGACAGCGTGACCGGCGTCGAGATGAAGGTGGATGACATCGACCGTGCCCGCGCCATATCCAACGAGATCCACCAGCGACTCGGTGGCGGGCTCTACCACACCATGGACTGGGAGGAGCTCAACCACGGACTGTTCACCGCACTTCGGATTCAGCAGATCCTGATGAGCCTCGTGTTGGCGCTCATCATCGTGGTCGCGGCATTCACCGTGATTGCCACCCTGATCATGATGGTGCTGGACAAGCAGAAGGAGATCGCGGTCTTGAAGGCCATGGGGGCCAGCAACTCTGCGTTGCTCCGGGCGTTCATGTACCAGGGCGCCATCATCGGCGTTCTCGGCACGGCGATCGGTCTCGCCCTCGGGCTGGCGGTGTGCAAGGGCCTGCTCGTCTACGGATTCCCTCTGGACCCGAAGGTGTATTTCATATCGCGTCTGCCCGTCCAGGTGCGCCCGATGGAGTTCGCCTTGGTCGGCGTCTTCTCACTGGTCATCTGCTTAGTGGCCACTGTCTGGCCTGCGCTCTACGCAGCTCGACTGCGACCGGCCGAAGCCTTCCGCGAGCAGTAGGCTGGCTCGCTCCCCGATTTCTCACCTGCGCCTACGCCTCAGGACAGTGGGGGCATGTGTGCGCGCCGCAGTAGGCTCAAGATCCGCGCGCCGAGCTCTGGCCCACGAAAGGGCTTGCTGACGAAGTCGTCGGCTCCTGCCTGAAACGCTTCGATGATGTCGCACATGCACGAGCGCGCGGTGAGAAACAGCACCGGCAAGTTGCGATGGATCGGATCACGACGCAGTCGCCCGCACAGCTCCAACCCGCTCATCCCCGGCAGGTTCCAGTCCAACACCAGCAGGTCAACCGGATTTTCGCGTAGCCGGTCCAACGCCTCTTCTGCCGTGGAAGCCATTCCCACCCCGAAACCGGAAGCGCGCAAGAGCCGGCCAACGACCTGCTGTTGATCGTCGTCGTCGTCCACGACCAGCACACTGGCGTCCAAGGGGGCCTCGATGTCCGTCATGGACGTGCGCGCGCAGGAGTTGGGCGCCAGGCTGGGCCCACGTCCCTCGGCAAAGCACTGGAGGCGCTCCCAATCGCGTTCGGCGAAACACAGGCGCAGCCCCGCACCTCGGTCCATGGCGCGGGCTGCGATGCTCAGGCACTCGTCTCCGACTGCGAAGGTCGCCAGCAACCACTCGCCTTCGCGGAGCCCATCGGTGCTGGTGAGATCCAGCGCGAACTCCTCACCGGCATCTTCGAGCTGGCCGGTGAGCGCCTCGAAGGTGTCGTACTGAAACAGAACGCCTCGCACGATCGAGCGGAGCCTAGCGCGGCAAAAGCGCTCATTCCAGTTGTCAGATACGGATTGACTGAAGCTTGGTCTCGCAACCCCGGGCCACCTCGCCGGCCGGTGACGCCCGCGAGCCACTAGGGTCAGGCTGCGCTCAGTCCCGCGTGCGCAGCACCGCCCACGCTGCGCACGCCATGGTGAGAAGCAAGACCGCGGCCAACGCCGACCACTGTGGCATATGCAAGACTGGTTCCGACCCGAGCAGGTTGCGCAGGTGACCGCGTGGCCAGGGCGCGGCCAAGGCGGTGGCTCCCGATCCCAGCACCCAATCCAGCAACAGCAGGACCAGCCGGCCCCCCCCGGACGCCCCCCACATCGAGCCAAGCGAAAACCATGCCGCGTAGCAGGCGCCCCCGAGAGCGCCCAACCAGACGCTGCTCAACAGGTCGCTCACCAGCTTCGGGTCGCCGGTGCCGCGAGCGACGAGTACCGCGAGACCGGCAAGTATCCCGCCCAGCGACGCTAGCCATACCGCCGCGGTCACCACGACGCCGGCTACGCCCTGGCGCCGGCTACCCCCATGCCGGGCCACGGGAACGAGAACAGCCTCCAAGCGGGCGCCTCGGGTGAGCTGAGTGAGTGTCGCGTGAGCCAGCAGAGGTAGAGCGAGACCGAACACGGCCGCAACCAGCGTGTGGTCAGCAGCCCGACTGGGAGAGACGCGTCGCTGCAGCAGGGCTGCGACCACGACGAAGACCAGTGCCACCGTAGGTGCGACGGCCGCTGCCGGCTGGCGTAGACGGGTCAGCGCTGCGGTCACGCCCGCCAGTGCCGACTTCACTGGCCCTCCCCTCCGCCCGGGGACTCGTCCCGGGAGCCCCCGGGTCCCGCCGGCGTCTCGAGGGCTGGCGTTGGTGGATGTGTGTGGGTTGGCACTCCCCTTGCTTCGGGCTGTGCCTCCGCTGCGGCGACTTCGCCCGGGCCGTATCCCGGAGCGATGGCGGTGGGTGGCGGTTGCGCTTGGAGGCTCGGCGGGGTCGCGGTCGCAGGGGTTGGCGGAGGTGAGGCAACCGGCGCTGCGGTGTGGCCGTATCGGTACGCCTGCTCGTAGGCCGCGCGCGCCAAACCCTGAGCTGCAGCACGCGCCAGTTCGAGCGAGGGAAGCTGCGTGGCCATCGACTCGATTCGACAACCGGCTGCTCGCGCTGCACCGAGCACGGCCAGGCTCACGCGGTTGGCGTCCGGTCCGCGCACGAGAACTTCTCGCGGCGCCGCAGTCTCGTCCCAGCGAATTGCGGTCACGTTCGGATCCTGCGTCAGACGTTGCAGTACTGTCCGGGCGTCGGAGAGTCGGACTGCCAGCTCGATGTGGGCTCCAGGCGTCAGGTCGACGCCGCCGGGAGCGGCCAGCCGTCGCGCGATTCGTCCACGGTCCAGCAAGAAGACAGAATCCGAAATCAGCGCGGCGTCGCGCGCGCTGGCAGAGGTGCACACGACACACGTGTCCTGTCGCCGGAACCGCTCCAGCTCCCCCAAGACGAGGTTCCGGTCCAATCCGCCCAGGTCGGAAAGCGGTTCGTGCAGCGTCAGCAACGTCGCGTCCCGGATGCTCAATGCCAGCGCCAGAGCGACGGCTCGGGTTTCCGCGGGACTCAAGCCAGCAATTCGGCGCTGCCCCCACGACTCGATCCCCAGTCGACCCAGGACGGCTTCGACGTCGACGGGGTCATTGCGCAGTCGGAGCGCCGCGCGCACGGCGTCCGACACCGTTCCACCCGGTGGGAGTTGCTCGTGCTCCAGCAGTGCGCCAATACGGCGGCGCGCCGTTGGCGACGACCAGGGCGCTTGGCCTGCGACCAGCACGCGCCCGCGGCGCGGGCGGCGGATTCCCGCCGCGAGCTCTACCAATGCCGTCGTGCCGTCGCTGGGCCGGCCCAGGAAGACGTGGTGTCCTGCGGGCAGTGCCACCTCGACGTGCGTCAAGCGGCCGGCACCCACTCCGGAGAGTTGCAGTACGGTCATCCCGCCAGCGCTCCCAGCCATCGCACTTGGTCCAGGCAAGTGCCAAGCCAGCTCGGCACGCTTGGCACGCTCGGCCAAACGCCTTGAGCCAGGTGAGGTCCAATCACCACGGCGGCCAGGAGGGTCGGCCCATGCCGGGGGCTGGTCGCGGCGGACCACCGCGAGAGCCCTCCCACCAGGACGCCCAGTGTGGCCGAGTACGCGACCGCCCCCAACAGCAGGAGGGACCTCCCTGCAGCAACCGCAAGCGATGGCGAGAGCGCCAGTGACATGACGCTGAGCATCAGCCCGGGCCCGGCCACTGCCATCGTCACTGCCTGCATCGTGGCCAGGGTTCGGGCCCACGCCAACGCGTGCGGGGTGTGCCCACGTTGTACAGCAAGCGCGGTGATGCCGCTCTGCTCATCCAGCGAACGAAGGTCGCGTGCGAGGAACAGTGCTACCAGCCCCGCCGCGATCCACGAGAGCCAACCGAGCGCTCCGACCACGAGAGAATCGAGGTTCCTCACGCCGGATCCGGACCACGAGAGGCCCAGGGCTACGGCGAAGCCGAAGCTCGTGATCCATCCGAGTGCCCGGGCGATGCGCACGCTCAGCAGATTGTGCTGCTGCAGGTGACACAACCGCACGAGTGCGCGCGCCCGGGCCCGAGCACTGGTGGCTGAACGGACGGGCGGTGCAACGGCGGCGCCCGCTGCGGCAGGGGAGGGCTGGGGGCCATCCATCGAGACGGAGTCTATCGTGCACGCCGCGCCGCTGTCCCATACGGGCCGGCGACCAGCCACCATCGGGGCTTGACGACCCGTTGGCTTGGCGGAAATTGCCTGGCCGGCGGCACGAGCTCACTGGCCAGTTCGCCTCTGGAGGTAGCCCGGAAGGCCGACCCCGGCGGGGGGTGCCGGCCGGCTGAACTCCCCGATCCTGCAGGATTCTGGCCCAAATCACTCACGAAGCGGTTGCGCGAGAGGCCATGGGCGAGGATGCTCCCGGCCATGGTGAAGGACCCCAAGCGCGATCGGGAAGAGCTCGACGAAGATCTCGAGGACGACGAGGACGACGAGGACGACCAGGAGCGTTCGACCCGTCAGCGGGCCGCGAAGGCCAGGCGCCGTCCTCGGAGCCCGGATCCCGACGACGAGGACGACGAGGACGACGAGGACGACGAGGACGACGAGGACGACGAG
>CAZSVU010000393.1:0-7553 GCA_964610275.1 uncultured Polyangiaceae bacterium | reverse complement strand
CGTCGGCGGTGTAGGTCAGCCGTGAGTGCAGCCCGCTGCCGCCGTCGTCGTTACGGGCCACCTCGACGCAGTTCTCGTCCAAGAGGTAGAGGTAGGTGTCAAAGGCGGCGCCGGTCGTCTCGAAAGTGGTCGCCAGGCCGGGCAGCATCAGGACCTGATACTGCTCGTAGTAGTAGGAGTCTCCCCGCGGTCCGTCCAGTGGGTCCCCGGAATCGAGGCTGCCCGTCACCGTGTCCACCGGCGGCATCAGCGCCCCGTCGTAGTCGATGCACCGGTGCGGGGGCTCGATGATGCACTCGTCCGCGTTCGCGCAGTCCGGGTCGTCGCAGTCGATGCGGCCGTCACGGTCGTTGTCGGCGCCGTCACCGCAGGCGACCTCCGTGCTGGGCACCACCGCGGCGCTGACGTCCAGAACGTACTCGCCCGTCGCCCGCGTGCCGTACGACGTCACCACGATGGTGTAGGTCTGACTCGCGGAAGCGGTGTACGTGATCCGCGACAGCAACCCGTCGCCGCCGTCGTCGTTGCTGCTGATCTGGGAGCAGGCCTGGTCCATCAGGTAGAGGTAGGTATCGAAGGCCCCTTCCACCGTCTCGAACGTCACCTGCTGCCCGGCGGGGATCGTCACCTGGTAGGCATCGAAGTAGTACCCCGCGCCCCGTGGCCCGGTGGAGGGATCCGACGAGCTGAGCTGTCCTTCGACCGAGCTCTGGGGCAGCGGCAGCACACCCGAGGTCGAGAAACACGCTGGCGGTAGACTCGTGCAGGGCGGAATGCCCGAGCAGTCCGAGTCCTGGCAGTCGGTGGCGCCGTCGGCATCGTTGTCCGCGCCATCGCTACAGTTCGACTCGAACTGGGGCTGGCACGCCGGGCTCCGCGCGCAGTCCTCGTCGTCGCAGTCGATGTAGCCGTCGACGTCGTCGTCTCGACCGTTCACACAATCGAACTCCACCTCGGGCGTGGTCACGGCACTGAGCGCGACCGTGTAGGTGCCGGTCTCTTCCTCCCCGAACGACGTGACCACCAGCACGTAGGTCCCGTCTTCGGGCAGAACGTACTCCAGTCTCGAGAGCAAGCCGCTCCCGCCATCGTCATCGCGCGCGAGCTCGTGGCAGTCCGCGTCGAGCAGATAGAAGTAGGTATCGAAGCTGGCAATGGTCGCTTCGAGCGTGACCCTGGCGCCCGCCGTCCCCGAGAACTCGTAGGTGTCGAAGTGGTAGCCGTCGCCCCGAGGCCCAGCATCGGCGTCGCTGAGACTCAGCTCTCCGCGCGCCGTGCCCGCGGGCATCGCCAGAAAGCCCGGGTCGTCGTAGCAGCCGGTGGGTGGAGGAGGAAGAATCACCCCCGAATCGGACCCTCCCGAGCTCGAGCCGCCACCATCGGGCAGACCGCCGTCGGTCTCGTCGTCCAGGCTCACCGCCAGGGTACGCGCGCCACACCCAACCAGCAGGCTGGCCATCACGACCAATTCACCAATCCGCATCCGCATCCCGCCTCATGCCAGAAAATACGAAGCCAGGCTCTGGACCTAGCGCGCTTCGGCCCCGGAGTCCAATTCAGGGCGCCAGAAGGCCGGGCATCTTCTCGGGCGATCCTGGCGCGCGACGTCTCGCTTGCGCCTGCTCAGAACTTCCTCCAGGGAGGCTTCCATCCGGGTCGCTTGAGTGTGTGCTCCTGGAAAAAGGCACCACAGGTCTGCACCGGGGCGCTACGCCCTCGGAAGCTGGGGTGCGTCGGACAAATACGCCGCGAATCTCAGTCCTTGGTCAGCGCCACCATCTGGATGTGCCCCAAGCGCCGAATCAGCGATTCGTCGCCCACGCCTTCCAACCCTCGAACCAGAGGCATCAGCGCCTCCGGAAACCGATTCGGCTTGATGGGGAACATCCCTCGAACCTCGGTGAGCCGCGCTCCGTGCGCCGCCGCCAGCTCCGCGATACCCGCTCGCGTGCAGTACCACACCCGCCACGGCTCCCGCCCACGCAGCCGCTGACCCACTCGCCGCAGTGGGTAGGCGAGCCAGTTCAGACTGTGCTGGTTCCGAATGTCGAACACGAGGCGTCCTCCGGGCCTGAGCACCCGAATGAGCTCGGCCAATGCTCGCTCGTAGTCGGGTAGGTGCATCAGGACATGCACGCTCAAGATGGCGTCGAATGACTCGTCCTCGAAGGGAAGCTCGAAGATACTCGCCTGTTGGAACGCGACCCGACCGCCTTCTGGTTCTCCCGCTTGACGTTCCCGGCAGCTGTCCAGCATCGCAGCCGAGTAGTCAATCGCGGTCACCTGATGCCCCGCGCGCGCCACCTCGAACGTGAAACGGCCAGTCCCACAGCCCGCCTCGAGAACCGAGCACGGGGTGGCACCGATCAACTCCAGCACCGTGGCGATCTGCCTTTGGTTCAGAAAACGCCCCCCGGGAGCGCCAAACCGCTTTCGATCGTAGACCGAAACTTCCTGATCGTCGTGGTACTTCTGCTCGACCTTCTCGTATGCGATCCGGTCCTCGTCCGCTCTTGTCGACCCCATCGCTAGACTCCGACCTCTCTCTCCTGCCAACGCAGGAGTTGCTCTGCTGCCTGACGCTCCGCCGCTATCACATTGATCGTCTCACCTGGATCCTTCGCCAGATCGTACAGTTCCTCGCGCCCCTTCGCATCGTAGATGTACTTGTGGCGCACCGAGCGCAGGGCACGAAGCCACTGCGCCTCGAGATGAGTATGCCGGGTCTCGGTGAAGGAAACTCGAGCCGAGTCCGGCGCGCCGTCGAGCAGCGCGCAGAAATCTCGCCCATCTGCGGGAAATGCCTCCAGCCGCGCGAGACGGAGCAGAGTGGGCGCCAGATCGATGGTCCGAAGCAACGCATCCACCCGAATCGGCTGAAGTTGCTGCTGCAGCGAGGCAATCACCGCCGGAACGTGTAGCTCCTCGTCATACAGCTCACACCCATGCAGCATGTACCCGTGATCTCCCAACCCTTCCCCGTGATCCGCGGTGACCACCACCAGAGTGTCTCGAGCATCCGACCGTGACCGCACGGCATCGAGCAAGGTTCCGACCCTGGCGTCCGAGTGGGCCACGGACAGGTCGTACTGACGTTCGACCTGCTCCCTGGCCTCGGTGGTCAACTCACGGACTCCGTTCTCAAACTCACGCAGCGTACGCTTGTTCGTCCGCACCGGGAATGCCCTGAAGCCCTCGGGGCTGTAGTACTCACAATGGGTATCGAACAAGTGACAGAACAGAAAGTAAGGCCGGTCCCTCGGGACCGCTTCCAGCCACGAGGCCGCCGCTGCAATGGTGTCCTGGGAGAAGCGCCGCTTGCCGAGCGGCAGGTCTTTCAGCGGCGCGACGGGGATGCGCTTCAGCGCCTCGAAGGCGAGCAGGGCGTGTCCGCAGTGGTATCGATAGAGGGGGTCTGGATCCCGAAGCTGGTCACCGTAGGTATCGAACCCTCGGGCGAAGCCGCGGTTTCGGTCCAGCGCATAGGCAGAAATGAACCCTCCGGTGCGGTACCCGTGCCGGCTGAGCCAGAGCGGCAGACTCATGTCCCGCGGGGGGAAGTGCTTGCGCTGCAGCCGGCCGTGGAAACCGCGAATCCGGGGAAACTGACCGGAGAACAGCGCTGCATGTGCCACGGGCGTCTCCACCGCCTGCGTGAACAACTGCGTGAGAGCCACACCTTGCTCGGCCAGACCATCCAGATTCGGCGTGAGTCCTCGCCCGGAGCCAGAGTACCCGGTTCGGTCGTACCGAAGAGCATCCACCGTCACTAGGACGATGTTCCTGGCATCCTTTCGGGTGGGCGACACTGAGCCTGTCCTCGGAACGCTACAGGATCTTGTCGGGCACGACGACCCTGCCGTTCTCGCTGTACGGCTTCCGCCTGAGTTGCATGGCCTCCTGCATGCTGAATCCCGCGTTCTCCCTGACCACGCGAGCCGGCACCCCGGCGATCAGAGCGCCTTCCTGATCGATTGGCTTGACCAGAACCGACCCCATGCCGACCACCGCGTTGGCCGGAACCCGCACCCCCATCTGAAACAGGCAGTTCGAGCCAACGTAGACGTTCTCCCCGATCTCGATCGGGTCGTACTCGTCCTTGTACAGCGCATGCGTGAAGAAGACACACTTGATGCCACCGATGATGGAGTTGTCGCCCAGGATGATGTCACCACAGGTGTCGAAGTAGTGCATGAGCTCGATCAGCGAGCACTTGCCCATCTTCAGACCTGCGGGCTTGACATGTCCCTTGTTGGCCGTCCCCCGAAACAGATTGAGCCCCACTCGAGGCGCTCCAATCCGGGCATACTCGTCCATCTCCACCCGGTACATGCTCATGAAGACGTTGCCGAAGCCCCGAATCTCGGCGTGGTCCTTCATCACCAACTCGCGAATATCGAGCAGGTTGAACATCCCGATCTTGGCGGTCTTCGCAATCTTGAACCCGAAGAACACGCGGTACAGCATCTTCCTGAGGCCGGACAACGGAACCAGGCTCACCAGCACCAACAACAAGTAACGAAACATGATTCAGCCTCAGAGCACGTCCACGCAACAGGCGGGCAGTAGCGACTCCATCGATTCGCGCAGGTCCTAGCCCAAGCCCCACACCAAGTCCACGCCGCCCGCACCGGGCTGCTGCCGACTCCGGCGAAAGGGCTGGAATCCCGCTGGTTCCACGGCCCGCAACCGAGCCGACCGACGTCGGCGTGAGCTAACCCGGTGCTCAGGCGCTGGCCCGGCGGGCACGCCCGGGAACCATCTTCTTGATTTCCTGCACCGAGACTCCGCGCAACACCAAGAGCAACCCACCGTAGACCACCAATCCCAGAAGGTAGACCCCCGGCACGGCCATCACGGGATAGCCGTCGAAAAGTATCAGCCCCACGCCGACGGGGACAACGGCGAGCAGCATCTTGCCCACCCGTACCAGATCATAGACCGAACCGATGTACTTGAACACGAGTCCGGAGACCGCCACCACCGCCGCGGTGACGGTAACAAGGTTGGCCAGCGCCGTGCCCAGCATCTCGTAGCGCGGCACCAGCCACCAGCCAAGCCCGGCCTGGAGCGGAATTCCGCCCACCACCACAATCGTCACCAGCCCGGGCCGACCCGCGCCCGTGACCGTCGCCGTGAGCGCGCCGAGCAACGATAGCAGGCACATCGAGACGATCAGAATCTGCAACGCACCCGCGCCGGCCACGTAGCTCTCGCGATACACGAAATCCATCAGCTTGTCGGCGGTGGTTGCCACGATCACTGCCACCGGAATGGACGCCATCAGCAGAAACGACACGCTGCGCCGCGCAATGCGGCAGGCCTCCTCGCGCCCCTTCTCGCTGAACGCTCGAGAGACCGCGGGCAGCAGAGTGGCGGCAAACGCGTAGAAGACGAAATACGGCGCCTTACCCAAGTTCATGGCCCCGTTGTAGAAGCCAATGCAGTCACTCTCGGGAAAGAAGCTCTTCAGAATCAAGATGTCCAGATTGAGAATCACCGAGACTCCGATGGCGGCCAGCACGATGGGAACCGAGAAGCTCACCAACTCGCGCCAGTCTTGGGTCCCGACGATTTCACCGCGCGGGATGGCCACATGCGACGCCACGGCCGCAATGCCGATGGCCAGCACCAGGCCCAGCACCGCGCCGAACACGGCCCATCCGATCAGCACGAACACCAACGCGATCGTTCCCCTGAGCACGGAGTAGAGCAGCAAGAGTGCAGCCTGCTTGCCGAACCAGAGTCGCCCGTTGAAGTAGGCCAGGTTGATCTGGAACCAGGCCATGAACAGTATCATCGGCGCCGACAGCGCCATGTAGCCCAAGAGCGACCGATCGTCGAGCACGGTGCCCCACAGGCTCGTGCCTCCGAGGTAGAGGAATGTCAACGCCAGGCCGAGGCCCAATTGCAGCTTCGCCGCGGCACGCCAGACCGTGTAACTGCGTGCTTCGTCGGCCGCGATATAGCGCGCCGCGCTCTGCGGAAGACCGGTGGACAGAAATGTTCTGGCCAGCGTCACCAGACTGAGCACGACGCCCAGCGTCCCGTATTCGCGCGGGGACACCAGATACGCCATGCTGAACTGAATGACGTAGCCGGAGATCAGGAACGCGAACCGAGCCAGTGCGTTGTAGATCGTGCCCTTGCCCACCATGACCGTGACCTACCTTTTCCCTCACGCCGTGCTGACGGCTACTGAATCACGGGCAAATGCGTCGGGCCAAACTCGGGCAACTCGACCTCGCGATCCACCGGTATGGTCCCGTGCTTCTCGAACACCAGGGCACGTCTGCGGGTCGTCCCTACGACGTTCACCTCGACCTGGCTCGGGTCGATCTTGGCGTGCTCCCGCACCTCGGCGCCAGCCGGCGCGGGTCGCCGGAACAGCACGAAGTAAGTGTACAGCACCTTGAGCATGTGCCGCGGGGTGAGCAGAACGTTGTTCAACCATTGGTTCGCCAGCGGGCACGCGCAGTTTCCCTCCGCAATGTAGCGGCGCGTCTCGGCTGCCTGCACCGAACGTAGCAACCGCGGCAGGTCGTAGTCGAACTCCCGAACGTTCCCCAGGGGGTGTTCGCCCCCCAGGACGCAGCACGGCCAGAGTTGACCGTTGTAGTTCATGTGGATGTTCGATATCCCGCCGTAGCACGGCGTCACCTGGCGCCGTTCCTGCAGAATGCGCGCGGCAACGTCGTAGTAGACCATCCGCACTGCCTCGGTCGCCACGGTCACCGAAGCCTTCCCTCGAACGTTCTCCAGGATCTTGGACTTGAAGCGCTGAATGAGTTCCGCGTACACGTCCGCCGCGGGCGTGATGGGACTGCCCAAGTTGTCGAACTCGGCGCGCTGCTCTGCGATTTCGTGCCGATAGGATTCGATACCCTGCGAGTGCACCCAGTCTTCAATTTCGTCCAGATGATGCAAGTTGTAGTTGGAGATGACCGTCCCCAGGTCCACGTGCAGCCGCGGGTTCTGCTGGCGGATCTCCAGCAGTATCTGGATGGTCTCTTCCAGCTTCGCGAAGTTCCCTTCTACACCTCGCACGTAGTCGTGCATCTTGCCTACGCCGTCGATGGACGGCTTGATGGTGATGGGTACCGAAGCATCGGTGTACTGATCCATGTACTCGAGGATCTTCGGGGTGATCTTCTTGATCTGCTTTGGGCTGAGCGCGTTGGTCGGGATGTGGATCAGATGCGGCTTGAGGTGGATGCAGGCAAGTCGAACGATCTCGGCCAAGTCCGACCGCATGAAGGGCTCGCCCCCCGAAACGTTGAAGAAGTAGACGGGGCCCAACGACTTGAACACCTTCTCGATCTCGTCGATGGAGAGGTTCTGTTTGGCCAACTCCGGATGCTCGGAGTACCGCTTGCCGATATTGCACGTCCGACATCGACTCTGACACGCAGCCGTCACCGAGAACGTCAGGGTGAGAGGATTGATCGGCTTCACCCAGCCGCGACGGGTGGCCTCGTAGTACAGCGCCCGGGGCGCAACACGGAGAGCGTAGTCACGAAGTTTCATGTTCGTCCTGCTGCAGTGGAAGCGTG
>CAZSVU010000392.1:0-7617 GCA_964610275.1 uncultured Polyangiaceae bacterium | reverse complement strand
ATTCCGACGGGAGCGGAAACCGAAGCGTAAACTCCGTGCCCTGCCCCGGTCGACTCCAGACCCCGATGCTCCCGCCATGTGCTTCCACCGCCCCGTAGACGCTCGCGAGTCCGAGTCCGGTACCCTTGCCCGCTGCTTTGGTGGTGAAGAACGGGTCGAAGACCTTGTCCAGGTGCTCTGGCGCAATGCCCTCGCCAGTGTCCCGCACGTCGATCTCGAGATAGCGCCCCGGCGTGGCTCCAGCACTTGGGGTACGGTCCTCAGCACCGTCCACGATCTCGCTGGCGAAGACCAGAGTGCCTCCGCGCGCCTCCATGGCATCCCGGGCGTTGAGCGCGAGATTGAGAAAGACCTGCTGGAGCTGCCCGGCGTCAGCGTCCACGACGTCCTCAGCGGCGACCAGACGCTCTCGGATCTCAATCCGGCGATCGAACGTGTGCTCCACCAGACCGATCACCTCCCGAATCACTTCGTGGACGCTGACCGGCCCTTGCTGGACGCTGCCGCGGCGCGAGAACAGCAACAACTGCCGGGTGATGCTCGAGCCTCTCAGTGCCGCTTCTTCGATCCGCTTGAGGTAGGGGCGGGCAAGGTCGCCGCTCTGCGGAATCTTGAGCCCGAGCAACTCGACGTTGCCGATCACCACGGCCAAGAGGTTGTTGAAGTCGTGTGCGATCCCTCCCGCCAGCCGCCCGAGTGACTCGAGCTTCTGGGTCTGCTGCAGCTGACGCTGAAGGGATGTTTCTTCGCTGATGTCGCGAAACACCACCACCACCCCGGTCGCGTCAGCTGCACTCTCGCGGATTGGCGCGGCGCTGTATGCGACCTGCCGGTCTTCACCCGGAGGCTCCGGCCTGAGCAGCGTCCTTTCCGCGATACTGGTCACCCTGCCGCCGCTCAGCACGCGTGCCACCGGATCCTTGATCGGCTCGCCCGTGCCTTCTTCCACCAACCGGCAGACTTCACGGAGCGGCCTCCCGATGGCGGTGCGACGCTCCCAGCCCCTGAGCTCAGACGCCACCCGATTGAGGTGGACGATGCGACCGGTCGTGTCACAGGCGATCACGGCGTCACCAATGCTGTTGAGTGTGGTCTCGAGCTGTCGCTGATGCTGGACCAACGCACCTTCCGTCGCCACGCGAGCTTGGTCGAGCAGGATCAGGCGGCCGAGAAACTGCGTCGTGAGGAACACGATACCGACCACGAAGGGCGTCAGGACGACAAACGTGGACAGGTCGCTCTGATCCAGGGCCGACAGCATGGCCACGAGCACCATGGCCAGCGCCACCGCCGAAAGCTCTACGCTCAGTCGGTTGACGTGCGGGCCCGCGAGTGGCGCGCCATCGGCGCGGAAGCGCCGGTAGGCGATGGCCCCCACCAGCGATGCCAAGCAGATGCTGGCCACTCCGGCCCAGGCCAGAGTCCCCCCCACCAGAAGACGATAGACCGAGGCCACGGCGGCAGCGGACACGGCAGCGGGGATCCCCCCGACCAGCCCGGCGAGCCCGAGCACGCCAAACCTGCAGTCGACCATGACCCCTGCCGCCAAGGTGAGCGGGAACGTCATCGCGAAGACCGCTGCGGCCCCGAACAGGGCCCCCACTACCCAAGCGGAGAGTCTCCGGCTGCGTTTGAGCAGGCGGTCCCGAAACAGACCCACCAAGGCAACCAGGGCGAGCAGCGCCGCAAGGTTCTCCAGCGAACCCCTGACGACCTCGTTGACGGTCGGTGGGTCGGGCATGCTCGGTGCGCACTCGGACGCGTGTGCCTGGTACTGTCGACACAAACGTCCTGGACTGAAACCGCGTAAGGTGGCCGTGGGGTCCAATCCGCTCGGCCGAGACCGCGACCCAGTCCGTCCGGGAGTGGACGAACCACGACAAACTCTCGCAACTGCAGGCTTTATTCTTTGGCGGCCGCTTCTCGTCCGGTCAGCCGTCGCAGTCGGCCAGAAGCAGGCAGAACCTGAGGGCCACGGCGGTCTGCTCGCGAATGGTCTCCCAGACCATGGCTTCGCCCGGGCCGTAGTCGAGCAGCAGCCAGCCGAACTGCTGCTCCCCAACCCGCAGCGGCAAGGTCACCCAGACCATCGCATCGTCGTTGGTGCGCAGGTCCGGGGGCGTCAGCTGCTGCGTGGAAAACACGGGCGCGGCAGCTGCGTCCTGCAGCGGCAGCTCGCGATCGTACCCCAGCACTAGACGGGAAGTGGAGGGATCGTCGTTGTGCAGCGCCAGGTACGCACGACCAAAGCCCAGTCGATCCAGGTGGTCGACCAACACCGTCAGCAGCCCGTCCACGCGCGCGACGGAATTCAGCTCCGCGGAGCTCACACGCAGCGCTGCCATCCAGTGCTCCACCTGCATGCGGCGCATCGCCTGCTGATTCTGCATCTCGACACCCACCATCTGTCGAGCCTGGTGCAGCGTGTCCTCGAGGAACGCGGCCAGACGGCAGTCGTCGAGCAGACACGCCCGTGCTTCTTTGCGGAGCACCGTGAGCACGCGTTGCCATCCGCCCAATCGCCCACCGGAGGATCGCGAGCGACTCACCTCGTCTTGCAGCGCAGTCAGGAACTTGCCATGCGTGACCCCGCGCAGGTCATCGACCAGAGCCCGCAAGAGTCGCTCGCGCCACCCCGCGCTGACGCGGCCGAGAGTGGCCTGACCCGCGCGCGACATCTCCGCTAGGATCACCGGCCGACGTTGCTGAAAAGCAAGCTCGAAGGCCCCACTGAGCTGCTGTGTTCCCGTCGCGAGACCGGACATCTCCGCTCCGCAACCACACGAGGACCGGACAACCAAATCGAGCGGGAGTGTCAGCGACTCGATGTTGTTGCCGTGGTCCACCATCTCGACGGCGAGACGAACGGCCTCCCTGCCCTGTTGCTCCAGCGGCTGACGTACGGAGGTCAGAGGGGGCGTGGTGAAGCGCCCTTCCTCCACGTCGTCGAAGCCCACCAGCGCAACGTCTTCAGGGACCGCGAGTCCTCGCTCCCGCAGCGTTTCCAGAGCACCGAACGCCATCTCGTCGTTCGCCGCCACCACCGCATCTGGCTCGACACCTCGCGAAAGCACCTCAGCCATGGCGCGCGCGCCGGAATGACGCATGAAATCGCCATGGGCAACCAGCTCTGCCGCGGGCTCCAGCCCCCCTTCGGTCAGCGCGTTTCGATACGCCTGCAGGCGCTCGTCAGCTTCGTTGTGCCCGAGCGGGCCACCGATGAACGCCACCCGCTGCTGGGAGTGGACTCGAACCAGGTGACGCACCGCTTGTTGCATTCCGTCCGCATTGTCCGTGACCACGGACGGGCGGTCCCCGACTTGAGCGCCAACGAAGCAGACCCGTTGGTGTCCCAGACCGTCGCAGTACTGGGCGATCCCGTCGAGTCCCACCTGATAGGCCATGGTGTTGGCCGTGATCACCAGCGCATCCACACTACCGACGCCGGGGAGCACGTGACGGGGAGGAACCGCGTCCGGCACCCCGGCAGCGTAGGCGACCAGGTTCACCCGGCGGTCGCGAGCCGCCGCAATCGCACCTCGCAACAGGCTGAGCTGGTAGGGCTCAGTCAGGGAGTCCGTGATGAAACCGATGGTGGATCGCCGGACGAGCGCGCGTCCCGAGCGGCTCGGGTGCACGCGTGCTGCTGTTTCCAACCGACGAACCATGGACCGGGAGTGATTGCGAAGCGGCGCGGGAGCATAGCGCGACGCTGCAGCGCTGCTAGTCGAGGCTGAAACGCTCGTGCGTCACGCCGGCCGGCCATGCGACGCGAGTAGAAGTCTTTCGCACGCGCCAGCAGCGGCTTCGGGTAGGGTGTGGCTGGAGGAACGAACGATGATCGAGCCACCAGAGGTCAAGCTGCTGAGCCTCTTCGTCCCAGATCTGGACACCGCCAGCCGGCGCTACGCGTCCGTTTTGGGCGTCGAGCCCGCGGCACACTGCGGGCCGGCACCCAAGCCCCATCCCTTCGCCGCAGCAGGACCCGTCGTGTTCCAGCTGGGTGCCGTCACACTCGCGCTCTATCAAGCAGCACCCGACCGGGGAACCCACCCCGGGGACGTCGGCATCGGGCTGGTGGGGGCGGGATCGGTGGCCGACATCGCTGCGCGGGCCGCGGCTCACGGCGGAAACGTCTTCTTCGGCCCGGCGAAGTTGCCCGAGGACGGCCGCGAGATGGCCGTGTTCGTACTTCCCGATCGGCACTTCTTCGAGCTTCTGGCCGAATAGCAGCGCTTCCTCACATCTCGGGCAGCCATGGTTTCTGGCCAACGGACCGATACGGACGCAAAAACCAGCGGACAAAAACACGCGATCCATCCGGGAATCACCCCTAGGGGTGCATTCTGCGGTGTATGCTGCGTCTTGCGTGACGCGGGGGGGCTGAGGGGGTAGCTGAACCGAATCCAGAGGAAGTTCGAAAGCGCAACTTCAGATAAGGACAATTTTTCACTTACAGCGCAATCTGCTCAACAGACTCGGTGAGCTCTTCCCACTGACAATCGACACTTCGAACCTGAATCCATCGCCTAGCTCAGCGCAGTCAATCAATCGTTCGGCCGTCCGAGGGCAGCAGGCACGGCCGCCAGAGACCGCATTCCATGGCCGCCGCTTCACTCGTCAGTCCACCTGGTAGCACTGCTGCGGACATCACCTCGCGCCTGGTTGGGCAAACCCTCGGTCGAACATATCGCGTGCTCGACACCTTGGATCAGGGCGGCATGGGAGTGGTGTTCGTCGCCGAGCACGTCCGCCTGCGGCGGCGCGTGGCCGTGAAGGTGCTGGCAGGGCATCTGGCGCACATGTCGATGGCCTTGGCGCGATTCGAGCGCGAAGCCGAAGTCATCAGCCAGCTCGCGGACCCGCACATCGTGAGCGTCCTCGATTTCGATCGGACCGAGGCGGGTGAGCCCTACTTGGTGATGGAGCTCCTACAGGGCGAGAGTCTTGCCGATCGCCTAGACCGGGTCGGCAGGTTCGAACCGGACCAGGCCGTCAGCATCACCTCCCAGATCGCCTCGGGCCTCGCGGCGGCGCACCGCGCCGGCATCGTGCACCGGGACCTCAAGCCTGCAAACGTGTTCCTGGTGAACGTCGAGGGCGACCAAACGTTCGTGAAGCTCCTCGACTTCGGCATCAGCAAGACCTCGAGTGGCACCCACTTGACGCAGCAGTTCGACATCATCGGTACGCCGGACTACATGTCACCGGAACAGGCCTGCGGGCGGACGGCCCTGGTCGACCACCGCGGGGACCAGTATTCCCTCGCGGTGCTCGCCTTCGAGATGCTGGCGGGGCGGCTGCCCTTCGTGGCCGAGACCGTACCCATGCTGCTCCACAGGGTGATCCACGATGACCCCCCCTGCCTGGGTGAAATCGACACCAACCTGCCGCGACAGCTGGACGCGGTGCTGCGTCGAGCGATGGCCAAGCGACCCGAGGACCGGTACGAGAGTGTTTCCGATTTTGCCGCTGCGCTCGCCGAGGCGGCGGGGCAACGCCTCTCCTCGCCTGCCTCGGTGAACCGCGACAGCATGACCGTGGCGACGACGCCCGAGGAACAGGCGGTGGGGCGCCGGGAGAGCGCGCCCACCGTCCCCGTCCTGGACGAGAATCCCACCAGCTACCGCATATCCGTCGAGCCCAGCTCGCGAGCCCAGCCGCCATCAGATCCGAGCCTCGGCTCGGTCTCGGAGGAGCGCGTCTCACAGACCGGTGTGCGACGCAGTCGTGCGCCCAACTCCGAAGCACCCGAGGCTGGACTGGCTCGCGAATTGGCGCAAGCGTGCGGGAAGTCGGTATCGAGAGTCCTGCGTCGGCGACTTAGGGTGGACGATGCGGCCCTGGTGGGGATCTCTCTCACGGCTCAAGAAGCGTTCATCATTTCGCGCCTCGTGGACGGATCGACCGTGGAGGAGGCGCTCGACCTCTCTCCCCTCGGTCGCGATGAAACGCTCTCTCTCCTGGCGCGTCTGGTGCAGCGCAAACTGGTAAGCTGATTCCCGCCGCCCGCGGCTACAAGCAGAAGTTCAGCGGATCGTTGGGGTCGCCACAGTCGGCAGGCTCTACCGCCGTCTCGGGCGATGCGGGGGCGGCGGTTGCCACCCTCGAACGCGCGGGCGCGATACGCACGGCGGGGAGTTCCTCGGCTTGGGCCTCCGGCACTGCGGACACGGATCCGCCCGTGATCCAGCGCGTCCAGTGCTCGAGCTGGTGGGAGACCGCAGGATCCATGCCGCCGCCCGAGTCGACTTCGAGCGACGCCGCCTGAGAGTTGATACACAAGACCATGGCCAAGACCGAGGTTGCCAGGCCAGTCGCGACCGTGAGCCTCGAGCTGCGTTTGATGCATCGCCGTGCGCGTTCGCGTGCTTGCGCAAGCTCGACCGCGCGCGCGGCCTCCGCGACTGCAAGCTCCCGGCGTGCCCGCTCGCGGATCTCGGCAACCTCGTCAGCCACGTCGGCGCGAGCCACCCGGCGTACGATCGAAGCGCGCTCGGAGAACGTCAGCTCCTCGTCGAAGTCTTCGGCGTGTTCTGCATCCGGGGACGACACGTCCACGGTGATCGGGATGGGGAGGTCCTGGGAGTCAGGCTGAATTTCGTAGGAGGGGGTCATGGTTCGGGTCCTGGTTCGTGATTCGTTACCGGGGGCACTGCAATGCCCGTTCCAACCACGTCGAATGCACGATTTGCTGGAAAATACTGGATTCCAGGAGTCCACCCGGCGGGCTCCCACCCCAACCGCCCGGGACGTGTGACGCGTCACGTGACACCCTGCAATCCAAACGAATCGCGGGGATCAGTACCTGTCGTCGCGCAGCCGAGCTGCGGGCACGTCGGCCTCGTAGGTGTAGCCCCGCTCCACCCAATACCCCTCGATGGGCTGATCCGTCAGCTCGACGCGCTCCACGAACTTCGCGCTCTTGTAGCCGAACAACCGCGGGACCACCACGCGCACCGGGAACCCGTGCGCGAGCGGGAGGGTGGAGCCGCCCACACCGTAGGCCAATAGTGTGCGGGGCTCGAGAGCGACGCCGAGCGGTAGCGACTCCTGGTAGACACCGCCAACGGAGTGAAAGGTCACATGGGTCGCTGCCGAGGTCGGTCGAGTCAACTCCAACAGCTGCGACAGGTGCACGCCATTCCACGGTACGTCGTACACACTCCAACCCTCCACACAGTGGAAGTCGGTCAGCTGATCGTGACGGGGTAGCCCAACGAGCTCGGCGAAGGTGAAGCTCCGAGGCTCGTCCACGAGCCCGTCCACGGTCAGGGTCCAGCTCGCGAGGATGTCCACCAGCGCCTGCACATCAACCGTCCGCACCCTCCAATTGGTGTAGGCTGCATGTTCCTCCGGTCCCGGCTCGAAATCGAAACCCCCAGGGCCCACGAGCGTCGCGCCGCCTGCACCCCCGGCCCCGCCCGGCGAGCCTCCAGCACCGCCAACGCGGCCACCGGTACCCTCGAGAGCACCGGCCGAAGCGATCCCGCCCCCGGAACAGGCCGCGAGGAATTCCGGCGTGAGGGCGATCACGGTGGCATTGCCGAACCACTCCAGCACCGACCGCCGAGACACGGTGACAGGCGACGAGGCGAGCTTGCCTGGTTGACGTTT
>CAZSVU010000391.1:6426-7662 GCA_964610275.1 uncultured Polyangiaceae bacterium | reverse complement strand
CATCCATGTTTCGGCGGTCGCTGGCGGCCGCCGAAACATGGATCAAGGATGCAGGTCGATCCGGGCGCCTTGCTGGGTGGTACCGTATATGGTACCATAGACGCCTTGCCGCCGAAGATCCGCGAACTTGAGGCCCGCTTGCGCAAGGCAGGGTTCAAGCGTCAAGCCTCGAAGGGGTCCCACCGCAAGTGGGTTCATCCGACTGGCAGGTTCGTGGTCATGAGCGGACGCGAGGGCACCGATGCAAAGAGGTACCAGGAAGAACAAGTCGACGAAGCGATCACGGCCGTCCGCGCGGCGCCCAAGCCCTGACGACTATCAGGTAGTGATCCTCTGGTCGGAGGAGGACGAGTGCTTCATTGCGACGCTGCCGGAGTGGCAGAGCGCGCGCACCCACGGTGCCACGCTGGAGGAAGCGGCCAAGAACGCCCGCCAGGTTCTGGAGATGCTCATTGAGAGCGCTCAGCGTCACGGTGAGCGGATCCCGCCTCCCGCGCGAAGGCTGTCGGGCAACCTGCGGCTGAGGCTGCCGGTTTCCCTGCACGGACGGTTGGCGCGCGAGGCCGCACGGGAAGGCGTGAGCCTGAATCAGTGGATCGTGAGCAAGCTCGCGGGATAAATGACCCCGCTCGCGTGGTCCGGCAAGGACCGCCTTGAGTTGGTTGCGCGGGGGCGACTTGCACGCTGGACAATGCGGTGATCGCTCGGACCACTGCCGTTCTGGCCTGATGGCCTCGCGGTGGGGAACGCGCCCCGTGCCAGCGCCGTCGAGACGATCGCTTCGTTGGGAGCCGCCTTCCGGTGCCGCGCCGCGATGCCAGTGGCCAGCCACGTCATCGAAGGCGACGCGGAAGCCATGATCCAGATCTCTCCCACCGTCCTGCTCGCGTGCTCGCTGTGTTCCCGAAAAGCAGGGGGCGCCGACCTCCGGCTTGATTCAGTCCCCGACAGGCGCAGGAACGGAAGCTGCGAATCGGCGGTTGCGACGAATGCCAGGGGCTGTCCTGCGGCGCAGGACTCAGTCCTGTCTTGGGGGATCCGCGCTACCCCAGCCGAACCAGGCTCGGAAGCCAAAAGTGCTCGGGTTTCGGTCGTTTGGGACCCACTCGCGCAGCGTCGGCGGCTTGCCAGTAGAGCGGCACGGAATTTGCCCGCCAGCGGAGCGACACAACTTTGCTCAACAGCGGAGCGACACAACTTTGCTCAACAGCGGAGCGACACAACTTTGCTCAACAG
>CAZSVU010000391.1:0-6326 GCA_964610275.1 uncultured Polyangiaceae bacterium | reverse complement strand
CGGAGCGACACAAGCAAGCGACGCCGCCCTCGGTAGCAGCCAGCCGAGCACGTTCGCTCCAACTGCCCCATCCAGAGACCCGCTTCGGGCAGGAGCCATCCCTTGCGATCCAGAGCCTCGATCCCGGCCATCGTCGTTGCGCTCGTCATGACCTCGTGCGGAGGCGCGGACCGACCGCCACCGGTCACACCGCGCGACGAGACCATGAATCCAGCAAGGCAACCGGCTGGTGCGATGCAGCCTACCGCCTCGACCAGCGTGCGGACCTCCAATGAGATCCGGCAAATGGACGCTGCCGGCGCGAATGAGCGGGTCGGGTCCGAAGATCGAAACGTGGATGCATAGCTCGCGGACTGAATTCAATGCGAAAAGCGATCCTGATCTACCCGGAATTCCCCACTTGCTCGTACTGGAATTTTCGCCTGGCGCAAGGCCGGATCTTTCCAAGAAACGAGTTCAACTACGCCAAGGGCGTGATGCCCCCGCTCGGACTGCTGTGCATTGCCGGGCCGATCAGTGAGCGGTACGGGCGTGCGAATGTGCGCCTGGTCGACATGAACGTGCGGCCGCTCACCGACGAGGATCTCCGCTGGGCCGATGACGTCTATATCAGCGCGATGTTGACGCAATCCGAGTCATTCGATGAGGTTGCAGCACGAGCCAAAGCCCTGGGCAAGACCACCATCGGTGGCGGTCCCTGTGTGCATGAGGGCACCGCCAACCTCGACTATGCCTTCATCAACGAATGCGAGCTGACGCTGGAATCTTTTCTGAGTGAGCTCTTCGACGGTCAGCCTGCTCGGATTCAGCGAGGGCAACGCCCCGCCGGCAAGGATTTCTTCCAGCCCGACTACTCGTGGATCGACTGCAACCACTACACTTCCATGTCGCTTCAGTTCTCGCGCGGGTGTCCTCACGACTGCGAGTTCTGTGACATCACGAGTCGCTACGGCAGGTCGATCCGAACCAAGGAAGCCGGCGTCTTTCTGGAGGAACTGCAACGCCTCTACGAGTACGGCTGGCGCGGCTCCATCTTCATCATCGATGACAACTTCATTGGCAAGCCGAAGGCGGCCCTGGAGCTAGTGCGTGCCCTCATTGAGTGGCAACGAGAACGCCGCTACCCGTTCGAGTTCTTCACGCAAGCCACCGTCCTGCTGGCCGAGGATCGCAACCAGGAACTGCTCGAAGCGCTCTACCCAGCGGGCTTCTCGATGGTCTTCTTGGGAATCGAAACACCGAACGAAGCGAGTCTGAAGGAAACCAACAAGCACTTCAATCTGGGAACGGGCATGTCCCTGGTCGAGAAGATCAGAAAGATCCAGAAGGACGGCCAGGTTCATATCTTGGGCGGGTTCATTGTCGGGTTCGACAGCGACACGTCCGACGTCTTCGATCGCCAGGCACAGTTCATTCTCGAGGAGCTTCAGCTACCAACCGCCATGGTTGGGATCCTGGAGCCGTTGCCGGAAACGAAGCTGGAACAGCGACTGAGTCGTGAAGGGCGCATGGTTGCCCGGGCTCGTGGCACGGTCGCGGGGCGATGTGACGTTGCGTTCACCCCAAAGAATCTGAAGCGCGAGGAGCTCAGGGCTGGGTACATCGGCCTGATCAGGCAGCTCTATCTCGATACGGGCGCGTTCTATGAACGTTGTTTTCACTCGATGAAGCATGTTGGTCCTCCGCTGTTTCAGGGGATCTACACTCGGGACATCATCATCGGAGTGCTTAGACTGTTCGTGGTCGAGGGCATGATATCCAGATTCAGATGGGCGTTCTGGAAGCTGCTCTTCCGAGTGCTCGTTCACTACCCGCGCAAGATCCCCTACGCGATGCGTTGGATCGCATACGGTTTGCACTACCGGATGCTCACCGAGGGGATGCTCGAGTTGGAGGAGGCGGCGCCTCGGACTCGTTCCCACCTTGCGACGTCCGACTGGGAGAAGAAGCTGCTCACCTAGCGCCGTGGTCTCGAACGTCTTGGATTTGACCCAGGACGTGCTCGACGCCGTTCGGTGGCACAAGGGGAGGGGCTGCGCCGGTCCCGAGTTTCTGTTCTCGAAGACCGCCGCGACGAGCAAGGCCGTGGCGCGCCGTATTGGCTCCGCGGGGGTGGTGTCGCTGTCGTCGGGTTGGCACAAGAGCTCGAGTCGATACTCGGGCAGCATTGGCCCGATATTGGCCCGAAGCCATGTTCACGATTCCGCGTTCACGCCCGTGACCCAGCTTCTGGAGACGCCGCCGCCCGGGCAGTCCCGTCCCGAAGGTTGCGCCTCGAGCCACTCGAGGCGCGGGCGGACGCGAGACTTGATGGGGCGCTTCGGCGCGTTCCTCATCTCGTGTTCACCGGCACAGAGCCGCGGGCGTCCCGCGTTCGCGGCCAGGTAGGATGGGCATTCCGGTCACCTGCGCCAGTGGAGACTGCAGCGCCACGGTCCGAGAGGAGAGCGTGTAAGGCAAACCATTTGGCTTGGCGGAGTCGGCCGCACAACCTGCGTGGTTGGATCCCCTGGCGCCGGGAGCGGCAGAAATCCCACCCACACCGCCGCAAACGGCGCGAGTGGAATGCGCTGGCTTCGTTTGCGCCGTCGTGCATAGGCTACGTCATGAATCTCGAATGCAAACTCCTGGTTGCTTTGAGTTTGCTCGCAGCCGCGTGCTCCAAGTCGGAAGCACCGACGACCTCCACCGACACGGCGCAGCCGCCGGCCGCGGCTTCGCCGAAGGCGAGCGCGTCGGCCGCAGCGAAGCCTCCATCCGGGTGCGCGCCGTTGGTGCTGGAGCCGGGCAAAGGCCTCGGCGCCATCCGTCTCGGGATGACCCTGGACGAGGTCGAAGCGCTCGGGCTCCCCACGCGGACTCATCCCTCGGGACGTCACGGACCACACGGACCGAACGTGCGCCGCGTCGGCCCGTACCGCGTGGAGTTCGACGAGGGGAAGGTCGCCTCGGTGGCGGTCAACCTCCGCAGGAATGAGAGCGGCATTCGCATTGGCGCGGAGGAGTTCGATGACTCGTCACAGGCGAGGGACGTCGCGTCGGCTCTTCCTGGCTGCAAGGCTCCCGAGCAGGGCAGAAGAGGGATGATGATCGAATGCGACGAGGGGCGAGTCGTCATCAGGATGCACGCATCCTGCGTTGACTTTGACGATGCCGGGGTTTGCACCGGGTATGATCCCAGGCGGATGGGCCTGATCGTGCAGGTTCGGGATGAAGCGAAGCTCCGGGATGAAGCGAAGTAACGTGCGGGCAGGTGGCCAGGGCTCCTCCCGGTGTGCACTTTCGGAGCCCACGGCCGCTGGCGCCAAACCACCGACATTCTCTGTCGTCTGCTGTTGGCCTTGATATGACAAAGCGCATCGTTACCTGGGTTGTAGGACTGCTGGTGCTGGCGGGCATCGCCGCAGCCGTGGCTTGGTATTTTCGCAAGCCCACTGAGCCGGAGATCAAGTACGCCACCAACGCCGTCGATCGCGGCCGCATCGAGGCAACGATCACGGCGAGCGGCACGGTTTCCGCCCTGGTCACCGTACAGGTGGGCAGCCAGGTTTCCGGCCGTATCGAGAGCCTGGAGGCCGACTTCAATGCGGAGGTGAAGAAGGACCAGGTCGTAGCGAAGATCGATCCGCGCAGCTTCCAGACGGATCTCACGAAGGCGCAGGCGAACGCCTACGCAGCCAACGGCAACCTCGCCAGGGCCAAGGCCCAGGCGGCCAACGCTGAGAAGCAACTCGCGCGCGCCAGGGACATGGCGGCCCAGGGCCTCACGTCCCAGGTCGATCTCGAGGCGGCCGAGACCGCAGCAGCAGCGGCCCAGGCCGAAATCCAGTCCGTCAAGGGCTCGGTCGAGCAGGCGCGAGCCGCCGTGGAGCAGGCGCGGATCAACCTGGAATACACGGTGATTCACTCCCCCATCGACGGAGTGGTCATCTCGCGCGACGTGGACGTGGGTCAGACCGTGGCGGCCTCGCTGTCGGCGCCGACGCTCTTCACCATCGCGGAGGACCTGCGCAAGATGCAGGTCGACACCTACGTGGCCGAGTCCGACGTGGGAGAGCTCAAGCCCGGCATGGACGCCACTTTCACCGTGGACGCCTATCCAAAAAAGAAGTTCGTCGGGAAGTTGCGCGAGATCCGCAACGCGCCGCAGACCGTGCAGAACGTCGTCACGTACGATGCGGTGATCGATGTCCCGAACCCCGATCTCGAGCTCAAGCCCGGCATGACGGCGAACGTCAGTTTCTCGGTGGCCTCGCGCGACAACACGCTCAGGCTGGTCAACGCGGCCCTGCGCTTTCGCCCCCCGGCCGGTGTGCTCGCCTCGGCGAGTGCTGGCGCCGCCGCCGCTGACTCGGCCCGGTCGGGCTCCTTCGCGAGGACCCGCGGCTCGGGCACGCCCGGCGGTTCGCCGGTGCCGAGCGCCAGCGGGGCGTCCGCGAGCCCGCGCCGCGCGCGCAGTGCCGGGGGGCCGCCGGCAGACCGCAAGACGGTTTACGTGCTGCGTGATGGCATGCCGCAGGCGGTGCGCATCCGGGTCGGGATCACGGATGGTTCGAACACCGAGATCCTCGAAGGGGACCTGCGCGAAGGCGATCTGGTCATCACCTCTGCGACGGGGGCCGATACGGGCACCGCCGGCGAGAACAAACCGGGCTCGTCACCCGTCGGCGGCCGCGGGCGTCGGATGTTCTAGCCATGGTCGTTCGCTCATCTCAGTGCGTTTTGCACCCCAACCGCAGCCGCGTCGATTGACATGTCCGCTCCCATCGTCGTCGAAGACGTCACCAAGGTCTACCGGATGGGAGACGTCGAGGTGCGGGCGCTCGCTGGCGTCAGCTTGACCATCGAGCAGGGCTCCTTCACCGTGATCATGGGCGCCTCGGGGTCGGGCAAATCGACCCTGATGAACATCCTCGGCTGCCTCGACCGACCCACGAGCGGGCGCTACTTCCTCGATGGCAAGGACGTGTCGCGGCTGAGCGTCAATGAGCTGGCCGAGATGCGCAACACGGCGCTCGGCTTCGTCTTCCAGAACTTCAGCCTGTTGGCGCGCACCTCGGCTCTCGAGAACGTGGAGCTGCCGCTCGTCTACCGGGGCGTCCCGGCGCGCAAGCGGCGCGAGGCGGCCCAGCGTTCACTCGAGCGGGTCGGCCTTGGCGCTCGCGCCGACCACAAGCCGAACCAGCTCTCGGGGGGGCAGCAGCAGCGCGTGGCCATCGCCCGCGCGCTGGTGAACGAGCCCCGCATCTTGCTGGCGGACGAGCCGACCGGCGCGCTCGACTCGCGCACCAGCATCGAGATCATGGCGCTCATCCAGGAGCTCGGCACGTCAGGCATCACCGTAGTCTTGGTGACGCACGAATCCGACATCGCCGAGTATGCGTCACGTCGCCTCGTGGTCAAGGACGGCCTCATCCTCTCCGACCGACAGCAGCAGCCGAAGGACGCCGTCCTTCCGCCGCCAGACTCGTCGGTTGCTGGAGACGCAACATGAATCCGCTACAGACGTTCGGCATCGCGGCGCGCGCCCTGCTGCGCAACAAGACGCGTTCGTTTCTCACCGCGCTGGGCGTGATCATCGGCGTCGGCGCGGTCATCTGCGTGGTGGCTATCGGCGAAGGGGCGAAAGCCAACGTGGCCGCTCAGTTCGAGGCCATGGGCACGGACCTGTTGATCGTTCAGTCCGGGTCCTCGCGTTCGGGTGGCGCCCGCGGTGGTGCGGGCTCCGCGCCCACCCTCACCTGGGACGACCTTACGGCCATGCAGACGCAGCTGCCCTCCGTGCGCTACGTCGCGCCGCAGCTTCAGGCGAGCGCACAGCTCGTCAGCGATCAGCAGAATTGGTCCACCCGGATCACGGGCACGACTCCCGACTACTTCCTCATCCGCAACTGGCCTGCGAGCAGCGGTGCCCTGTTCAACCAGAGCGACGTCGACGGCGGCGGCAAGGTGGTGGTGCTCGGCAAGACCGCCGCCGACAACCTGTTCACCCCCGACGTGGACCCGATCGGGCAGACGGTCCGCATCAACAACACGCCGTTCGTGGTGGTGGGAGTGGCGGCCGCCAAGGGCCAGTCGGCGCAAGGGCAGGACTACGACGACGTCGCTTTCGTCCCGGTATCGACGTTCCAGGCCAAGATCCAGGGCGGACTGCAGCAGTTCGTTTCCGGCAGCGTGTTCGTGGGCGCCGATCCTTCGCTCGGCACGACGGCGGCGCAGAACGAGATCACGGCGCTGCTGCGCGAGCGGCACCAACTCCGGGGCGGCGCGCCGGACGACTTCCAGGTCCGCAACCTCGCCGAGATGGCGAGCGCGCAGGAAGAGGG
>CAZSVU010000390.1:6051-7730 GCA_964610275.1 uncultured Polyangiaceae bacterium | reverse complement strand
CACACTGGAGTTCGTGATGCCTCAGATCTACGCGGACGAGCTGCGGCAGCGGAAGCAGCGGGAGGGCCGATCCCGGAGGAAGCAGCGCGTGCTTCCCTGAACACCTGGGGTCGATTCGGGTTGGGTCCGCTGCGTGGAGCTAGTCGCAACAGCAGTGTGGCGATGTCATCCTCGATCGTGACGCGGCGGACTTTGTCTGGCCCGTCGAGAAGCTGCCGAACGGTGTCCGAGACCTGCATGCGGAGCTCGAGCCCCAGCTCGCCGAGACATGCCTCGACTACCCGGATCGACCTCGCACCCAGGCCGCGCAGCTCCATCAGCTCCGGCTGTGATCGCTGGACCAGCACGCCCACCGTTCTGATCCCGTTCTCCCAAAGGACTTTGACGGTGTGGTGCGGGATGTCGAGCTCGGAAACGGCTGTGGCACACGCATCGACGTCCTGTGGTGTGACGCTGCGACGTTCCCGCCGGTCTGGACCGACGACATCTTCCGGGGGCTCCAATAGTCTGAGGTCGAAACGAGCCAGCGCCCGGACGATTTCGTCGACCGTGTGTCGTCCACAGCCTCGCCAGGTCGTCGCCAGCTCCTTGCGCGTGAAGTGGACCAGATCGCCGAGCGTGGACACCTCGAGCCGATCCAGAACGGTGGATGCCCGTGTCGAGAGCAGCAGGTCGTCGACCGAGCGGGCGAGGAGGTCGGCCTGCGCTTCTGTCCGCGGCGACGGGTTCGGTCGGTCCGAGTCCTGTTGTGCGCTGCTTTGCATTCGCTGCGCCTGGTGTGGCGGCAGAGCGAAACGTGGCAGGACGGACTCGGTCGAATCCGATGTGCTGTCGTGCCGACCCCGAACGCAGCTCGGGGTCCGCTTGGAAGAGCAGTATCTTTTTTGCTTCCCATCAGGAGCAGCGCATGGCTGAGCAAGGCTGCTCGGAGGCGAGCTCCGTGGGACCACCGCGAGGCATGCTCAACTGGGGAAGGGCCGGGTGTCGCTGGTGTGGCGCCCGCCGCCGGCGGCCACCTGGTTCGCCACTCCACCAGGCAGCGGATCCGCGGGAAGCCGCCGAAGAACGGACTTGGCATGCTCTCTGCTGCACCGGCTCTGCGGCGCCGCATGCCCCATGCCTTCCCTGCTCGATCCCACCCTCGACGTCGTGTTCGCGCTGCTCTTCGGCAGCAGCAACAACCGCGACCTCCTGGTTCCCCTACTGACGACCGTGTTGCAGCCGCGCGTCCCCATCGGTGACGTGACCGTGCTCAACCCCAACCTTCCCAAGCAGCTCGTCAGCGAGCGCGGCGCCGTGGTCGACGTGTTGGTCAAGCTGCAAGACGGTCGGCGCGTGGAGGTGGAGATGCAAAGCCGCGAGCAGCGCAGCCTGCTGCCGCGCGTGCTTTACTACTGGGCGGGGATGTTCCGCGGGCAGCTCGAGAAGGGGGGCAAGTTCACCGACCTGTCGGCCTGCGTCAGCATCCTCATTGCCAAGCACCGAGAGTTGCCGGGCACGCGGTACCACTCGACCTTCCGCGTTCTGGAGGTGCACGATCAGGCACTGTTCTCACCGGAGCTGGAGCTGCACACGCTCGAGCTTCCCAAGTTGCCCCCACGCTTGGCCGGGCGGCGGGACCCAGAAGTGGTAAACTGGGGGCGGTTTCTGACAGCACGGACCGAGCAGGAACTGCAGGA
>CAZSVU010000390.1:0-5951 GCA_964610275.1 uncultured Polyangiaceae bacterium | reverse complement strand
CGAGCTGCTGGGGATCGAAGTCGATGCGCGGCGGCAGGCCGAGATCGACTCACTCGACGCCGACGGCCTCGAACGCCTGCTCACGAGCCTCCGGCAGAATCGCTCCTGGCCGAACGAGTAGCGCGCTCCAGCACATCACGCACCTCCTCCAGCGCGGTACCGAGCTCGCGCATCACCACATCCGCGCTCACGCGTACCACGCGATAGCCGGCCTTCCGCAATGCCGCATCCCGGCGCGCATCCGCCTTGGCGCGCCTCGCATGGTACGCACCATCGACCTCCACCACGACCTTCAGCGCGGGCGCGAGAAGATCGACGACGTACTTCCCGAGCAGCGGTACCTGCCGCCTAAACTGCACGCCGAGCCGCCGCCCTCGCAGCGCCTCGAACAGCCGCTGCTCCGAAGGCGTGGGCGCACATCTCATCCCGCGCGCTCGCGCGGCCAGAAGCTCGGTGCGACGAAGAGAGTGACGATCCTGATGGACTGACAAGTGCTTCTCCTGGGCCCGCCTGGGGTGCGGGCCTCGCCCCAGCCAGGCCCGCGCACGAGGCGGGGCCAGGAGGAGCCGACGCCACAATGACGGCGCGGCGATCTCCGAGTGTGGCGAGACAGTGCATGCGTGCGCCGCACTCACACGTGCCAAGCCACCATCACCCCACCCGCCTCGCCAGAAGGCTCCTCCCGCCAAGACGCACCTCCTCCATCTGCGCGGAGCACGCGAAGCGTGCGAGCACAGATTAGGGGGAGGTCGCCGCGCCGCAGGCGGCATTTCTGTCCGCGCTGACGCTGTGCCGGCCAATGCCCCGCCGAGGAGCGGCGCGTGGGGGCACATCAAGTGGTAAACTGGGGGCGGTTTCTGACAGCACGGACCGAGCAGGAACTGCAGGAGCTGGCCATGACCGATCCGATTTTCGAGAAGGCGAAGAACGCACTGGAGGTTCTGTCCGGAGACCCCGAAGCCCAAGAGCTGGCCCGCCGGCGCGAGCTCGCACTCTGGGAGACCCGTCGCCAGGAGGGGCTGGCTCGACAGGAAGGTCGAGCAGAAGGTCGAGCAGAAGGTCGAGCAGAAGGCGAACGAGCCGGCGAAGCCAGTGGCCTCCGCCAAGCCGTGCTAACCGCGTGCGAGCTGCTGGGGATCGAAGTCGATGCGCGGCGGCAGGCCGAGATCGACTCACTCCAGGCAGACGGACTCGAACGCCTTCTTGCGACACTCCGCCAAGACCGCCGTTGGCCGAACGAGTAGCGCGGTGCAGTCGCTTCTGGTCACCCGCACCCGACCGCCGCTATCTGCCCTACGCGTTCACCGAGCAGGGCGTAGCCATGCTTTCCAGCGTGCTCCGGAGCCCTCGCGCAGTGGACGTCAACATCGAAATCATGCGCGCGTTCGCCCCCCCACCGCGGGAAGATTTTGCGCAAATCGATACCACGCCGACCGATGCGCATTCTCGAGCATGCCATCGGTCGCGCATCAGGCACTGGTCGAGCTACTTCGAGAGCACCCCGCGCTCGTGCTGCAGCTGTTGCAAGCCGTTCCGGAGCTGGGGCTGCGGTGCACCAGCACGCCAGGACGCAATGGGCCCCGCTAGCGGACGAGCCCGAGGGGGATTAGACTATGGGAGCTGTGCAACCCGTGAAGGCTGAACCGTTGCGCGCCGTCGTCAAGAACGGCCGACTCATTCTGGACGAGCCCACTGACCTCCCCGAAGGCGAGGTTGTCAATCTAGTGCCCGTCGAAGTCCCTTTGGACGACGGGACCGATGACCTGGATGATGAGGAACGGGCCAGGCTGCACGCAGCCCTCGACCGTGGACTGGCGGACATCGAGGCGGGGCGGACCGTGCCCGCCGAGCAAGTACTTGAGAAGTTGCGAGCCCGAGGCCGGTGAGGGTCGAGCTTGCCGATGAGGCAGAGGCCCAGGTGTCCGCCATCGACTCGTGGTGGCGTGAGCATCGCCCGACTGCACCCGACCTGTTCACTCAGGAGCTGGAGCACGCCCTTGGACTGCTGAAGGACGTGCCGACCCTGGGGGTCAACTACGACGAGGCGAAGAAGATCCGGCGGATGCTCCTGCCCAAGACCGGCCACCACGTGTACTTCACCCAAAGAGCCGAGGTGTTGCTGGTGGTTGCGTTATGGAGTGGCCGGCGAGGGCAGGGGCCACCCCTGCCGTAGCCTGGCAGAGCCGACCATAGGATCTCGTGGCCCGACCCCGAACGCCAGGTCGGGGTCCGCTTGGAAGAGCAGTATCTCTACTCCATCCCTCGGGGCCCCCCACGCCGCGCACCGGCTGCTACCCCTTCGACCCCGAGATACCGCCCCCGAGCGCAGCACGTTGGCCGAGGTGACGGAACCGCACAAAACTCAACCAACGGTGACGGAAACACGGATAACGGCGACGGGTGCTCCGCGGATTGCTGGTCCGACGAGACGTGTGGCAACGGCATCCTCGATGCGGCCGTGGGAGAAGCCTGTGACGACGGCAATCTGGTCGATGGCGACGGCTGCCAAGCGAGCAGTGCGCTGCCAACCTGCGGGGACGGGGTCCTGGACGCAGGAGAAACCTGTGACGACGGCAATAGCGTCGATGGCGACGGCTGTAACGCGCTTTGCAGCTCGGACGAGACCTGCGGCAACAGCGTGGTCGACCCGGGAGTGGACGAGGCTTGCGATGACGGCAACACCATTGCCGGGGACGGGTGCTCGGCGACCTGCCAGCTCGAACAGCCCGACACCGGCGGCACGGCGGGGGCGGTCGGCGCAGCCGGAAGCGCCGGCACCAGTCGGCCCGGGACCGATATCGCCGGCACCAGTCTGCCTGGGCACTCCACCGAAGGCGGCTGCGGATGTCGTACCAACGGTGGACGCTCCGCTCCGGAAACCTGGCTCCTGGGAGCGCTGGCGGCACTCGCCCTGACCCGCCGTCGCCGTCGCTGGATGTGACCGGGACACGGGCCCCGAGCGCCAGCTCGGGGTCCGCTTAACAGAGCAGTAGATTTTCTGCTTCCCCCCAGCCGTACCACGCCGCCCCCCTGCTGCTACCCCTCCGCCCTCCTTTCCCCCCTTGCCGCGCGTTGCCGTCCCGTTCCCACCCTCCTGGATTCCAACACGCTAAAATCAGCGCTCTGGAAGTGCTGTATCCGCACTAGCAGCCAGACGGGCCACCCCTGGGGGTGATCGATGGATTGCCGGTTGCGTTGCCAGCGCCATGTGCCAGTGGCAGCGGATCGCCCAATTTGACGGGGTTCCTGGCACTTCTGAGACGAGCATTGACGTTGGCGCCCGGGCTTCCTATTGCGCACACTGAGCCGTCCGAGTGGGGCTGCCCGGATCGTGGGGAAAGGTGCAATGCGGAGTCTTGTCCTGGGCTGCTGCTCGCTAGCCGCATACGTTCTGGTCCTTGGTTGCGGTGCGCAGGATGAGCCACCAGGGGAGACCGAGGGGGCTCTCACGGCGCAGGGAACCAGCGCGCAGGCGCTGGCAGGCGCGGCGAGCTCCGGGGGCAGGGTAGCGCTGAACGCTCAGCGGTTGCCCACCGGGTTGCCGAACGTTCCGCCCGCGGCCGCCAGGTACCGGCCGAACGAGGTGCTGGTGACGTTCAAGCCGAACGTTTCCGAGCCCGAGCGTCGACAGCGGATGTCGCAACGGGGCCACCGGTTGGGCAAGCGCTTTCACCTGCGCCGCCAGCCGGGGGCGCGCGTGAACCGCATCTATCGCGTGGGCGTCAGCGCAGCCAAGAGCGTCGAAGAGCACGTGCAGGATCTGCTCCAGGATCCCTCGGTGGAAGCCGCGCAGCCGAACTTCATCTACCACGCCGACACGGTTCCGGATGACCCGTACGTGGATCTCCAGTGGGGCCACCAGAACCTCGGCGACAACACTCCGTTTGATTCGCTTTCAGGGATCTACGGTCCCGACCCGCGTGTGGCCGGCGCCGACACCGCCACGCTGGCTGCATACGATGCCCTCGGGGCCGCTGGCACCACGCCGAGCACCATCGTGGTGGCCGTCATCGATTCCGGGGTCGACTACACGCATCCCGATCTGGCGCCCATCATCTGGACCAATGAAGACGAAACCCCCAGCGGGGGTGACGACGACGGCAACGGCTACCGCAACGACATGCACGGCTGGGATTTTTGCGGCGCCGCCGACGCGGAAGGCTACTGCCTCGACAACGAGGACAACGACCCGATGGACGAGAACCACCACGGCACACACGTGGCGGGCGTGATCGGGGCGATGGGGAACAACTCGGCCGGTATCTTTGGGACTGCGACCAACGCTCGGATCATGCCGCTCAGGTTCCTGGGGGCGAACGGGAGCGGGAGCACCGCAGCCGCCATCGATGCGGTGGTCTACGCCGTCAACAATGGCGCCCTGGTCATGAACAACAGCTGGGGAGGAGGGGGCTACGACGCCGCCATGCAGAGTGCCATCGAGGCGGCGCGGAATGCGGGGGTCGTGTTCGTGGCGGCGGCGGGGAACAGCGGGACGGACAACGACGGCCTGGCGCACTACCCCTCGAGCTACGAGGTGGACAACGTCATTTCGGTGGCCGCGTCCACGGCGTGGATGGATCTCGCCGACTTCACCAACTACGGCCGCACCACGGTAGACATCGCCGCGCCAGGCGACGAGATCATTTCGACCACGCGTGGCCTCTACTCCGGGGTGCCCTCCGACTCCTACCAAATCGCCTACTGCCCCTCGGCGTACTGCTACGGTTGGAGCGGGACCAGCATGGCCAGCCCCGCGGTATCTGGAGCGGTGGCCCTGGTCTACGGGCTCGGGGCTCAGCTCTGGCCGGATTGGGACACGATGACCCCTGCTCAGCAGGCGGCCGCGGTCAAGGACCGGGTCCTCACGCGCGCCCAGCGCTGGGCGTCGCTCGGCGGTTCGAGCGCCACCGAGGGCCACCTGAACCTGCTGAACCTCCTGGAAGAGGACACCACACCGCCGGACAGCGTGGGGTCGTCCCTCGAACTCGTGAATGTGGGCGTGGACTCGATCACGCTCAGGTGCGTGGCCACCGGTGACGACGGGAGCGTGGGCCGAGCGAACTACTATGACGTCCGCTACCAGGCGGGCAGCTCGCTGGACTTCGCGAACGGGACGCGCGCGCCGGGGATCTGGACTCCCAGCGATCCTGAAACGACCGACTACTTCACCGTGCGCGGACTGCTGCCCGGCTCCGAATACACCTTCGGCATGACCGTGGTGGACAACGCGGGCAACGCGAGCGCCGAGTCGTCCACCGTCACCGCGACCACCGCGTCGCCGTTCTACTACGACGATTTCGAGTCGGGGATCGCTGGCTGGGATGCCGTGTCCTATCCTTGGAACGATCCTGACTGGGAGCAGTCCACGGAAAAGGCCCACTCCGGAACCACGGCGTGGACCGATAGCCCCGGCGGCAACTATCCTGCCAACGTCAGTCGGTGGGTCGATTCTCCGGAGATCACTGTGAGCGGGGCGCCCACCCGGCTCTCGTTCTGGCAGGCGTACGACATCGAGGGGCCAGATGCGGACGGCGTTCCCCAGGACCTGGGTCGGGTCGAGTTCCGGACGCACAACGGGACCACCTGGGGCGGCTTCACCGAGATCTATCGAGTGCTGGGGACGAACCTCGACTGGCACTGGGTTTCGCTCTACCTGGGCGAGGGAGCCGAGAAGGTGCAAATCCGATTCCGGCTCTCGAGTGACGCATTCAAGTACGAGGACCTGCTTCGCCAATACGACGGCTGGTACATCGACGACGTAGTGGTCGATGTGCATCACCCCGACCCAACTGATCCAGTGCTCAGCGATCCACTGGACGACACGTCGGGCTGGAACCTGGTGGGGACCTGGGGACCCGAAGGCGGCACCCTCTCGGACAGCCCCGGCACCAATTACCCGAACGCGAGTCGCGCGTCCGCCACCCGAGCCGCGCCCGTCGATCTTTCAGGCG
>CAZSVU010000389.1:0-7758 GCA_964610275.1 uncultured Polyangiaceae bacterium | reverse complement strand
CGCAGGTGATGGCGGTTGGCGGGCACCCGATGTGCGGTTTGGCCGAAAACGGCTACCAAAACGCGATCCCAACACTCTACCAGGGAGCGCGTTTTGTGTTATGCGAAACCAAGCGCACCACCGACGGCGCGCGCATCTTATCCGAAGGCATCGCGCGGGCAGCCGGGGTGAACCAGTGCCCCGAGCACCCGTCCCGCCGGAGCACGCGTTGCGCTCAGCGAGTCGACGAACTCTTGTCCTGCGCTCGGCGACGCTTCGTCCTACCCGACGGACGAGCGCTGGACTCGGCCCGTTTCGCGGGGCGCGGCGCGCGGGGTGACGGGCGGGCGCGCGACCCAGAAC
Organism: uncultured Polyangiaceae bacterium; assembly: GCA_964610275.1. Taxonomy (GTDB): domain Bacteria; phylum Myxococcota_A; class Polyangia; order Polyangiales; family Polyangiaceae; genus JAFGBI01. Next base: position 7,416 of record CAZSVU010000389.1, on the reverse strand, counting down.
CACGCGCGATCAGCGGGTACCGTTCCGGATGCTCGATGCGTTCGATGTCGAGGTCGACGTCGAGTACCGGCCATCTGATGATGTGGCCCCGCTCCAACTCGATTTGGGATAGCTCGTGGATGGACGCATGGGTGAACCAGGGAAACTCTCGGAAGGGGAGGAACAGCTCGCGAGCCTGGGCTTCCAGGAAAACCCAGAACCCATGACTGGAAACGTGGACGACCTCAGCGCCCGAAGTGGCGCTTCCAAGCTTGTTGGATTTCACGCTGATGTTCCTCGACGATGGACTGCAACTTCCTGAGCTGTTTGGGGCTCAGTCCTTCGAATGTGGCGAGCGAGATGGTGGGCTCGATCCAGAACTTGGCCTCGCCGTCCGGCGACACGACGTGGATGTGGACGCGAGGTTCTTCTCGGGAGAAGTTCTTCTCGGGAGAAGAAGAAGAATCGGTAGCGCCCCTCGCGGAAGACTGTCGGGCTCACGAAGCAGAGCATACAGCAACTGCGGCAGGGGCGCGAACTCGACTCCGGTTGCGGGTCCGAGGGGTGGTCTGACGTTTGTGTTCGCCCACCATCCACAGGCGACCTCCGAGTCGGCCCGTTTCGGAGTCGAGAGCGGGACCCGCGGGCTGAAGAACTCCATCGGAGGCGCTGTCAGTCAAACACGCGCGGTTCACAGTAGTAGAGGACCTCCAGTCGTCCTGCGCTGAGGCTGTTGCAGGTGCAGGGGCAGAGAACGACCATGTCCGGATTGACATTGCTGTCGTACGCCCAGCCTCCGTGGGGGCTCTGGGGGCAGAGATCCAGGCTTTCCAGTGGCGGGATCATCTCGGGCGGTCCGTTGGGTGGAGTGTAGACCACCAGGGTCCTTTCTGGATCGATTGCTTGCGTCGGATCCAGGGGCTCATGGATCTCGAGCTCACAGCCAAGTGGGCTGATGAAGTGAAACGGGATGAGCCGCAACGCTTCGCTCAGCTGTGGCCCGATCTCGCCCTCTTCGATCAGGAAGGCTTCGCACGTGCCGCCCGCATCCGCGACCGCGTGCAAGTCGTCAAGTCGCTGTCCGACGCCCACGACGTAAGTCAGCACCCCAGCCTCGACCAAGCCGCGGGCCGCCTCCGCTGCGAGTTGCTCGACCGAGTTGGTCTCCTGGCACTGCGTCGGCAGCGAGCCGGTCACGAGTACGAGTCTGGGTGCACGGTGGTCTTCTGTCGCCCATTGGGAAGCGTACGGGATGACACCCTGCAGTGCGGGGAGTGTCGGAGCCGGTCCCCCGAGCTGCGGCGTGAGTTCTTCCACCGCTGCCAGGATGTCAGGGCCGACTTCCGGCAATTGCCCAGTGGGCACCACTGGCTGGAAGTAGCTGGCCGGATCGCAATTGAGCTCCTCGCTTCTCGAAGCGTCGTACCCGAACGCATGGAGCGCCATGCCCGCGTACCAGAGCACGCCGCCTTCCACGACTGGTTGCAGTCCCGCCCGGACGCCGTCCCAGCGCGACTCCCCGAAGGACGGCGAGCCGGGAGGGTTGCCCGGCAGGTCGAGTTGCATGCTGGCGGAGCGGTCCAGCAGGATGAAGAAGTCGCTGGGAAGGAACTCCGCCTCGTGCGCCTCTCCAGTGCAGGCCTGATTGTAGGCGCCTGCAGCGTTCGACCAGTCCACGGGCAGTCCGTGGCAGCGGTGATAGGGCCCCGCGCCGTTGCACGGCACGGTGCTGCTGCCTCCTCCGGTCCCCACTGGAGCACCCGCCTCACCACTGCTCTGGTCCCCTCCCGAGCCGGCCGCGCCTGTCGATGCGCCCCCGGCGCTCTGAGTTCCCCCTGAGTCGCCCGTACCGTCCGATTGTGAACTCGCACGCGAGCTACTCTCGCTCACGCGGCCGCCACACCCCGGCTCGAGCAGGGCGCCGGCCGTCAGCGCCACCAGCGCGAGCACTCCTGCGGATCCCCTCAAGCGACGACCTCCGAGGCTAGTCTAGCAGGGGCGGGCCGTACCGCACACCGCGACCAGCGCGACCGGAATTGCCCTGCTTCGTCGAGCGTTGCGGGTGGCGTGAAGCACGGGGCGACGCGCTCACTGGGGTGGCTGCTCATGCTGGCCTGCTTGCTGCTGGTCAAGCCTGCCCGCGCCACCGTCGAGGGGTGCAAGTTGCTCGGCGGCGGGAGCTACTGGATCAGTCTCTGCAGCAATCAAGGCATGCACTCGCGCACGTTGGAGGCGCGCTGCCCCTACATTGCTCGCGTGCTCGATTCGGAGGGAGCTGGCGCGCGCCGGCAAGCTGGCACCATTGCCCGTCCTGGTCGAGCTGCCGTTTCACATGGGTCAGAAGCCCGCCGAGGCTGTGACGGCGGTCTGGGCGCATTCGCCCTCATACGACCTGGTGTGCGAGCTCGTTCTCGGCACCGGCGCCGTGCGCGCGCTCGAGGGCGACGAACGAGGCCGAGCCGTGCCTGCCATGGGCTCACGCTGAGCAGCCAGGAAGCGTGGCAGTGCCCGCTAAGAACGGCTGTTCAGCAGTGCGCGGAAGCAGCGACGACCCTCATGGTCAGAATTCAGCCAGTGTGATTTTTGGCGAACCACCTGCACTCGTGGCCGAGCATCGGTCGATCGCCGGTCAGAGGGTCGCAGGATCCCACGCTTGGTGATTACACCGACGAGTTGAAGGGTGTAAAACGCCCGAACGACCCGCGCCAGGCGGCCGGACTCCAAGCTGGATTTCTGGCTGCCGAGCAGTGCAACCCCGAGGAGAGAACATGACCGCGTCGAAGATCACCTGGACGAAGATTGATGAAGCCCCCGCACTGGCAACTTACGCGCTGCTCCCCATCGTCCAGGCCTACCTGAAGGGGTCGGGGATCGAGGTCGAAACCAAGGACATCTCTCTCGTCGGTCGGATCATCGCCAACTTCCCGGACAACCTGACCGAGGGGCAGAAGATCCCGGACTGCTTGGCGGAGCTGGGTGCGCTCGCCAAGACGCCAGAAGGCAACATCATCAAGCTGCCCAATATCAGCGCGTCGCTTCCCCAGCTGCAGGCTGCCATCAAGGAGCTCCGGAGCAAGGGGTATGACATTCCCGAGTACCCGGAGGAGCCCAAGACGGAGGAGGAGAAGGCGCTCCAGAAGCGGTTTGCCAAGGTACTCGGCTCTGCCGTGAACCCGGTGTTGCGCGAGGGCAACTCGGACCGGAGGCCAGCTGCTTCGGTGAAGAAGTTCGCTCAGAAGAACCCGCACAAGATGATGCGGCCCTGGCCCACGAGCGGCTCCCAGTCGCGCGTGGCCCACATGAGCGCCAAGGATTTCTACGAGAGCGAGAAGTCGACCACCTTGACCAAGGCGTGCACGACCAAGATCGAATTCGTTCCCAAGAGTGGGGGGGCTGCGACCGTGCTGCGGGATGGACTCGCCCTGCAGCAGGGCGAGGTCCTCGACGCGACGGTGATGAACGTGGCGGCGCTACGGAAATTCTATGCCGAGAGCATTGAGGAGGCCAAGCAGAAGGGCGTGCTGCTGTCGCTCCACCTCAAGGCCACCATGATGAAGGTCTCCGACCCCATCATGTTCGGCCACTGCGTGTCGGTCTACTACCAGGAGGCGCTCGAGAAGCACGCGGACGTGCTCAGACAAGTCGGCGCGAACGTGAACAACGGCCTGGCGGACGTGCTCGAGAAGCTCGAACGCCTTCCCGCCGAGAAGAAGGCCGAGATCGAAGCGGACATCAACGCGGTCTACGAGAAGCGCCCTGCTCTGGCGATGGTCGATTCTCGCAAGGGCATCACCAACCTGCACGTCCCCAACAACATCATCGTCGACGCGTCCATGCCCAACGTGGTTCGAGACGGCGGCAAGATGTGGAACCTGAACGACGAGCTGCAGGATACCATCGCCATGGTGCCCGACCGGTGCTACGCGACCATGTACCAGGAGATTCTGGCCGACGCGCAGACCAAGGGGCAGTTTGATCCTTCGACCATGGGCAGTGTCGCCAATGTCGGCCTGATGGCTCAGAAGGCAGAGGAGTACGGATCTCACGACAAAACTTTCGAAGCGCCCGCTGCGGGCAGGATCCGCGTTGTCGACGGTTCCGGGGCCACCCTGCTGGAGCAGACCGTCGAGCCCGGTGACATCTTCAGAGCCTGCCAGGTCAAGGATGCCCCCATTCAGGATTGGGTGAAGCTGGCGGTGAACCGAGCCCGCGCCAGCGGCTCTCCGGCCATCTTCTGGCTGGACGAGGCGCGCGCGCACGATGCCGAGATCATCAAGAAGGTGAAGGCGTATCTGCCCAACCACGACACCACCGGCCTGGATATCCGGATCATGACGCCGCAGGAGGCCATGAAGTTTTCCTTGGAGAGGATTCGGCGTGGTGAGAACACGATATCCGTGACCGGCAACGTCTTGCGCGACTATCTGACCGACCTCTTCCCCATCCTGGAACTCGGCACCAGCGCACGCATGCTCTCGATCGTACCCCTGATGAACGGTGGAGGGCTGTTCGAGACTGGCGCCGGGGGCTCGGCGCCCAAGCACGTCCAGCAGTTTCTCAAGGAAGGGCACCTCAGGTGGGACTCCCTGGGCGAGTACTGCGCGCTGGTGCCCTCCCTCGAGCTGATCGCTGCGAACAACAAGAACCAGAAGGCCACGATCTTCGCCAACACGCTCGATCAGGCCATCGCCACGTATCTGGAGAACGCTCGGTCACCGTCCCGGAAGGTCAACGAGCTCGACAACCGCGGGAGTACGTTCTACCTCGCGATGTACTGGGCGCAGGCATTGGCGGTTCAGACCGAGGATGCCGCCATGCGTGAGCGGTATGCTCCGGTGGCCAAGCAGCTGGAAGCGAACGAGGAGAAGATCGCCGCGGAGATGCTTGCAGCCCAGGGGCGACCGGTGGACATCGGTGGGTACTACCTTCCCGATCCTGTCCTGACCGAGAAGCAAATGCGACCCAGCGTGACCTTCAACTCCATCATCGACGCGATGTAGACGGGCTGGCGCCGTCTATGCGGCGCCGGTCTCTCCAACTGCGGCCACCTGGCGTCGTCGGAACACCTGTATCAAGAGCGCGGCCAGCAGGTAGCAGGCCGTGCCCGCGAAGAACGTTGCGGCAATGCCGTGGTGAATGGCGAGGTCGATCGCCGCCACCGTCGACACCACGCTCAGGGCGCCATTCAGAGCCCAGCCCCAGAGCATGACGTCGGGGCGGTGCTGAACCAGGCTCATGCCCGTGGACATGGGCAGACCCATCAAGAACGCCATGGGCCCGATCGCCAGGACCGAGCCCACGACTCGCAACCAGAAGGGCCAGCCGATCACGACGCTCGCAATCAGGTCCTTGGTGAACGCGAACAGCACCAGCGTCCCGATCAGAGCCGCGAACGCGGCTGCCAGCCAGGCGGGGGAAGCCCGAGACAGGCGCTTGCCCTGAAGGCTGCCCAAGCCGCTCGACACCAGCAGGCTCGCGAGGACCACACCCACGGCGTAGGTGGGGCTGCCCAGCACCATGGCGAACACGTGGAAGAACTCGATCTCCACCAACATGAAGGCAATCCCGAGCAGCGCGAAGTAGCCAATGGCGGCTCCCCCGGGTGCTCCGAGTCGTGCCGTCTTGCGAAGCATGGGCAGCAAGGGAATGCCCAGAAATGGGACCACCAGCGCCAGCAGCACCAGAAGGTAGCCCGAGAGGTTACTCACCGCCTTGCCCGCCTCGCGCTTCGGGCCAGCGCGCTCGGCGAAGTAGAACGGGTTGTCGTCGGTGGTGGGCATGATGTCGAAGGCGGCGTCCCGGACCAGCGCCGCTCGATCGTCCGCGGTGATCACTTGCTGGATGGTCGGGGCGAACCAGACGAACGGTGGCGGCATGCTCGCCGGAGCAGGCGGGGAGTCGGGAAGCCAGAGCGCTTGATAGCGACGGGTCTCGATGAAATGGCGAGCTTGGTCGAGCTCTCCGCGCGTGAAGGGCGACTTCTTGACCAGCACGTAGCACATGGCGCGGTGGCCGAAGTACGGGCTGGACGCGCCGACCACGATCATGTGCTGGCCCGGTTCGCTGACGCCCAGAGAACGCAATGCCTCGTAGGCCACGGCGATGCCTCGCATGCCGTCGACCTTGACCTGTTCACCGTGACCGAGCGCACGCATGAATGCGAGATAGCCGTCAGGCTCCAGCCGCTCGAGGAAGTCCCGATACGCTTCGACGGTGTAGAGGTAGTTCTCGCTGAACGCCATGGCCGTGGCGCTTCCCCCCGTATCCACCCAGGTGAGCGTGATGAGGCCCCAGGTCTCGGTGGTCCGCCGAACGAAGGTGCGGCCGTTCTCGATGCTGACGCGCACGCCGGGCAGGCGATAGGGTTGTCCCGAGAAGTCGCGCAGGTCCTCATTGACGACTTGCTCGACCAGACCGTTGATTTCGACGGCGGTGATATCTCGCCGCCCCCGCCGGTGCGCTTGCAGGATGTCCACGCCACCACCCGGGCCGATGATTAGCTGCCGCTGGGCGGCGGGCGCCAGGGTTTGCCCCAGCGCGGTCATGTCCCAGTCGAGGTAGTCGTATGACTTCAGCGTCTCGGGATTGCCGTCGAACTCGACGATCTCGGTTCCGCCCACGCCGTCGATCAACAGGTCCCGCATCCGGTACTGCGGCCCGGTGTACGCCTCACTGAGCGACCAGGTGAAGAAACGCCCTTCGTAGACCCGGACGTTCGAGAACGAGTTCCAGCGCGACAGGACCTGCTCGCGCTGCAGACCGTGGAGGTGCCGCGGATCGGACACGCTCGGTGCCCGTGCCGCGACCACCGCGACGCACATGGCGCAGAGAGACACTCCGGCGCAGACCAGGCCGAGCCGAGTGCGCCGAAAGGCAAAGGCGAAGAGCGCTCCGGCGAACAGCGGCAGTACCGTGACCAGCGTCAGCATCCCGACGACGGGGCTCAGGGTGGCCAACGCGACCAGCGCGATCACACAACCGACGGCCGCGGAGCCCAGGTCGATGGCGTACACCACGTGGAAGCGCTCGCGGGCGTGGTACAGAACCAGCGAAACCACGGTGCCACCCGCCAGGAAAAAGGGGAACAGACACCAGAAGAGTGCCCCCAGGGTCCACAGGCCTTCAGAATGCGCGAGTCGTGGATACGCTGCCAGCACCCCAAACGTGCCGCCGATGGCACCCAGGCCCATGACGAGGCACAGCACTCCGGCGTGGGTGCCGAGTCGCTCGCGGGAGAAGAACCGTGGGGCCCGCTGAACGATGAGGGCGCCTGAACCCAGACCGAGCATGGCCAGGGACACGAGCATGAACGCGTAGTAGTAGCCGACCGTCGCAGTGAACAGGCGGGAGAGCACGATCTGAGCGATCAACAGCGCCGCGGTAACCAAGGCAAACGCGACCATCTGCAAGCGGAAGGACCGGCGCTCATTCATGGGC
>CAZSVU010000388.1:0-7760 GCA_964610275.1 uncultured Polyangiaceae bacterium | reverse complement strand
CACCCTGGTCGCCACCGACACCCTGGTCGCCACCGACACCCTGGTCGCCACCGACGCCCTGGTCGCCACCGACGCCTTGATCGCCGCCAACGCCAAAGTCGCCACCGGAGCCGACCACTGCGCCACCGGAGCCGACCACTGCGCCACCGGAGCCGACCACCGCGCCACCAGAGCCGACCACTGCGCCACCGGAGCCGACCACTGCGCCACCGGAGCCGACCACTGCGCCACCGGAGCCGACTACTGCGCCACCGACGCCGATCACTGCGCCGCCGACGCCAAACGCACCGCCCGAGCCGACGAAGTCACCGCCAGTGCCAGCGAAGTCACCGCCAGTGCCGACGAACGCGCCGCCACTGCTGAGACTGCCGCCGACGCCGTAACCGCCGCCCGTGGCGTACTGACCGCACTGGCAATCGCTCCAGGTCTGGTCGTCGCTGCAGGTTCGCACGCCCTGTGATCCATCGAAGCACACGCACAGCTCACTCACCCCAGGAGTGTCGCATTCAGGTGTTTGCTTCTCGCCCTCGGCACCGCAAGCCACCGCTGCCAGGATGCAGCCCGACAATACGAGCCAGCCAGAGAATCTCGATCTGCCCATGACAAAGCCCCGCAATCTTGGCTCCTCGATACTGTCGGGAGCCGCAAGAAGACAACGTAGTCCAACGAACGCTGATTGACCACGGTACGAGTGAGCGAGCCGCGCACGATTCGTCCGCGGATGGAGCTTCCGATCGAGACGGCAAGCTTCGCCTCGTTTCAGCCCCTGGCGCGGTACCGGATCGACTCTGCGTCTCTAGTGTGAGCGCAGCATTGGCGATCCAGAAGAAAGCATACGATCGGTGACACGCGATGGAGCCGATGCGCAACTACACTTCTGCAAGAGTGCGCCCCGCATGTGGCAGGTCACGAGCCTTGACGGTTTGTGTGCGCCGGTGCCGCGCGTCGTTCTCATTGCCGCAGCCGTCGACCGGTGTTCTCGTGTCGCTTCTGCCCCGCGTTGCTGGCCAGTGCTGTCTTGCTCACCTGCCTCTGCGGTGCAGCGCGGTAGTTCGGCCTCGGCAGACCCAGTGACACGGGTTGGCACGTCCGGGCGGAGCCCGCGGGTCACGGACCGGCAGGTGTCGGGTCAACGGTCGAGTTGGCAGAGAAATGGTGATACGCGAGAGGGGGCCATTGCGACTGTATCTCGATGGGAGTTTGTCCGCGATCCGGATAGGCGGAGTCCCGGGCTTCTGAGGGACTTCGGCCAACTGGATTGTGACGATCAGCTCGTCGGAACGCCGACCAGCCTTCCGGTACACGGCTTCCAGGACATCGCCGCGGACGAGGCGGGCGGCGCGATGCTGCGGATGGCGGCGCGATCAGCTCCGAAGTCGTCATCGACGTGCCCGGCAACCCCTACCAGGCGTTCAAGGGCTTTCCCGATGGCAGCGTCGCCTACCCGGCACCCGGCACCACCAGCACGAGCGTCCGCATCGCGCGCGTGCTGCCGTGCGAAGGCTGATCCGGGCTCGATTCGCTGCGGGGCGTGGCCGCCCCTTCACCCGATCCGACCCGTCGTGGGTAGTCATCGGTTGACTGTTCTTGCTCGGCGGCGGCCGAGCGGCCTCGCGAGCGCACCGTCCGGCGAGCGTCAGGGGTGCGCTGGTCCAGCTGCGCGGATGACCAAAGAGACCGGATTTTCCACTTTACCCGAGAACTCACCGGTCGATGTGATCGATTCGTGCCGCCGCGGCATCCAGGTCCCGAGCGGGTGTCGGCCCTGAATCGACGGCTGCGATGCGGGCGCCACCGTGTATTATCGGCGTCAGCGGGCGTCGAGGCCCCGCCCAGGCACTGGTCACGGGAGATGGTGATGAAGACGATCGGAGCACTTGCGTTACTGACAGCCCTGCTGAGCGTGCCGGCGTGCATCGACGAAAGCTACTCGCCCCCTGAACAGTACTGTGATGCCCTTTGTGACGGGTTCGATCGGTGTTGGGAAGACACGAAACACCGGCTCTGCGTCAGAGACTGCCTAGCCCAAGACTGGCTCGAGTCGGCATCCGACGCCAGCCTGGCCGAGCTCGCTGGTTGCATCGAGAAGCAGGGGTGCAGGAAGTACCTGAGTGGTGCTGGGTTCCAGGAGTGCTGGGAGGAGGCCAGTGACGAGGACGTGCCGGCCGAACAGTGCCGTTTGATCTGCGAGGCCTACGTTCTGCAAGTGAGCGAGTGTGGGGGAATCTACGCCAGGACCGCGTGCTCGAACCTGCCCTGCGATCTGGCCGAGGGCACCATGGCGAGCGTTGCGGCCTGCGCAGAAGATCGCTCCTGCGACGCATACCCCGTCTGCGTGGGTCCCTTGCTGTCGGCCGAATAGCGGTGGGCGGCTAGGGCCCTTGGGGTGGTTCTTGGGCCGGCGGCGCTGTCCCGCCCGTGCGTGCTGGCTTCCGCGGAGCGCTGCTCGCGGGTGCCGTGCGTGGTCGGCCGCCGCGTGCCGCACTCGCGCTGCTCGATGGCGCTGGCTCAGCGACGGATTCAGCAGACACTCGGGGAGCAGTTCCGCGAACGAGGGGGCCCGTGGGGATCGGTATGGGGCCAGCGGAGAGATCGTGGTCCGTTGCGCTTCCGGGGCGCGTCCCCGTACTCGTCGATGCCGCGGCATCGGGCGCTCCGGCCGCCGTCCATTCGCGGCTCCAGAGGACGGCGGCGCCGACGGCGGCGCCGATGAGCAGCAGTGCACCGATCCCCAACAGCAGCTTGCCGCCCGCCGTGCTGTTCTGACCGCGCACCGTGACCGTGGACGGAGACAGCTGGGTCTGAGTGGATGCCGTCGTCTTTCCGCGGCGATTCTGCACCAGTGGGATCGGCCACGCGCTCACCGGGTGGGCGGGCGAAGTGGTCGCCGAAGACACCCCGTGGATGGCCTCCGCGACGCTCTGGCTGGGCAACTTGACATCCGACACGCTGTCCAGCCAGTCGCGTGACGCCCGGGGAGCACACAGCTGCCGCAGCTCCTTCGCCGCCTCGCGGACGGAAGCAAACCGAGCGTCGGGTACTTTGGCGGTGGCCTTGGCGAACCACTCGTCGAACCCAGGCGGAACTGGGGCTACGCTCGAGGGGGGAGGGGGCTCCTCGGTACAGATGGCCAGGACCAACCCGCCGAGAAGGTCCGACTCGAACGGGAGCCGTCCGGTCATGCACTCGTACGCGATGACACCCATGGCCCAGATGTCGGTGCGGTGGTCGACGCGGTACTTTCCGGAGGTTTGCTCCGGGCTCATGTACACCGGCGTGCCGAGCATGGCGCCGGTTTGAGTCTGCATGCTCGGTCCACCCAGGACGTCGTCCGTTTGCTTGGCGATGCCGAAGTCCAGCACTTTGGTGACTTCGTCCTCGTCTTCTTGCACGACAAAAATGTTGTCTGGTTTCAGATCGCGATGCACGACGCCAATCTCGTGGGCCTTGTGCACCGCGCGAGCCACCTGCGTCATGATGGTGGCCGTCGCTTCTGGTGTCAGCGTCCCGACACGATTCAGGCGTTCTTCCAGACTTTCTCCCTCCAACAGCTCCATGACGATGAAGGGCGTTCCATCGTCGACGCCGTAGTCGAGGATCTGCACGACGTGCGTACTGCGGATCGTCGCGGCGGACTGCGCTTCGCGCTTGAAACGCGTGAGCGCTGCCTGATCGTCCGCGATGCGGGGGTCCATCAGCTTCACCGCCGCCGGCGTCCCCAACTCCAGGTGCTCGGCCGCCCACACCGCTCCCATACCGCCCTGGCCCAGCTGGCGATCCAGGCGATAGCGTCCGGCGAGGGTTCGGCCTTTCATCAGGGATTCCCAATCTACAAGGTAGCGCAAATGGCGGCAAAGGTCCTTGCCGGGCGCCGAGCCCCCGTGGTTGTCCGGGCAAAATGCGTCCCGAAGCCTCAGTCGGCGGTCGAGTCGAGCCCGCGATCCCCATTGCGCGCAACATTCAGGCCGGAACGCGCACGCCCCCGGCAGACCTGGGCCGAGCGAAGCGGCGAAAGGAACGGTGGCGACGCCAACCACCACAGGACGGCGGCCGAGAAGCGCGAAGCGCCCCGGCGACTACTGCAGCTTGATCTTCCGGAGCTTCTTCTTGGGCTTCGACTTCGTCGTCTTCTTCTTGGTGGACGTGGACGATGTCGAGGCTTTGGTGGACGTGGCCGTCGTGGCCGAAACCGTCTTCGACGCCTTCAAGCTGGCCCAACTCTTCGAGGACGACGTTTCCTGCGACGCTGCCGCGCGTTTGGGTACGGCGGCGGCCGCCTGCTTCTCCGCAGCGAGAGCATCGAGCGTTGCGACGGCCTCAGCCGAGCCATCCGGGGGTGCCGCACTGTCCACTGGCTCGGCGCCCTGCGCGGAGCTGGGAGGCGCAGGCTCGACTGGCAGGGCGCTGGTCACGGTGCCGGCGCGTGCGGTGGCCGGGTTGCCCACCAGCCGAATTGCCAGGTGAGTCCTCAGGCGAGGCTGCATCACCGTTTCCTGGTCGGTGAGTTGCTCGAATCCGGCGGCGGAGACTTTCACGGCGTGCTTGCCTTCGGACAAGCCGCTCACCACGCAGGGTGAACGGGCGCATCGCTTCTCGCCGTCGACGGCCACGACCGCCTCTTCCAGGTTGCCACCGACAGGGTCGAGCACGGTGACCGTGAGTGAGCCGGGCTCGCTCTTCGTCATGACCACGGCGAGAGCGATCGCCAGCGCCACGATGGCACAGAAGGCGACTCCGAGCAGCACGCGCTCTGCGGTCCAGCGCGGGGTGTACAGCGGCGCGACCGACTGGAGCGCTGGCGGCGCGAGCGAAGGAGTTGCCGGCAGTCCGATCGTCAGCTCATCCGGTGAGGCCGAGCTCTGTTCGGGGGTGTCGTCTTCCGTGAGCGGAATGTCCAGGTCCTCGTCGTCGTAGTCCGGCGGAACCTCACCGGGCGCATCCTGCGGTGGGGACGGATCCGGCGCCGCGCTCACCATGGCACTGGCAGCGGTCGGGTTCAGTGGCTGGAGTGCCACTGGGTCCAGCGGTGCTGCTGGCACGCCAGCGTTCAGTGGCGCTGCTGCCGCTGCGTTCGGCGGATCCGGCGTCCCGGGTCTGGGCGGTTGTTGCGGCGCGGGTCTGGGGGCCGTACGCGCCGCGCTTCTGAAGAGTGCCACGCCGATCCTCGTTCGGATGGAAGGTCCAGGCGACGTCCAGAAGGGTCGGTCACCGCGCGCCAACCTTCAATGATTTTCTGACGGGCTAGCGATTGGCTGTCAATTCTGAACGATGGCACTTCAATTTTTTGGCTCCTCAGCAGAATCTGTGGGTCATTGGTGGCTCAGGAAGGTCGCCGAGCGTGTGATAGAGCGCGATTTCGGTCGCTTTGAAGGTGCGAAATCCGTAGCTCTTTCTGAGCGTCAGTTTCAAACGGTTGTTGAGCCCCTCCACAGCACCCAGGGAAACCAGGCTCCTGGCCTTGAACCAGTTCAGGAGCAGCTGGCGGTGCTCGCGTAGCGAGCGGGCCATCTTCTTCATCGGCTCGATGCGGGAGCGCATGGTGCGCGTACACCAGCGGTCGAGGAACTTGCCGGCCCAGGTGGGTGACACGTAATCCCAGAAGCCTTGGAAGTCCTCCTTGAGCAGGTAGGCGCGCAGGGTCCTGAGGTTCCAGCGGGTTAGCTCGGCCAGCTTCAGTTCCTGGTTCGCGGTGAGGTTCTCGGGGCGCTTGAGCATGCACCAGCGGGAGTGCTTCAGCACCTCGATGCCGCGTTCCTTGAGCTCCTTGGCCTCGCTGGCCCGCACCTTGTCGATGGCCTTGTTCATGTTCTGGGCAATGTGGAAGCGGTCGAGTAGATGCACGGCAGTGAGCACCCCCTTCTTGGCCTTGTAGGCCAGCACCTTCAGGTAGGGCTGCCACATGTCGGTGCAGATGAAACGAAGTTGGCGGGCGTGCTCATCGCCGAAGTCGCGAAAGAAGCGCAGGAGGGTCTTGGCCTTCCGGTCAACGCCCAGCCAGAGCAGGCGCTTGCGCTGCTCGTTTACCTGGTAGACGACGGTGAGGTACTTGTGGCCGCGGTGCCACAGAACCTCATCGATGCCGATGGCGGTGACGTCGGAGAGATCGCGATGGGCAAGCCCCCATGCCACCGCCATCGAAACCGCGGAAAACACCTTCTCCCAGCTGGTTTGGAAGACTTCGGAGACTTCCTTCCAGCTGAGCCGCTTGGCCCACCTGGCCAGGAACCAGGCGTAGGTCGTGGTCAGTTGATGCTTGCCCTGGGCCCAGGGCACCGACTCCACCACCACGCCGCACGTGGGGCAATCCACCCGGCGCATGGGGTACGCGAAGAACACCGCGATGCCCCAAAGCGGAACGAACTCGAAGCGACGTTCGCCAAGGTGGTCATAGCCCGACCGCTTCTGTCTGCAACCGGAGCACACCGGCTGACTGTTGGCGCGCGGCTCCACCGTGACCTCCAAGGTGAGATCGTCGTCTTTCTGGACGAACGCAACCTTCGAGTAGACAAAGGACTTGAACTTCTGGACTCGATTGAGGATCGTCTTGACCAGCATCCTGCTTCCGTTTCTGCTCGCTGATTGTTGTCAGCTTGATGCGTAGCAGGGCGGCACGCAGGATGCGCTTGCTCATTCGCGCCTGTTTGGCTTCTGCCAGCGGGAAGGCCCTTCCCAGCAGAAGTGCCGCTCCGTCCGCAGATCGAAGGCACTGTCAAAAGCGTGCAGAGCGCAGCGAGCCAAGGCCGGCGAGTACCGCAGGGCTGTGGCACACCGCGCAGTCGCTGCCGCTGCGACGGCAACCACGTGTCAGACGGCAAGGCGTGGTCGGCGTCGGATCCGCGCCGGCGAAGCAGAAGTCTCAGCCAGTAGCGTTCGGCCCCGTCGTCTGGATAGCGATTTGGGTGCGGCTCCATTGCGTCAAGCCGGATCTGGCTGAGATTGAGGCATTCCAGTCGCGGGAGGCGCAAGCAGGCGCGCAGATCCACGTGGGGTACCGGGTAGCGACCGCCTTACCCTCAGAGGGCATCGTGGCGCGGTGCGGGGGCGCCGCGTTGGGGTCGTGCACCGACCTATCGCCGAGAAATGTCCAGAAATCCGGCCATATTCCCGCGATCGGGCGCCCAACCCCGGCAACATGTCCAGAAATCCGGCCACTTTGCCCAGCTCGGGATCGAGCGACGGCGCCGGAAGGCGCGCAGCTGGCGATAGACGCAGGTCGACTTGACCAGGTCCTCGATCTCGAGCCGGCAGCGCTGGTGGAAGGCGACATCTTCGACACCCAGGGCCTTGATATCAGCCAGGTGGGCGCGAGCAGCGAAACCGCCGTCGAAGCACACCTGGCGTGGGGCCTTGCCGTACAGATTTGCCCGAAATCGACCGATCGCTGGACAAATCTGACCACCCAGATCGCGTGCCGATCCGGAAATGTGCATGTTCTGTGGGCTGCGCCTGCGTCGAGCAAATCATGTTCCATCCGCTCGCACGTGGGCGCATCGGCGGAGCTGCCCACCGTGGACACGGATGGGCATGGTCGACCGTTCTCCGTGGCTCACCCCTCGGGGTGCCTGGACTTGCACGCAGTATCTGCCCGCTTCGACGACGCGCATGCAGTGTCACCGCAGGCAAGCTCGTTCGCATGACGTTGACAGCAGCACCTCCGGGCGCGCATCCCTCCATGGTGAAGCGCACGGCGATCGGGAGCGTCCCCGGGCGCAGGGAGGCGGAATCATGATCGAGTCGGGATGGGGTGCGAGCTGGGCTCG
>CAZSVU010000387.1:0-7822 GCA_964610275.1 uncultured Polyangiaceae bacterium | reverse complement strand
CGAGAGCGATGGGTGGGTGGCCTGGGTTTGGTCGAATGCTTGGTGTGGGCAGGTTGGTCGGCAGAGGCTGGAGGCGGTGGTGGCACGACCAGCGGCCGCAGCTTGGAAGCAGAGCCGAGCCCCCAGCACGAGCGCGTCACCGACCATCTCACAACCTACCTCCCGGGCGTCGAGGACCGGTCCCAGCATGCCCACCTCCGGCGGGACTGGCGACATCGAGCTGGGCGAGTTGCTCATGGAGCCAAAGTGACGTGTCGGATAAGCCGCGCAAACCCTCAAGCGCCATATCGATGTCGTCCTCCAGCAAATCGACCCACTCGCGCGCACCGATCAGAAGGCCGTGCACGGGCGTCTCGGCCGCAGCCTGGTACCAGCGCTTCTGCGATGCCACAGACTCCGGGATCCCGAGCACGTCCCCCGCGCCCCGCCTGAAACAAGCGCCCCCAGTGCCGTTGCACACGACGATGCCCGATGCGACTACCAGAATGTGCGTGGCGTCCGTGCCTTCGGACCACAGCGTAGCAGCCTCTTGATAATGCGCCTCGCGAGCGCACTGCGCCAACTCTGCCAGAAACTGAACTCGGGCCGGCCCAAAACTGGGCGTTGTTTCGAGCAGGACGATGCGATCCACCAAGCCAAGCGAATCCCTGGGGGGCGAAGGATCAGCGCCGCCCGGCTCGGAGTAACCAGCGCCGGGCGCAAGCGCGCACCGCGTGTCGACGACGTCCCGTGCCAGCGCCGACATCACCGACAGCAATAGCGAGAAGTTGTCTTCGACCAGGTCCTCTAGGTCCGAACGTCTCAAGCGCAGCGTGTGGCTCGCCCGCTCAGCAATCGCGTGCACGCCTACTGCGTCACGCGACATTCTCGCATAACCGCCGACCAGTTCACCTGGTCCGAACCGCGCGATCACGCGTTGATCGCTCCGTAGCGCCACACAACCTTCCACCACGAAGTACAAGTCGCGAGAGCGGCTAGCGTCGCGCAACACCGTCTCTCCCGGCTCGAAGCTCGAGACTTTGCCGCGACGGGCAACGCTGCTCAGATCGTCCGGCGCCAGGTCCGCAAACCCGGAAAGCGACTTGAGCGCGAGCACGCGCTCGACCTCCGTCATTTCCACTGGCCTACCGAGCATCAGTCGCCACTTCCAGTTCCGGCAATGTCACGCGAGCGCTTTCGTTGACGGCTTGATCATACAGCGCATCCAGCATACCCACTCCGGCGCTGCGTGCTGCCTGAACTACCGCGGCGGAAAGAGTGCGGACCGCCACATCGGGTTCTCGAAGCAGGTCGGCAAACAACACCTCGCCGTGAATGCATTCGTCGGGTGTCGACGGGTCGACGTCGTCGTCTAGTGCCAACGCTTTGGCAGCTGCGACCAGCTGATGCGCAGGGCTCGTGTCATCGGTCAGAGCCAGCACGGCCTCCTTCAGTCCACCTTGTACCACCTGATCGAGTAGCTCCCGACTCGCCACGCGCGTCGTCGGGTCATTGTTGGAAAATCCGTCATAGATCAACTCGAATTCCGTTTCCGGACTGGCTATGTGAAGCAGCCGGAAGACGTGCTCGAGCGATTCCCTGTGGAGCTCGGCAAGCAGCCTCGTCAGGAGGTCGACCGGGCGGGGATCAATCGATGCTTGGTCGTTCGCGAAGCGTTCGAGCCGCAGGCGAAAGCGCAGCAGATCCGCTGTGCGCACCAGTGCGGAGCGCAGGCTCTGCGTCAGCACCGCAGGGTCGATCGACAGATCGGGCACGTCGGTGCGCATGCGTCCGATGGCCCGCAGACACTTGTAGACGAGGCGACCATTCGTCTCCAAGCCCAAGTGGGTCACGAGCACGTCGAGTGCTGCCTGCGTGGCGAAGGGACTGATGCTTCGCGGGATGTGAAGCCGAAAGGCCAGCGACAGCTCGCTGGACGCGAGCTCGCGGGCGAGTCGCTCGAACGCTGGGGCGCCGATTTCGACCAAGGCCCGCCGTGTGGCGCGACGCGCCTCGTGGAAGCGCAATGCTTTGAGGAGCGCGTCGACGTGATCGATCCGTGGTGCTTGGGCGAGCGAGCGTGCCGTCTCGACAACGACCTGCCGCTCATTGCACTCTGTCAAGCGCTGGACCAAACGCGACAGCTCCGGTGGTAGATGAACCGCGATTCTCGCCAACGCCAGACGTTCATTGGGACCTTCTTCGAACAGCGCCTCCAACTGCTGGCGTACCGCTTGCCCCATGGGTCGCCCACTTCCGACCAGTCGCGAGAGCGCTGCCGCTCGCACCTCGGGCGCCTCGCTGTTGGAGAGCGCGAGCAGCCTTGGCATCGCCAGGTCCTCGTCACTACACAGCTGAATCGCCGCTGCCCGAATGCGTGCGTCGGGATGGGCAAACAGGCGAGGCAGGATGGCCTGCACCTCGGAACGCGGAGCTGCGCCGAAGTTCTCCAGAGCCTTGAGCACGATTTGTGGCGAGGGGTGGTAGAGAATCAAGGGCGACACGAGCGTTGCCCTGCCGTACCTCTCGAACATCTCCAGCGCAGCGCTGACCTCCCCGTCGTCACTGGAGCCGAGCGCGTGCAGCAGGGCCTCCAGCGACTCCAAGTCGAGAGCGGGCACCTGGCTGCGCGTTTCGATGCTGCCGGCGCGCAGCCGTTGGCGGAAGCGGTCCGCATACTCGCGGCGCAATCCAATCAATGAAACGCTCCACACGCCAATCAAAGCTACGAGGCCCGCGGCCAGCCAGCGCGGGCCTGCTCCGACGTAGATCATCAGCAAAGTAGCAAGCGATGCCAGGGCCTGGCCTCCACGATCGCAGACGCTTCCTGCAAGGCTACGCAAGCGCTCACGGGTTGGCGTATCGAATGGCAAGTAGAGAATTTCGGTGGCACCGCGATGGACCGAATGACGCAGCGTCCCGTCGACACCTTTCAAGACCATCGCGGAAGCCAGTGCGGGACCGAGCGCAAAGGCACCGGTGGCGCACAACATCAACAGCGGGAGCACGAACAGCGCATACCCGACGCCCATGACGCGCAATATGAACGGCGCCAGTGCCAATTGAAATACAAAAGCGGCGACCCCTACCAACGCATAGAAGCCGGAGAAGAAGCGACCCAGATCAGCGGGCTTGACGTGGGCAGCGACGCTGGACTTGAACAAGTAGTCGCTCACCGTCAGCGCGATCGGCGCCAGGATGGCGAGCAGCAGCACGCGCCGAGTGTACGATGCTTTCCAGATCTCCCGGACCGAGAGCGCGTCGGCAGGCGGCGGCTTCACCGGCGCGTGATCGCTGACGCGCGCCTTGGCAAAGCCCCACGGAAACAACGCCGCAAGACCAAATAACGCGGCGCCCAACAGCAGGAGTCCGCGCGCGGACACGCTCGACAAGGCAACGCGCGCCAGCAACGAGCCGGCAGCAGCTCCCAGCGCGCCGCCCGACGCGATCAGCGAGAAGACGCGCCTGGCTTGCGAAACGTCCAGCACGTCCCCCAACAAGATCCAGAACTGCACGACCAGCGTGGTCGCAACCAGTCCCGTCCAAACGTAGAGCCAGAAAGGCGCGTAGTGCTGGGATCGATCGAGCAGGAAATACATCCCAGCCGTGGCCAATGCGGCCACGATTAGCGTTGCAGACAGCATGCCGCGGCGCTGCAGCCGAGCGAGGGCGCGACTGTTTAGGCGTGACAGCGGAAACGTCAACAGCGCAATGGCCAGATAGGCGAGTGGCAGGCGCTGCACGGGCAAAGACCGGAGAAACAGCGTGTCGCGAGCGGTCTCCAGCACGGAGTGTCCCGCGATGACCGAAAACAAGGTGACAGAACCGACCCACGTGGCCCGTCGGTCCTGCTGGCGGACACTCAGCGATGCAAGAATGCGGGAGGCCAGGGACATGGTGCGACGGCGGAACGTTGCCCCGCCTGCTGGACATCATAGCAGATCGGGTAGTTGAACGTCGCGACAAGGCCAGTTGGCGTCCAAAGCCGCGTGAGCAACGGCTTGTCTTGGTGCAGCTTCAGCTGCGGCTGCCGAGAGGGCAGGTGCTCGTCCCAGCGTCTACGCATTGTTGACCGGACCCGGGGAGAGCCCCGTCTTGGCGCGTCTTGGCGCATCACTCCGGATAGCGACTTGGGCGCTCGCTGGCGGCCGCCCGGAATCGCTGCCAGGCCTCGGCGGTATCCAACGTGAGTTGGCGGATGACGCGCCGCAGTTCCGATTCGTACAGGTCGAGCGCGGCGAGCTGGCCGCGCCGGATGTGTCCGTGCCGGCCGGCGTCGAGCTGGTTAGGGTGACCGCGACCGAGCTGAACGCCAACATCCAACGCGACCTCACTCAGTTCGGCTGGCGACCGGAGCGTGTTGGCAACGGAAAGCTCCTGATACTGCTCCACCCACTCGTGCACCCAGAACATGCGGTCACCGCGACGCACGTAGCCAAAGTAGCGGAACGGGCGATACGAGATGCGCGCCTGCCCGATGGCGATGCGCTGGGGATCGAAGTCCGTGACCTGGTGCATGCACGCGGCGCCGGTGGGTGCACGGACTTCCTTGAACTCCAGGATCATGTCGTCCCCGGGGGCCGTGCTGGGTCCCTCCACACGAAACAGGTACTTCTCGTCGAGCGCGCTGCCGACGCCGAGATGATGCGCGCCCACCCGTTTCACACGGAAAAACCCTGTCGGCAGGTTGGGGCGACTCGCGAGCACCTGGCGGGCGTACGAGAGGATGTCGGCCTCGAGCTGTTCCTGCCGGTCCGCTGCCGGCTCCATCAGCGACTCGGCCCACGCCAGAAACTCGTCCCGGTTGCGCCGGAACCCCGCCCGCATGCGCGCGACCACGGAGGGTTCGGGAACTTCGAGCATCGGATTGGCCAGCGCCTCCCGATAGCCTCGCAGAAACGCGTCGACCGCGCTCGGGGCGTGCTGATGCCAACCGCGTTGCTCGCAAGCCAGGTGGAGCGACACCCCGAAGCGGCTCAGATCTATCACTGCCGGTCCCGACGTCGAATCCTCGTAGTCGGCCAGACCGCGCCCGGTCGCCGTCACCGCATACTGCTCGAGGTGGGCGTCGCCGTGCAGGTTGACCACCGGCATGCGGGCTGCCGCCTGAGCGAAGTGGGTGCAGACCGCGCTCGAGAACGCGGCATTGACGAAGCGGAAGTAGCCGTGGGCACTGCCCTTCACGCGGACCAGCAGCGCCGGATTGCGCGAGAAGTCGAACGCGTCGGGAGCGACATACAGCGCCTCGCCCGGATCGACCGGCGTCGCCCGGACCGGCTCGGGGCCGGACACGGCGAACGCGGCCGGCGACGGCTGCGGCGCACCGGCGCACGCGACCAGCCCGAAGAAGAGCGGGCAACCTAGTCTGCCTCGCGACCGAGTTGGCATGTGTCAGGGCCCTCGAACTGCGCCCGAAGCTACCACAGTCGACCGCGACTGGTTCCGGCCCGCCACGCTCCCGGCCAAAGTCTTGTAGGCGGCGGCGTGGACCACTACGCTCGACTCCTGTCCACATGCGACCGAAGATGGCGGGGGCCACACCGACATTCAGGGTGATTGCAGCGGGTGCGCTCTGGCTGACGCCGGTCGTGGCACTGGCCCAGCCGGAGGATGCTCCGCGGGACCCAGCGCACGGGTCTGGAAAGGCGGAGCCGGATGCCGCGCCCGAGAAGCCGGTCGAGCCGCGGCACGTCAACGAGGAGCCGCTCCCCGAGCAGCCGGCCATCGCGGACGACGCCGAGCGCGAGGTGCCCGACTACGACGGGCGTGGGGACGACCCGACGACGTTCGGCGACGTCGCGTTGTGGGTGCCCCGCCTGGCGGTCTCGCCGCTGTATTTGGTGAGCGAGTACGTGATTCGCCAGCCGCTCGGCTGGGTGGCTACCAAGGCCGAGGAGGAGGATCTCCCGGCGATCCTGGTCGATTTCTTCACGTTTGGTCCGGATCGGACGGCGGGCATCGTGCCTACGACCCTGATCGACTTTGGGTTCCAGCCGAGCGTGGGGCTCTACGCCTTCTGGAACGACTTTCTGACTGACGCGAACAACTTCACCGTGCGTGGCGCTACCGGGGGACCGGACTGGATTGCGGCCAGCGCGAGCGACCGCTACGAATTCTGGGCGGGGCATGAGCTGTCGCTGCGGGCAGGGTTCAGCCAGAGACCGGACTGGGTCTTCCATGGTCTCGGTCCCGAGAGCAGCAGCGTCGCGGCACGCTTCTCCGAGCGTCGCCTGGATGCGGCAGTCGAGTACGACGCGCACCTGTGGCGAACCAGTCGATTCAGCGCCCACGTGGGGCTGCGCGATGCGAGCTATGACGGTAGCATCGGCTGCTGCGGCGACCGCACGGTCGATGCGGCGGTGGCTGCCGGGCGCTTCGCCCTTCCGCCCGGGTTCTCCGACGGATACTCGGTTCTGCTTTCCGGATTCAGCGCCGCTCTGGACACCCGGCGGCGCCGCCATCTGGATCCTCCGATCGAGGGCAGCGACCACGTCGCTCCACCCGGGGGGGGAGTCCGCCTGGCCGTCCGCGCCGAGCACGCAGCTGGGCTCGGCGCCGTCAACGGGGAGCCGGACCGACACGAATGGGTCCGCTACGGCGGCACCCTCGGGGGGTTCTTGGACGTGGGCGGCCACCAGCGTGTGCTGGGCCTGTCCGTTATCGCCGACTTCGCCGATCCGTTGCAGAGCGACGGCGAGATCCCCTTCACCGAGCTGGTCGGGCTCGGGGGCGAGCGGCCGCTGCGCGGGTTTCTGCACGGCAGGCTCTGGGATCGCAGCTGCCTGGTGGCCGAGCTGGAGTACCGGTGGCCGGTCTGGGTCTAGTTGGATGGCACCATGCACTACGCCGTCGGCAACGTGTTCGGGGCCGGCCTCGAGGGATTCGAGCTCGACCTGCTCCGGCAGTCCTTCGGCATCGGGCTGCGGGCCACCAGCGCTCGCGAACATGCATTCGAGATCCTGACCGCTTTTGGTACTCGGACCTTCGAGGCAGGTGCAGCCATCGAGCATTTCCGATTCGTGTTGGGAGCGAGCAGTGGATTCTAGACACTTTTTCAGGCAATCGTTGGGGGTCGTTGTGGCGGCGAGCATCACCATCGCGTGCGCATCCGGCCTGCGGACGTACCCGCTGGGGAAGCCCGTGTGGGTGGATCCCGATCAACGGCCCTTCCAGGCCGAGCTCGAGGAGTACTTCTCGCCCTGGGGCTGGGACGCCGCAGATCAGACCCTGTTCCGGCCTATCGTGCGCTTCTTCGCCGTCGATCCGGCAGGCGAATCAGTCAACGTCAACGCGGTCGATGAGGTGCCGGATTCCAGCTGGTTCCGCAACCGCATCGGTCGACTCCCGATGAGCCCGGCCCAGGTCGCGCGCGGGCCCTGCCGCGGGAGCTCGCTCGATCCGAGCACGGCGTGGACGGTGACCGGGGCCAAGCCGAACGGTGCCAACCCCGGCTTCCTGATCCGGGCCGATGATGGACAACGCTACCTCCTGAAGTTCGACGGCGTGGTGCAGGGCCCCCGGGCGACGGCCGCCGACGCGGTCGGATCGCGCATCTTCCACGCGGCCGGTTTCTACGTCCCGTGCAACGAGGTCGTGTTCTTCGATCGCAAGATCCTGAGCATCGATCCGGAGGCCACGAGCGAGGACCAGACCGGCGACGAGATCCCGCTGACCGAGACGGAACTCGACCGAGTGTTCGAGAAGGGACTCCGCCTTCCTGATGGACGCTATCGCGCCAATGCCAGCCGCTTCATCGACGGCAAGCCAATCGGACCGTGGACGTACCACGATACGCGCAGCGACGACCCCAACGACGTCATCAACCACGAAGACCGACGCGAGC
>CAZSVU010000386.1:0-7844 GCA_964610275.1 uncultured Polyangiaceae bacterium | reverse complement strand
CCGAGGAGGACTACAGTATGGGAGTCGTGCAGCCGCTCAAGGCCGAAACCCCGCCAGCCGCTCTCACAGCCGTGGTCAAGAACGGCCGCCTCGTGATGTTCGACAATCCGTAGTCATGGCGGGCGCTAGAACCAAGCGACGGCCCACACTGGCATCCTTTCGCGCCCTGCTGAAGCAGTGGCACCCCACCAAAAACGCAGATCTCGAGCCCACCGAGCTCGCTTCCGGCTCTCAGCGCAGGGTCTGGTGGAAGTGCCCCGCGGGCCCCGATCACGAGTGGGAAGCGACGGTCGCCAATCGAGCAGGGCACAAGTCCGGCTGCCCCTTCTGCGCGGGCCGAAGGCTGGCTCAGAGCAACTCGCTGCTGGCGGTACATCCAAAGGTCGCCAAGCTCTGGCACCCCACCAAGAACGGTGACTTGAAGCCCGACCAGATTCTCGCCGGCTCGACCAAGAAGATATGGTGGAAGTGCCCGAACGGACCCGACCACGAGTGGCAACTCAGCGTGTACGTCCAGGCCAACGGCCGCAGTGGCTGCCCCTTCTGCTCCGGCAAGCGCGCGTCCGTAACCAACTCGCTGGCTGCGCTGCATCCAGACCTCGTCGAGGAGTGGCATCCGACGAAGAACGGAAGACGTACCCCGGACCAGACGACGGTCGGCTCCGGCATCAAGGCCTGGTGGCGATGCTCCCGTAGCCCCCATCACGTCTGGCAGGCGACCGTTGCTTCGCGGACTTCGCTCAGCACGGGCTGTCCCTTCTGCTCTGGTCGGAGATTGACTTCGAAGAACGCCCTGTCCAACACCTCCCCCGAGGTTGCGAAGCTATGGCACCCGACGAAGAACGGCACTCTCACTCCTCGCTACGTCTGTCGGGGCAGCACGCGCATCGTCTGGTGGAAGTGCCCGAACGGACCCGACCACGAGTGGGAATCCCCCGTGGCTGATCGGACTGCGGCGGGCGGCATGGGGTGTCCCTTCTGCCACGGTCTGCGGGTCTCGGTGACCAACTCGCTGGCCCGCTTGCACCCACGGCTGGCTCAGCAATGGCACCCCACTCGAAACGGGGACCTACAGCCCCATGACGTCACCTACGGCAGCAACCGCAGGGTCTGGTGGCGGTGCGCGTCGGGGCACGAATGGGTGGCAACACCGGCGGACCGGACGCACAAGGGCACGGGTTGCCCAACCTGCTACCAGCAGTCGCGGACGGGGAGCGGAGGGCGGCGTCGAGCTGGGAGCAGGTCGGTGGAGTAGAACGGTTGAGTTTTCCACTCTGCCGCCACACCAGGCGGAGCGCATGCAGGGCAACGGACAACAGGACTCGGACCGACCGAACCCGTCGCCGCGGGCAGAAGCGCAGGCCGACCTCCTCGCCCGGTCGGTCGACGACCTGCTGCTTGCGGTGCAGCGTTATCGAACGTGTGTCCGAGCGGGGCTACGCCATCCGTGGAAGCAGCCGAATGCGCCGACGCCGCCAGATGTCGTTGAGCGCACCCGCTCGCCGGTGGCTGGCGTGGGGATCCCGCCCGAACGGCAGCCCCTGGATCGCCTGGCGCATCGACCACGGACTACTGGCCAGTGCAGTCTTGCCGGTGCCCCGCAGGCTCTTGCGACGTATTCCGCAGACGCTCGCCGTGCGCGACCGTGCGAGAACGATCGAAGGGCGGCTGGTTCGGACGAGGTCGGGGCTCGGGGGAATCGCCGAGCTGTTCGCCCAACGTGGAATCGAGTCCGGCGACATCGTGATGCTCGATCTCGAGCTGTCCTCTGACCCGCCGATAGCCCTGCTGAACGTCGGCGAGCCGGAGCTCGTGCACCGGGTCCAGTACCGCTCCCGGTGAATGCGTGGGCAAGGCAAAGCAGTAGCCGCCAATGAGCCGCAGGTGGCGCCACGCCGAAGCCCGTGGGCGTACGCTGCTCGCAATTGCGGAAGGCGCCGCCCGCCTTCAGGCCCGGGCCCTTGAAGGGGGCCCGGCAACCGGGCGGGCTATGGCCCGTCGAGTAGCAGCACCCGTATGCGCCGATGGCGGGCACCCATGCCCTCGACCTCGACCTCGACCGTGCCCTCGACCATCCCCCCACCCGCGACCTCGACCGTCCCCTTCACCCTTCTTCAGCATGCTGCTGCGACTTCCTGCGGCAGTGTATCCGCACGCTTGCGCGTTTGGCGCCGGGAACCAGCTAGGCACTCCGCCTCGTGGCACGACCGCGTGAGGGGGTCTCGAGTTGGATGACTAGCTTCACGCAGCGGACGCAACCCGAATCGGCCCCAGGTGATTATCGAAGAAAGCGCTTCTTGGTCCGGGATCGGCCCTCCCGCTTCTTCCGCTGCCGCAGCTCGTCCGCGTAGATCTGAGGCATCACGAACTCCAGTGTGCGCGGGCTCGCATCGTTCGGACCGGTGAGCGCACCTGATCGTACCGCCAGCCAGGCGGTCACTCGGATCGCCTGCCATCGTGGCCTGGGCTCCGTGAGGGTCTCGAGCACCTCGCTCAGGTGCTCGGCCGCACGCCGCGAGCTACGCCGTTTCGCACCCGTCCCGCCACTCCTGAGAAGACGAAGTGACCCGAAGCGCGGGTCCACTTCACGGGCGAGTCGTTCGAGAAGCTGGTCCAACCGCTCCACTGTGTTCAGCCGCGGGAGGGCCTTGGCAACCAGGGCCGGGGCAGCAGCACGGCGCTCTGCGAGGTCTTCCGTGTGGGTGAGCCCCCTTGCCGCGCCATCAGCTGCCAGGAGGCGAGCCAAGTCCTGCTGGGTGAACTTGCCACGGCCAAGGCGGTCGCAGAATGCGACCAGGCGCCGAAAGGCTTCGTTGTTCTCCACGTCGGCCCGGGACGGGTCCCCTTGCACCGCCATTCTCCGCGCTCTCGGCCTGCGCGCCGCGCTACCCTTGCTGTTCGCCATGCCCGGTCTTCTCGCTCGGTAACGTTGATCTCATGCCGTGTGGGTGGGGAAACCCTACCACACGAGGTTGTTCGTGGGCGGCAGGGTAATGCCGTCCCGGCTCGGGCGGCTCGGCGGACACGATCCATCGAGAAAACCGCCACTTCCGCGCCGGCGAAATGTTGGCACAGGACGACATCCCCAGTCTGGTCTGCCCCGCCCCATCGGGCTAGTCTTGTCGCTGCATGCCGGCACCGGGACCTACATGGGGCGCGGCCTGGCGCTCGCAGGCCGACGCGGTTCGCCTATCGGAGAGCGTCGACTATTGCTGGAGGTTCTTCGTGGGGCAGTCAGAGGCACAACGCGCAGCGGAGAAGATCGTTGGTATCCTGGAGCGTGAAGACATCCCGTACGCGGTGATTGGCGCCCTGGCGCTGAACGAGTACGGCCATCGCCGGGCTACCGTGGACGTGGATCTCGTCATGCGTGAGGACGGCCTGAAGACTTTCAAGCGCCGTTGGCTCGGCCAGGGATATGCCGAGCGCGTACCGGGAACCGGCAAGCTCATCGACACGGAGCTCGGGGTACACATCGACGTGCTGAGCACTGGTCGGTTTCCCGGCGATGACCAGCCCAAGCCGATCGTGTTTCCGGACCCCGCGGTAACTGCCATTCGCGGCAAGCCGTTTGCGCTCCTCCCCATCGAGCGTTGGATCGAGCTCAAGCTGGCATCGGGGATGGTCGCACCGCATCGCCTCAAGGATCTCGCCGACGTGCAGGAGCTCATTCGTGCCGCCGGGCTACCGCGTGCCATGTCCGACTCGCTCGACCCGTGGGTTCGCGACCGCTTCCTGGAGCTCTGGGACGCGGTTGCCGAAGGCGACGCGAAGGATCCGTACTGAGTCTGCTCGACCTCTTTTCAGCACGCTGACGCGACTTCTCCCGAGCTTCTGCGCCGAGCACCCCGCACATCCAAGCCCAGCCGCCCCGATCTGATCATTGTGCGCGTAGCGCACCGCTCCACTGTGTACGAGGACTAAACCATGGCTGACCGAAAGCCCGCCGTCGCCGGAACTCTCAGCATCCGGGGTGTGGAGTACGTTGTCATCCCCAGAGCGGAGTTCTTGCGGACGCGAGATAGCGCCCTACCCTCGGGCACCGTCGATGCTCACGCCTTCGTGCGGGAATCGATCGCCGAAAGCCTCCGCGCCGCTCGTGCGCGTAGATCTGAGGCATCACGAACTCCAGGGTGCGCCGGCTCGGCTCGGGCGGCTCGGCGGACACGATCCGTCGAGAAAACCGCCACTTCCGCTCAGCGGCGCCCGGGCAGTCGGGATCACGTTTTCGCGCAGAACGGGTGATTGACCTGGCACGCCGCGCCCGGCATACGCTGCGACCATGACCTGGTGGTCTCGGCTAACCAAGCTGACGCGGTCGTCACCGGCGAGCCCGCCGTCCGCCGATGTCGGCGCGCGCTACCTCACGCAGCGGACCGAACAGTATTTCGAGCCGGCTGTCCGGAAGCGTGGCGCCGACTCCGCTCGTAGCGGGGACGTGGTAGCCTGCCGCGGAGGAGAGCTCAGCCTCGCGGCTACGGTGCACGGCAGCCGCCTGTACGACGTCAGCGCCCAGGTGCTGGAGCCAGGTGCGATCGCCGTGGCCTGCTCGTGCGCGTACTTCGAAGCCCGCGGATACTGCAAGCACCTCTGGGCGGTCTTCCTGCAGGCGGAGCAGCGCGGCCTGCTGCGCGAAGTCGGCGGCGGGTCGGACCCCATCGAGCTCGTAGATCTGGACGACGTCCAGGCAGATGCCGATCTCCAAGAGGACGACTTCGCCGACCCGAGCGAGCTGCCAGGGACGTCCGGTGCGTTCTTGCTCGAACATCCCTACGGCTTCGCGCCGAACGTGTCCCAGCCCGCTACCTGGCAGGAGCTGCTGGACGACGCGCGGGCTCGGCGCAGGTACACCGACGCCGAGTCGGCCAAGCGCAGACTGGAGCTAGCGTACGTCCTGCCGCAAGGCGCGACTGACTCCCAGGTGCTCACCGTGCACATCTGGCAGCCTGGCTCTGCGTCCGGCGACGGCGAGTGGCGCCCGGCTGTCTTCCGGCAGGAGCACCTCGAGCTCATCAGCGAGCCGGTGGAGCGCGAGCTCTACGCGCTCCTCGGGGTCAAGCCGTCACCGGTCGCCGCCTGGCCACCTCCGCCCCCGCCGTTGCCGGCAGGCGTGGTGCGCGTGCCCGGCAGCCACGCAGTGGATCTGCTGCGCCGGCTGTGCGCGACCGGGCGCTGCCGCGTGGGCGGGACCGACCGGCCCCCCTTGACCTGGGCAGGCGACACGCCCTGGCACTTCCAGCTCGAGCTGGTGGAGGATCAGATCGGAACGACCAGTCGATCCGGGCGCCGTGCAGCGCGCCGCGGCTCGCCCTACGCGGTGCGGGGTCTGCTGGTACGCCAGGACGAGCTCCGACCGGTCGCGGATGCGCAGTACCTCACGCGCGATGTCGCAGTGCTGGACGGCGCTGCGGCGCCCTGCTCGACCGAGCACGCGCGCCCATGGTTTCGGGCGCTGCTGGAGCGCACATTCGTCCCCGTTCCGCTCGAGGAGCTCGAGACATTTCTGCGGCAGTACCACCAGCTCGAGGCGGCGCCGCCGCTCAGGCTCCCGCCGTCCCTCACGCTGACCGAGCGCGAGATCGCACCTGAGCTCTCGCTGGACGTGCAGGCCCCGGATCGCTCCAGTCAGGGGCTTCCCTGCGCCGCGAGCGCCGTGTACGGCAGCGAGAAGGTGCCACTCGGGGCGTACGGTGCCCGCGTCGTGGCCTTCGAAGAACGCTCCGTCTACCCGCGCCGGCTCGAGCTGGAAGAGCAGGCCCGAGCCACGCTGGCGGATCTGGGCTTCCGTGGTCCGCTGCTCGAGTCCCCCGCCGGGCACCCGTGCTGGAGGCCCGGAGAGCTCCGGCTCGCCAAGAAGCGACTCGCGGCCGCGGTCGAGGCCTTGACCACGGCCGGGTGGCGCGTACGCGCGCAGGGCAAGGAGTATCGCCGCGCGGGCGAGTTCTCGATCGAGGTCACTACTGGGCTCGATTGGCTGGACCTCCAAGGGGGCGCGACCTTCGACGGCATCTACCTGGGCCTGCCCGAGCTCTTGCGCGCCATTGCTCGCCAGGAGCGCACGGTAGTGCTCGATGACGGAACCCTCGGGCTGCTGCCCGAGGAGTGGCTGGAACGCTGGCGCTTCGCGGCCGACGTCGCCCCAGCCAAATCCGGCGCCCCGGACGGCCAGGTTCGACTGCGGCGCGCGCACGCGGGTCTGGTGGACGCGTTGCTCGACACCGTGGAGCAGGCCAGCTGGGACGAAGCGTTCGCGTCGCTTCGACGCGAGCTGCGCAGCTTCGGGGAGCTCGAGCCGGCGCCTGCCCCCGACGGGTTCGTGGGCGAGCTCCGCCCGTACCAGGCCGAGGGCCTGGCCTGGCTCGAGCTCCTGGCCCGACTCGGCTTCGGAGGTTGCTTGGCCGACGACATGGGGCTCGGCAAGACCATTCAAGTCCTGGCGTTGCTGCTCGCACGGAGCGCCACACCGGGTCCCGCCGACCGCAAGCGTGGCACGGGCAGGCAACGCGCGACGCGCCCCTCGTTGATTGTCGTTCCTCGGTCGGTGGTCCACAACTGGATCGATGAAGCGCGCCGGTTCGCGCCCGCGCTTCGCCTCCTGCCCCACGTCGGCAGCCAGCGCGATCGAGAGCTCCGCGGGCTCACTGCGCGCGATGTCGTGGTGACGAGCTACGGCACGCTGCTCCGTGACCTCGAGCCACTGCAGCGCATCGAGTTCGACTGCATCGTGCTCGACGAAGCGCAGGCCATCAAGACCGCCGGGACCCAGACTGCGAAGGCCGTGCGGCTGGTGCAGGGCTCGGTTCGGCTGGCGCTCAGCGGAACGCCGGTGGAAAACCATCTGGGCGAGCTCTGGTCCCTCATGGACTTCTTGAATCCGGGGCTGCTGGGCCGCGCGGCTCGCTGGCCGCGCGGTGCTGCGCGGGCGAGCGAAGGCAAGCCCGGACCGTTGCTCGCCCGAACCGTGCGCCCGTTCATTCTGCGTCGTACCAAGGCCGCCGTGGCCAAGGATCTCCCCGAACGCAGCGAGGAGACCATCCGGGTCGAGCTCGACCGCGCGGAGCGCCGGCGCTACGACGACCTCTTGCGCTACTACCAGGCCCGGGTAAGCCAGCGGGTGGCCCTCGCAGGGGTGGCACGCTCGACTCCGCTCCTGCTCGAGGCCCTGCTCCGGCTCCGCCAAGCCGCCTGCCACCCGGGGCTCGTCGACCCGACCCAGTGCGACCAGCCGAGCGCCAAGCTCCAGGTGCTGCTCGACCGCCTCGCGGGGATTGAAGCGGAAGGGCACAAGGCGCTGGTCTTCTCGCAGTTCACCAGCCTGCTCGCGATCGTTCGCAACCGCCTCGACGCTCGGGGCGCCTCCTACGAATACCTGGACGGCAAGACTCGAAATCGACCAGCGCGGGTCGCCCGCTTTCAGAATGATGCCACGGTGCGGCTGTTTCTGATCAGCCTCAAGGCCGGCGGCGTGGGTCTGAACCTGACCGCCGCCGACTACGTCTTCATTCTGGACCCCTGGTGGAACCCTGCAGTCGAAGCGCAGGCCATCGACCGGACCCATCGCATCGGACAGTCGCGGCGGGTCTTCGCCTACCGCCTGATCGCACGCGACACCGTGGAGGAGCGGGTGGCGGAGCTCCAGCAGACCAAGCGCAAGCTGGTGGAGTCGATCCTGGGCGAGACGAGTGGGCTCGCCGGCAAGCTCACCCGCAAGGACTTCGAGCTCCTGCTGGGGTAGCCTGTGCATCCTGAAGCTGCAGCCGCGCTAGGTGAGATCGAGCAGGGCGTCGCTCAGGGCGTCGGTCAGTGTCCCCACGTCGGGGGAAGCCGCGTCGAGCGCGGCCTCG
>CAZSVU010000385.1:0-7926 GCA_964610275.1 uncultured Polyangiaceae bacterium | reverse complement strand
CGCTCTGGCAGGTCGCGCTGCAGCCGTCGCCGCTCACCGTGCCGCCGTCATCACACACCTCCCCCGCGTCGACCACGCCGTCGCCGCACTCCGGCAAGGCACAGCCGGCCTGGCAGCCGTCGCCGTCGACGTTGTTTCCGTCGTCACACGCCTCGCCCCTGGCCACGTCGAGGATGCCGTTCCCGCACGACTCGTCGCTCTGGCAGGTCGCGCTGCAGCCGTCGCCGCTCACCGTGCCGCCGTCGTCACACGCCTCCCCCGCATCCACCACGCCGTCGCCGCACTCGGGCAAGGCACAGCCCGCCTGGCAGCCGTCGCCGTCGACGTTGTTTCCGTCGTCACACGCCTCGCCCGGATCGACGATGGCGTTGCCGCAAATCTCGCTCTGGCAAACGGGGGAACACCCGTCGCCGGCCAGGGTGTTGCCGTCATCGCACTGCTCGCCCGGGTCTATCGCCGAGTTGCCGCAGTATTCCGGTGTGCAGTTTGCGGAGCAGCCATCGCCGCTCGTATTGTTCCCGTCGTCACACGTCTCGCCGGCCGCGGTATCGAGTATTCCATTGCCGCACACTTCGTTTCGGCAGGTCTGGGAGCACCCGTCTCCAGCCGTGACGTTGCCGTCATCGCACTGCTCGCCCGGGTCGAGTCGCTGGTTTCCGCAGAACTCCAGCTGGCAGGTAGGGGAGCAGCCGTCGCCAGCGGTCAGATTCCCGTCGTCGCAGCTTTCACCGGGGTCGAGGGCTCCGTTGCTGCAGCCCTCCGTCCAGCAGTACGGAGAGCAGCCGTCGCCAGCGGCGTCGTTGGCGTCGTCACACTCCTCACCGGGGTCCAACACCCCGTTTCCGCAATACTCAGGGGCACAATCCGCCGAGCAACCGTCGCCGTTCAGACGGTTGGCGTCGTCACAGAGCTCGCCGACAGCGGTGTCGACGATGCCGTTGCCGCACACCTCGGTCGAGGTGCAAGTCGCGTTACAGCCGTCACCGTCGACGTTGTTGCCGTCGTCGCAAATTTCCGCGTTCGATCCGCTCGAACCCGGGCCACCGCTGGGCGCACCGCCATCCCCCGAGCCCCCTGCACCCGCCAAACCCTCAACGGCCGAAGCGCCGGCTTCCCCGCCAGCTCCCGTGGCTCCCGCGGCACCTTCGACACCTCCCGCTCCCCCGCCCCCCGACGGGTCGACCGGTCCGTCCAAGACACCGTCACCGCACGTCGGCAACGCGCAGTTCGACTGGCAGCCATCCGCGTCGACCAGATTGCCATCGTCGCAGGCTTCTCCCGCGGCCACGTCCACGATCCGATTGCCACAAACTTCATCCGAACGGCAATTGCCCGAGCAGCCATCACCGTCGAGCGTGTTGCCGTCGTCACAGGTCTCACCTGGATCTACGGCATGGTTGCCGCAGTACTCAAACTGACAGGTCGCGGAGCAACCATCCCCTAGCCAGGTGTTGCCGTCGTCGCACTGCTCACCCGCAGCCGTGTCCACGATGCGATTGCCACAGCTCTCGTCCGAGGTGCAGGTGCCGTTGCAGCCGTCCCCGTCGACTCCGTTGCCGTCGTCACAGACTTCGCCGGCGTCCAGGCTCCCGTCCCCACACGTGGGCAGACTGCAATCTCCCTGACAGCCGTCCGCGTCGTCCTGGTTGCCGTCGTCGCACGCCTCGCCCGTGACCGCGTCGATGACACCGTTCCCACAGCTCTCGTCCGAGGTGCAGGTGCGATTGCAGCCGTCCCCGCCGACTCGGTTTCCGTCGTCGCACTCCTCGCCGGCGTCCAGGCTCCCGTCCCCACACGTCGGCAGGGTGCAGTCTCCCTGACACCCGTCTGCGTCGTCTTGGTTGCCGTCGTCGCAGGCCTCGCCGGCCGCCACGTCGATGACACCGTTTCCACAGCTCTCGTCCGAGGTGCACGTGGCGTTGCAGCCATCCCCGTCGACTCCGTTGCCATCGTCACAGATCTCGTCCATGTCGACGACGTCATCGCCGCAGGAGGGCAATGAGCAGTCATGCTGGCACCCATCCCCGTCGGCCAAATTCCCGTCGTCGCAGGCCTCACCCACCACCACGTCCACCACACCGTTGCCGCAGATCTCGGCGGATCGGCAATCCCCCGAGCAGCCGTCGCCACTCAGATTGTTGCCGTCGTCGCAGATCTCGCCCTCATCCAGCTGGCCGTTGCTGCAGTAGGCCAGAACCGGCTCACCCCCGGCAGCTCCTGCACTGCCGCCTAGCGGAAGGCTGCCGGCAGCTCCGGCGCTGCCACCCAGCTCGCCCTCTCCGGTCGCACCGGAAGCTCCGCCGCGCTGCGCGGATCCGCCCATGCCGCCGGCTTGGTCCGCGCCGCCAACGGAATCACCGCTGGTGCCGCCCGTTGTCCGAGGGGTCTGCGTCCCGGTGCGTCCGCCGCTGGCCATGCCACCGGTTGCGGGCGCGTTGCCTCGCTCGGGAATGCCGCAACCCGGCTGGAGCAACGCTCCAGCCAAACCGACAGGGCACGCGATGGCGGTCCATGTTCGCCTGCGCCAGCTTCTCATCATGGTCTTTCAGGGCCCGAATCGTCTGTGGTGGGGGCTGGCCCTTGGTCCGGCGTACGGACGCTGAGCACAATCGCTGAGCGTAACACGTGGAAACCCCAGGCGGCGGTCACTTCGTCCGGCAACGCGTACGAATTCGGCGGCAAACATCGGCTGGATGCGAGTTCCCCAGCGGTAGGACACCCCTGACCCACACGCACACACACCTGCTCTAGACACCCGCCGGATCACGATTCTCTGGTCACTCGAGGCAAGACCGCTCGAAGAGTCCGCGCCGCGTTTGGCTCGCCTGTGCCGTGTGGCGGCAACGTCGACCTGCGGCTGGTAGCGACGGAGACGGGACGATCCCGCGGCGGTCACGAGGATGCGGCGCGCCCGTGCGCCGAGGCGCAACGCTGAACGCGACTCACGGCAACTCGACCGCCGGCTTCCGTTCCGAGCGAAACCGAAGAGCGCTTCAAAGGAGTCCGGTTGGACCCGCGGCGCGTCAGGTATTCAAGATCGCAATTGGCGTGCCAGGACACTCGAGGACTGCGCACGGGTCGACCTCCAGCTTTCCTCTTCCGTCGTGCTCCTGGCTGGCGACGCGTTGCGGGGAACCCCGTGGTCGAGCTAGACTGCATCATTGGGCTTGGGTGCTTCTAGCAGGAGCCAGTGTATGACGCAGCGATGGTCCGGTTGGGCGGTTCTGTCGACGGCTTGCGCGGTGGCGGCCGCGTGTGGCGGAGGAGACGGCGGTGGAGGTTCCTCAGCGGTGTGCGAGCTCGGTGAGCAACGGGCATGCACGTGCGTGGATGGAGCCACTGGTATGCGGTCCTGTGAGGGTGACGAGCCCGACTGGGGGGCGTGCGTGTGCGCTCCGGGTGGCATCGGTGGTGCGTTGGGAACCGGTGGCATCGATCCCGGGGCTGGCGGCACCTCCGCCCCCGGCAGCGGTGGCCAGATCGTACCCGGTGTGGGCGGGCTGCCAAACGGAAGCGGTGGCAACCTGGGCAGCGGCGGCAGCAATCTAGCCTGCAATCCCGGCGACACGCGCGCGTGCGTCGGGCCCGGCGCGTGCAGTGGAGGCCAGAGCTGCAACGCAGACGGCACCTGGTCGGCCTGCGATTGTGGCGGCGGCCTGGGCGGAGCGACCGGCAGCGGCGGAGCGACCGGCAGTGGCGGAGCGACCGGTAGCGGCGGAGCGACCGGTAGCGGCGGGGCGACCGGTAGCGGCGGGGCGACCGGTAGCGGCGGGGCGACCGGCAGCGGCGGCGACACCGGTTCGGGTGGGGCCACGGGATCCGGCGGTGCGACCGGCAGCGGCGGGGCGTCGGGTGCGCCAGGCGTGGGCGGCTCCGGCGGGGCCAGCTCGATCGTCGTCGACCTGATCGACGACATGGAGGACGACGACGGTCAGATCATCGTTGGTGGAACCCCAGCTCGGGATGGCTACTGGTACGCGTTCGGGGACGGAACTGGGACCAGAACGCCAGCTGACGATGAGCTACTGCCCTCGGCGATCGCCGGTGGACGCGGCGGCAGCACCCTGGGTATGCACATCACCGGGTCTGGATTCACCGACTGGGGCGCAGGGATTGGCGTCGAGCCGAATTCCGGTGCCGCGTACAACGCGTCGAGCTTCGACGGCATCACCTTGTGGGCCAGCGGCACGGTCGACGGCTCGGTCTGGATCCAAGTGATCACCTCCGACCTCGAGGACACTGACTATCACCGGGTGGAGCTCACCGGCCTGAGCTCTACGTGGACTCAGTTCGTGGTCGACTTCGACTCGCTGGTTCAGGCTGGCTGGGGAACCGAGGTGGCTTTCAACCCGGCGACGATACTGGCCATCCAGATCATCGCCGATATCGACACCAGCTTCGACTTCTGGGTCGACGACATCGGGTTCTACAACGACGCCTAGCCCCATCCCGATCCGGGCGAACTGATCGGAACCCCTGAGGTTGGCCCGCCTGCTCGCCGCACGTGGGACTGCCCCGCCTGCCCGGCCGGGCGGCTGCAAGAATGGTTCGGTCGCCAAATACCGCTCGGCATCGGGCCCGGTGCGATTCACAAGATGCGAGTTTCCGGGCGTACGTCCGCCCGATATACTCCGCCCGCCATGAGTCTCGACCTGTCCGCAGCCCAAGGGCTTCCCGAGCCCAAGCTAGAAGCTCTCATCGAAATGATGTTCCTCGCCGCTTCCGCTGACGGCGAATTCAGCTCCGAGGAGCGCGCTCAGTTTGCCCAGAGCGTGAAAGCGCTGACCGAGGGCGCCATGGGCGAAGCCAAGCTGGAGCAACTGCTCACGCGCGCCAAGGCCGATCTGGACGCGTCCGATCGGTCGGCGCGACTGCAGTCAGTGAAGGAGCGCCTGCCGGAAGCTAATGCGCGCAAGGTAGCTCTCGGTCTGGCCATCCAGGTCACGGCGGCCGACGGCATCATCCGAACGTCGGAGCGGGAGTTGATCATGGAAACTGCCGAAGCGCTGGAGATCGACACCGGCGAGGCGGCGGACATGGTCAAGGCCCTGGCGGGCTGATCGGGCCGCGGCTCAGCGGCTGCCCTTCGCCACGCGAGCCCAGAACGCGGCCCCCAGGTTGGGGTCGAGGCGAGCAACCTGCGCTCGCACGGCCTGTACCTTGGCGCGTACGATCGGGTCGCGAGCCGCGACGCGCGCAACCTCGGCGGGAGCGGACAATGAATTTCGACCTGCGTTTCCCCAGAAAGTTCCCTCAATCTGGGACGAGTCCCGTCGCTGGATTGCACCTCTGCCAGGCGGCCGGGGCCATCTGGGCCGACGCCGCCACGCCCTGCCACGGATGGGTGACGCACGCCTCGTCCCCGATGTGCTAATCGCGCCGAGTGGTCCCGCCTCCGGACAGCATCGTGCGCGCCGTGACTCAGGACCAGGCGTTTCGCGTGCTGGTGGCCCGCACCACTCAAACCGTGCAAGGCGCGATGTCCGCCCAACAGGGCGCGGGCCACGCTGGGCGTTGCTTCGGCGATCTGCTCACTGCAACCGTGTTGTTTCGGCAGACGATGGCTCCGACGCTGCGCGTGCAGGGCATACTGCGTGGGGCAGACGGCAAATCGGCCATGGTCGCCGATTCCCACCCTTCTGGCGCCACTCGTGGGCTCATCCAACCCGCGGAGGACCGCGGCGAATTCGACCTCGGGGAGGGTGCGCTGCTGCAGATGATGCGAACTCTGCAAGACGGCCGCATCAACCAAGGTGTGGTCGCGGTGGGTCAACCGCCGAGCGTATCGCAGGGCTTGATGACCTACATGCAAACGTCGGAGCAGACGGTCACCGTGGCAGCCGTGGGAACGCTGCTCGAAGGCGGCACCGTGACTGCTTCCGGAGGCTACCTGGTGCAACTGCTGCCCGACGCGCCGCGGGGAGCCCTCATGGTCATGACCGAGCGGTTGCACGACTATCGCAGTGTCGATCCGCAGCTGGCCCATCCGGAGTTTTCACCGAACTGGCTGTTGTCGGAGCTCCTCTACGGCATGCCGTACGACCAGATGGCAGAAGATGCCGTGCGGTACGAATGCTGGTGCGACGAACTCCGGGTCGTCGCGGCCCTGGCAACTCTCGACCGGTCCGAGCTGACGGAGCTCCTCTCCCCGGGCAAGGTGCTGGAGATCTCGTGTGACTACTGCGGCCGGGAGTTCCGAATTCCCCCCGCACGGCTGAAGGGACTGCTGAACGACAGCTGACCGGGGAATGCCCCGAAAAGCCGATGGGCGGGTGCTTCGAATCCGTCGGAACGTGTCCGCGCGGGGAAGGACTGACCGCCTCGGACGCTGTCCGCACACTCCACTTTCTTGGTCGTGCGCCGAAAACTGATCCATCAAACGCACCATGCGCTACCGCGACTTGGGTTGGGCTCTGCTGCTGCTCACGGGGTGCGCCCGCGAGGCACAACCGGTGACCGCAGGAACCCCGACTCAGGGAGAAGGCAGCCCCTGGACGGCCCC
Organism: uncultured Polyangiaceae bacterium; assembly: GCA_964610275.1. Taxonomy (GTDB): domain Bacteria; phylum Myxococcota_A; class Polyangia; order Polyangiales; family Polyangiaceae; genus JAFGBI01. The sequence goes on along the minus strand of CAZSVU010000385.1, from coordinate 1,424 downwards.
GGGATATGCTTGGCCGCCGCAAGTGCTCGGAGCCGAGTACGCGGCTTCCCGCCCGGTCGGGCAGGCCGGCCAGATGACGACCGCGCCGGCGGGTGTGACGCTGCCAGGCAGACGCGCAGCCACCGGTACGGCGAGCCTCGACATTCCGGGCGGGGTTGCGTGCCTTCAAGAGCTACGCGGAATCGGAATCGCATTTCGCCCACAGGGAGAAACGCTCGGCGTGGACACTCCGGTGGTGCTGGGCGCTACCGTCGGCGGGATTCGCTACTATGCGAACGGCAACCTTCCCTTGATCTGCGACTGCCGTCTCGCCGTGGCCCTACATCGAATCGCACCACTCCTGAGGCAAGCCGGTGTGCGAGAGGCTCGCTTCTCGGGGGCGTACTCGTACCGAAGAACACGCAGCGGCCGATTGAGCCTGCACGCACGCGGTCTGGCGATCGACCTGCACGAATTCGTGGTCGCGGGCCGCACACTGAGCGTGGACCGCGACTACGCTCTGGGTCAGAACCACGGATGCTCGTCCACGACACCGGTGCTCAATCGCCTCGCGTGCAGCCTGCGCGCCAGCGGAATGTTCCGGGAGTTGCTCACTCCCGACTCCGATCCGGACCACCACGACCATTTCCATCTGGCCATAGCACCCCTTCCGGAAGCGTCGACGGTCCCCACCCGGGTCGTCAGGGCGCAGTGACGACTTCAGCCCGGCAGTGCGTAGTTCCGACGCAGTATCTCCGCGGTGAAACTGGCGCGCAGATAGAACCCGCGCGGCAGCGTCGCAAAGGGCAACCCGTCTTCGTCGGTGCCCTGACGGCGTGACCGCGCGTTGGCCGCCTTGGGCCTCACCTGCAGGACGCGACCCCGCCGCGCAGAGAGGGATTCGATGCCTCCCCGGCCGATCACGCCGGCCAGCTCTTCCCAGTCGGCACGCAGCTGCGCGTCCTGGTCCGGATCCGGGCTCCAGAGCAGCGGCTCTCCCAGGCGGCGAGCCGGGACAGGCAGATCACGCTCACCCTCGACCGGAACCCAGAGTACCCGAGCGAGCTTGGCTCGCACCCGGCACGCGGCCCACTCGACTCGGTCAATCTCGGCGAGGTCCACGGTGGACACGAACGTCGACTCGGCCGGACGCCCGCGCCGGTTGACGGGCAGCGTCTTGAGCTCCACACCCAAGCGCTGGAAATCCGGCTCCGCTCGCGAAGCCGCGCTCGCTCCCAGGAGCTGCTCCACGAGCTGGCCCGTGAATCCCTTGGCTCGTCGTAGGTCGACCGGAGCCTCTGCTCCGACCCGTTGAGCGAGCTCACCCAGGCAAACGCCGGACAGCGCCCGAGCGCGCGCGAGCAACTCGGCTTCGGTCTGCGGCGGGGAGAACGTCGGCGGGCGGGCCATCCGGCGTCAAGATAGTCCACCGGAACCGAGGACGC
>CAZSVU010000384.1:0-7943 GCA_964610275.1 uncultured Polyangiaceae bacterium | reverse complement strand
CTCTCTCTGCCCCGCCCCCCGGCGGCGGGGGGGGGGGGGGGCCCCCCCCCCCGCCGGGGGGGGGGCGGGGGTGTTGGCCAAAGACCCCGGAACAACAGGGCTAGTCGGCGATGGCTCGAGCCACGGATGCGTGCGTGAGCCAGGTGGCGGACCCGCCACCCCGAGCGAACGGTACCACCCGGTCACCTGAAGGGCGTCGGTGACGTAGCCTGCAGGTGGGGAATCACGCACCGTACGACGAGGTGTTCGCGCTTGCTCAGTGTGGGGAAAGGGCGCACGCTCTTCACGAACCCCAAGCCTTCGGAGGCAATCATGGGTGACAAGTCGCCAAAATCCAAGCAGCGTGACAAGGCCCAGAAGGCTTCCGCCAAGGCCCGCGCCAAGACCAAGCACGAGAAGCGCCAGCAGGGAGACATGTCCCAGGTTGCCGCCGCGCTCAAGAAGTAGCTCGTCGGCTCCTGCCACACACTGGTCCCGCTCGCGACGATGGGTCGCCTCGTGCAGAACCGAGCAGCGGATGCCGACTCGAGCCTGCCTTCTCGCTGGTGGCTGCAGATTACTCTGGCCTCGAGATTCGAAAGCAAGCATCGATGGAAACTGCGTCAATCCCCAACCGTATCAAAGTCGCCAGTCACGAGCTCGACGAGGCGCGCAACGCGCTCGACGATCTCCTGCAGGCTGCAAAGGTATCTTCTCGCGCTGAAACGACGCTCGTAACCCAAGTCGTCCAGGCCGCCCTTGACCGGATCAGGGCTGCGCAAGCGAGCCTCCTGGAGCTCCAGGAGATGCTGGCGTCACCTGACGAGTAGAGCGGATTGCGCCGGGCAGAGCCTGTGTGGGCGCGCGATCCACTTGAGCGGCGTGAGTCGATCGTGTGACGCCCTCCGATGCGGGGTCAGCGCGACAGGTCGGACGCACGTGCCAGTGCTCCCCTCGCCGCCGGTCATTCCGTCGGTTCCGTCTCCGACTCGACGGGCTTACGTCCCAGCCACTTGTAGTACGACCGCGACGTGAACAGTGCCGCCAGGGGGTTGTGGCCGGTCACGCGATCCTTCACCGCGAACACGGTGGTGGGGCTGTGTGCGTGCTGCAGGAACAGGGCGTCGTGTCCCACACACAGTCCCATCATCACGTTCAGGTCGGTCGCGGCCGAGTTGAGCAGAAGCGCCTGCAGGATGGGGTTGCACAGGGTCTCGTGGCGACCCACGTGCACCTTCTCCGAGTCCGTCAACCCGAGGCGCTCCTTGGGGACGCCACCGACTTTGCACGCCACCCCCACCACCTCGAAGCCCTCTCGCTCGATCAGCGTCGAAAGCAGGGCAGCCTCGCGCGCCAGACCGATGCAGTAGGCCAGCCCCACCCGACAGGCGCCGATGCGGTGACAGAACTCGAGTGTTTCTTCGAGGCGACACTTGATCGGTCGCGACACCGCCAGGTCACGATCCACGTAGCCGGCGGCTTCCTGTTGGCTGGCGTGTCGAGCGAGCTCCAGCGTCTTGGGAAGGTCGTAGCGTTCGAGCGCCTCGGCAGTGAGGGACTTCTGAGACACGGTCGGGCACCACTCGGGTGCCTTCCCGCTCGGATCGCGGCAGAGTTTCAGGTGGACTCCGCACCGAGCACAGTTGGGCAGCGCCATCGCCGCGACTCCTTCCCCGAATCAACCGTAGCCGAGCACTCGACGCTCCGCTCGACCGCGTGATTCGTGCTTATGCGCATATGCTCACTACCCGACTGCGTCAAGGCGAAAGGCGCTCGTCACGTCTTCCAGCAACGCGCTGTGCGAGGTTGGGCAGCGAGCACCTTCCCTCAGAGCCGCACGCAACGCCCGGCTCCGACGGACACGAAGCGATCGCCCCAGGCGCGCAGCAACTCTGCCGTCGCCACCAGGCCCGTACAGTGTGCCGGGCCGACCCGCTCCACGCGATGGCGTCTGAGCGCGTCGACCGTCAGCTGGATGCGTTGAGGCGATGCATGCCTCAGGTGCATGCCACCCAGCACCAGATGGAAGCGCCGCTCGCCAGTATGCGCAGCGACGTGGTCGAGAGTGTTGGCGACTCCGGCGTGGCCGCACCCCAGGATGACCGCCAGGCCGCGGCCGGTTTCCAGCACCAGCGCCTGGTCGTCGACCAACGGATCGGGACGCTCGAGCGCCTCATCGAGGAAGAACGGATCGCCGGTGTCCTCAAAGTCGTTCTGGCGCGGGATCTCCCCCGTCGCCCACACCCTGGGTGCCACCTCGGTCCAGCCCTCGCTGAAGACCAGGTCGGAAACCCATTGGCGCACGCGGGTCGGGTCGCGGAGACTACTGCCGACGGGGCGCACCCCCTCTGCGCTGCTGGCGGTGTAGCGCTGCTGGAATGCGCCCGGGTGCGCAAACAGTCGAGCCCGCGCCCACTGATCGCACGCCGCCCACAGACCGTCAGCGTGGTCGTAGTGACCATGGCTGAGCACGATGACGTCTGCAGTGCCCAGGTCCACTCCCAGCACCTCGGCGTTGTGCCGCAGCGCCAGCCCTTGGCCGCCGTCGAGAAGAATCCTCGCACCACTGGTTTCGATCCAGATCGCCCACCCGTGTTCGCCGAGCACGCCGCGCTCGGCGGCGCAGTTCTCCACGAGCACGGTCAGCGTTGCAGAATGGTCAGCAGGCGACATCTTCGGATCCCGACGGATGAAGTCCATTCTAACCGGTATCGCGCCCATCCGGGCGCTCAACCAACGTCCAAATGGCACTCGTGGAACGACCCCGCAACGGCTGCAACACCACGGCCCGCAGTCCGTAGCCACCGCTCGCGCTGGAGTGTATGACGCGGGGCATGAAGCTCGATTCCTCGGCCGGCACGATTCATCACACTGGCCGCCCCATCGTCACCGGCTTGGCTCCGGAGCTCACGTCCGAGGAACTGCCACATGGCGATGCACTGTTCCTGCGGGCCACCGCTTCGGACACTCACTCGCGGCAGGTGTTCCAGCTGGGATCACTGCCCGCGCTGCAGCGGTTCACGGTGTGTCATCGCTCGGAGCCCTATTGGATGAAGCCCGCAGCGGGGGCGGATCTCGAGCGCGTGCCCGAAGAAACGCAAGTGCTGCTGGCGAAGCTGGAGTTGGGTTGGCTGCTCGTGGTTCCGCTGCTCGACGACCCGTTCCGCTTCTACCTTCGCGGCAACCAGCGCCACGAGCTCGAGCTCGTGGGCGAGACGGGCGACCCGACCACGGTGGGCCACGGTGGGTTGGCCTTGTACGTCGCGCACGGGGACGATCCGTTTGCTCTGGTTCGCCAGGGGGCGCGCGACGTCATGCAGCGTATGCAAACCGGGCGGCTTCGTCGCAAGAAGCCCCTTCCAGCCTTCACCGACCACTTTGGCTGGTGCACGTGGGATGCGTTCTACCAGGAGGTGAGCGCCGAGAAGATCGCCGACGGCCTGGCCGCGTTTGCCCAGGGCGGAGTTCAGCCCAAATGCCTCATCATCGACGACGGCTGGCTCAGCCAGCGCAGAATGCCGACGGGCGAGAAGCGCCTCACCGCCTTTGCCGCCAATGACAAGTTTCCCGGGGACCTGAGCGAGACCGTCCGACTGGCGAAGGAGAAGTACGCCGTCGAGACGGTCCTCGCCTGGCACACCATCGTCGGCTACTGGGGCGGCGTGGACGGCACGTCGCTCACGGCGTACCAGGTCGTCGATCAGGCGCGGCACTTTGGCGCCGGCATCCTCACGCACATGCCCGCGTTCAACGAGCTCTGGTGGGGGCCGATGGTAGGATTCATTCGGAAGGACGACACGGAGAAGTTCTTCGACGAGTTCCACGAGCACTTGAAGGAACAGGGGATCGACGGGGTCAAGGTGGACAGCCAGGCCGTCCTGGAGGCGCTCTGCCTGCGGCAGGGCAGCCGCGTGGGGGTCACGCTTGCGTATCGCCAAGCCCTCGAAGCCAGCGTGGTGAAGCACTTCGGTGGCGCGCTCATCAACTGCATGTCGAACGCCCAGGAGACCTGGTACGGATCCAACGCGTCCACGCTGCTCCGAAGCTCCATCGACTTCTTTCCGACCATGCCAGAAACTCACGGAGCGCACCTGTACACCAATGCCCAGGTCGGGCTCTGGTTCGGCGAGTTCATGCACCCGGACTGGGACATGTTCCAGAGCCACCACGAATGGGGGCCGTACCACGCGGCGGGTCGAGCCATCAGCGGCGGGCCCGTCTACGTGTCCGATCGACCCGGTGAGACCAACTTCGACCTACTGCGGAAGCTCGTCTGCTCCGACGGCTCGGTGCTCCGTTGCCCGGAGCCGGCTCTCCCCACGCGCGACTGCCTCACCGTGGATCCCACGTGCGAGGACGTGTTGCTCAAGATCTGGAACCGCAGCGGTGAACGCGGCGTGGTGGGCGTCTTCAACGCCCGCTACCGGGGGCCGGAACGGATCCAGGGCACCGTCAGCCCGAGCGACGTTCCGGGACTGACGAGTGGGGTCGCGCGTCTCGCCTGCTTCGCCCACCAGGACCAAGCGCTGACGGTCGTGTCTGCCGACGGCTCCCTGAACGTCAGCCTGGCGGAAGGCCAGTTCGAGCTCTACACCTTCGCACCGATCGTCCGCCGGTGCGCGCCGCTCGGCTTGGGCAACATGTTCAACACGGGCGCCGCCATCGAGAGCGTCACCTGGACTGATGACGACACGTGCGAGCTGGTCGTGCGTGACCGCGGGGAGCTCTGGGTCTGGGCAGCCGAGGCGCCCCGCGATGTCGCGGCGAACGGGTTGGGCTGCACCTTTGGCTATGACCGGGGCACCGGTGCCGTCCGGATCGCGCTCGAGCAACCTGGTGCACAGCAGGTCGTGCTGCGCTGGTGAGCCGGTCGCAGCCGTAGGGCTGGTGGTCTGCGGCTAGTTGCCCTAAACCGCCTGCATGCACGAACACGGGAACGTGGCCGCGCTCACCTTGGCCGTGGCCATGGCGGCGGGAGTCGTCGCCCAGGCTCTCGGCCGACACCTGAACGTTCCCGGTATCGTGCTGCTGCTCGCCACCGGCGTGTTGCTCGGTCCGGAGTTTGCGGGCATCGTGGAGCCCACGTCACTGGGGGGCGCGCTCGCCGCGTTGGTGGGCTTTGCCGTGGCCGTGATCCTGTTCGAAGGCGGGATGAGCCTGGACGTGCGCCGGATCGTCGGGCGTCAGGGACCCATCCGCTTGCTGGTCACCGTCGGCGCGCTGATCACCACGCTGGGCGGGACGCTTTGTGCTCGTTACCTGCTCGGGTGGCCGTGGCGCACTTCAGTCCTGTTTGGCACCCTGATCATCGTGACCGGACCGACGGTCATCACCCCGCTTCTGCGCCGCATCCGGGTCAAGACGAGCGTCGCCACCGTGCTCGAAGCCGAGGGAATATTTGGCGACGCAATCGGCGCTACCGTGGCCGTGGTCGCGCTGGAGGTGGCCATCGGCTCTGCCGCGTCCGGCATCGAGGGGCTGGCCAGCCTCACCACTCGGCTCAGCCTGGGAGCACTCTGGGGCCTGATCGGCGGGCTCTGCATGGCCTGGCTCTTGCGGGCACGCCGGCTCGTGCCGCCCGGCTTGGAGAACGTGCTCACCTTCACCCTGGTGATGGCGCTGTATCAGGCCGCAAACTGGGTGGTGCCCGAGAGTGGCATCCCGGCGGCCATCGTCGCCGGCATCGTGGTGGGGCACTTGCAGAGCCCGGCCACCAGGCGCTTGCTCGAGTTCAAGGAGCAGCTGAGCGTGATGGCCATCGGCACGCTGTTCGTGCTGCTGGCGGCCAACGTGAGCCTGCGGAGCATCCAGAATCTGGGAACTGCGGGCGTGATGACGGTCGCTCTCTTGGTGCTGGTGGTGCGTCCGTTGGCCGTGCTCGCAAGCACCTGGGGCTCGTCCCTGAGCTGGCGTGCCCGGGTGTTCATCGCCTGGATGGGCCCCCGCGGCATCGTGGCAGCCGCGGTGGCGTCATTGTTTGCGACTCAGCTGTCTGCCTACGGGCTCGACGGAGGGCAAGCGCTGGAGAGCATGGTCTTCCTGGTGATCGCCATCACCGTGACCCTGGCTGGCCTCACCGGAGGACTGGTGGCGCGCCTGCTCCGGTTGCTCCAACCGACGGACTGCGGCTGGGTCATCCTGGGAGCCAATCCGCTGGCGCGTAGCCTGGGTCGGGCCCTGCAGGACGCCGGCCACGACGTCGTCTGCGTGGACACCAACGCGCACGAGGCCGAGTTGGCTGAAGCCGAAGGGCTGCGCGTGGTCGTGGGCAACGCGCTGCTGGAGGACACGCTGCTGGAAACCAACCCCGAGATTCGGGCAGGGTTCATCGCGCTGACCACCAACACCGAGGTCAACGTCTTCTTTGCCGAGCACGCGCGCGAAAGAGCGCGACGTGCTCGGATCCTGGTGGCGTTGGACACTCCCACCACGGAGCTCGCCGAGCGCAAGGTCGCGGAGCTCGGCGCCACGGTGCTCTTTGGGAGGCGTCACAGCGCAGCGCGGTGGAACGCGGTGTTCGAGCAGGGCACCGCAGCGGTGGAGCGCTGGCGCTACGAGCCCCGCGGGGGCAGCGTGCCGCCACCGAGCGGGAAGCGGCTGCCCACCGTCCATGCTGCCGGCGACCCGACTACGCGCCCGGATGAACCGGGACAGTGCAACGTGGCGGACACGGAGTGCCCTCCGCTGCACCAGCCCTGCGGCAAGCTGCTCCCCTTGCTGCAACTGCGCGGGCGCACCGCACTCCCGGTGGATGACCACGTGCGCTTCCGTCGGGGCGACGAGGCGGTGGTGGTGCTCAATGAGGCCGAGCCCGATGCGGGACGTGGCTGCCTCCGGCGGCGCGGGTGGGTGCCGGTAACCGAGCCGCTCGCGCAGGCGGCGCAGGGCGTCAACTGCCCACCGCGGCCGGCGTAGCGAATCCTCTGTAGGAGCCAGCGTCTAGCGCGCGCGGTCGTCGTCGCGATTTGATGCGGTGTTCTGGGGTATCTCGAGCTGTCCCTCGGTCACGCGGGTGGTGGCTGAGCATTGGTCACAATTCGTGGTCCCCTTTGGGGCGCCCAAACCCCAAGCCTCTTTGGCGGGCACCACCAAGAAACCCGCCCGCGAACGCGGGCACCCGAACTCAGATCCGTCTGCGCATTCCGCTGCAACCCCACCCGCGGCGCAGAGCGCTTCAATGCGCAACCAAAGCTGACGGTCTCCACGGGCCACTCGTGGAAGCTCGTGGTGGCGCTGCCGGGGGTAGAGACGGAGCTGACACGGAAGCGAGGCGGGGAAGGCGCCGCCCGCCTCACCGGGCACTGGCTTGGTGGAGCCAGTGCCCAGGGCGGGCTCTGACCGGACGAGTCGCAGCAAGTCGGGCGCGGGTGATGCCACGCGCGAAGCGCGTGGCATCACGTGGAGTGGGTCGATCAGGTCGCCCCCAAGAGATCCGATCAATCATGAGCCCTGTGGGGGCCCGGCAACCGGACGGGCCATGGCCGGTCAAGTAGCAGCACACGGTTGCACCGATCGCGGGCACCCATACCCTCGCCCTCGCCCCGGCGTCCACCACGGAAGCAGGCCCCCTCGGATTTCCCTCAGGAGGAAATCCAGACCGACCTGCCCAAGCAGGCCCCCTCGGATTTCCCTCAGGAGGAAATCCAGACCGACCTGCCCTGGTGCCGAGCAAGGTCGCGAGCACACGTGACCTCCACCTTGCCCTCGACCTCACCCTTCCCCCCACCCTCGACCTTGCCCGTCCCCTTCACCCCTTTTCAGCATGCTGCTGCGACTTCTCGCGAGTATCTGCGCCGAGTACCCCGAACAGACAACCCTCAGCCTCCGCAGATTCTCGTTTGTATCCGCGCCCTTGCGCGTTTTGATCCGCGAACTAGCTAGTTCCCGGCGCGTAATGGCGCAATTGACAGAGGCTACCGCGGCCGCTCGGCGTCGTCGAGGGTCGCTGGGCACGTTGACGCGGC
>CAZSVU010000383.1:4459-7958 GCA_964610275.1 uncultured Polyangiaceae bacterium | reverse complement strand
ACGCTAAGCCCCAGGAGCCGGCAGATCGCTGCCTCGCAGAATGGCGACACCCTCAGCTTCAGCAGCGGCCCCAACTACTTGATACTCCAGGTGGGTTCGAACGAGCTCTTGTTCATTCTTCTGGATCCTCCGGAGTCGAATCCGCCTCGTCTCGGCGATGCCGACGTCAAGAACCTCGCCGACTATGACGTGGACAACACAGGCGCCACGCTGGTGACCTCTCAAATCCAGTCTGCCATCGACGCCGCCTCGGGCGCCGCCCAGAACATCCTCTATGTCCCACCGGGGAAGTACACGGTGGGCGAGTTGTGGCTCAGGAGCGACATGACGATGTATCTCGCCGGCGGTGCCGTCCTCTATGGCTCCGGCTCCACGGGGGATTTCAACACCGGCGGCGGTGGGATCAACATCGAGGGTTGTTCGCACGGCATGATCCGGATGTACCAGATCAGCAACACCCAGCTGCTCGGTCGAGGCGTCATCGACGGCAACGGCCTGGCCATCCGCGCGCAGAATGACACCAAAGTCAATCTCTTGAAGATCGAGCAGAGCTCCGACATTCTGGTCGACGGGATCCTCGTAAGAGACTCGAGCTTCTGGAACACGCTCATCTATCGGAGCGATGGCGTTACGATCCAGAACTACAAGATGATCAACTGTCGGCCGAACCAGGATTGGAACAACACCGATGGCGTCGACTTCGATGAGTCGACGAATGGCACGCTGTACAATGCCTTCCTGTATACGGGTGACGACAGCATGGCCACCAAGAACGAGGAGCCCTCGGGGACGGTGAACACAAACAACATCCTCCACGAGAGGGTGGTGGCCTACAGCAATTCGGTCGGTTGCAAGATCGGAACGAAGAGCATGGGTCAGAGTATGGATGGGGTCGTGTTCAGGGACATCGATGTGGTGGCAGCCGGGCGAGCCCTGACCATGGAGGGTTACGATACGGCAGTGGTGCGAAACACGACCTTTGAGGACATCCGAGTCGAATCCGCGGGCATCTTCATCAAGCTGGCGTTGGATGAGCCACCGGACTGGCGGGACGCAGCTAACCAAACCGTCTACCAGGACACCTATTTCACCAACGTGAGCTCGGATCAGAATAGGACCATCATCCTGCACGGGAGGTCGGGGACGTCCGGTACCATCGACGGCGTCCACTTCACGAACCTCACGATCCAGGGCAACGCGGTCACCAGCCAAACCGACTCGGATGCCAGCTGGAACATCGCCAACGGCGTCACCAACATAACCTTCCAGTGAGTGACGCTCGCTGGGTGCCTGCACGCTGCGGGTCGGTTACACTAGATGACGAACCGGATGGGGAAGACCACGGAAAGGATGGGAACGATCAGCGTGACCCTGGGCGGGATCGCGCTGCTTACCCTTGCGTGTGGCCTCACCGAAGAGGATCCCGTGGCCACCCCGATTGGCGGCGGACCGAGTGCAGCGCCCGACGGGGGCTCAGGCGGTGAGGCTGCCGTAGTCACCCCGATTGGCGGCGGACCGAGTGCGGCGGGCGCCGGGGGCTCAGGCGGTGAGATTCCCGTGGCCACCCCGATTGGCGGCGCGCCGGGTGGAGCGGGCGGGGGAGGCTCAGGCGGTACTGGAGGCGTGACGATCTCGGAGCCGCTGTGCTCGACGCCCACCACCGTCGATCCCCCAAGCTCGGTCGACGACTGCGTCGTCGTCCCGCGCACCATCGATCCCGATTCGACCTGTGGCGCGGCAGACTGTCCCATCACCCGTGCGTTCGACCTGAATTGCGAAGGTGGGATCGACGATCCCAGGCTGTCGTTCTTCGGCGATCGGACGTTGCTGCTGGTGGATGGCGGTGGCCTGGCGGGAGCCCGGTTGCTGACCGTGACGGACACCGAAGCCGAGTTCTCCCAAATCGATGCACTACCCGAGTCGCCGTACAGGCTGAGCAGTACCACCGCACGCACGTGGTATATGGCGCGAGCGGGGAGTGGGATTATCGCCGTCTCCGGCAACGGGGAGACTTGGTCGGAGTCGAGGGTGGTGTCGGATCCGAGCAGTGGTTGGGCCCGCGTGAGTGACGCAGCGATGGTCGACGAGACGCAGGGTTACGTGGCCTACCAGAAGGAAGTGACGGGCATCCCTCACCTGGTCACCTGGGATGGTGCCTGTTGGACGGATGAGGTCCTCACCGATGCCGCGATCCGTCAATTGTATCTTGCTGTCGATGCCGATGGCCTCCCCTGGACGACCTGGGTCCAACAGGACACAGAGGGCGGCGTGCAGATTGTGCTTCGCGATCCCACGGGAGTGACTCAGCCTGTGCACGTGGCCAGCGAGGGATGGCGCGTCACCGCCTCCACCCGATCTGTCATCATGCTTCCAGGTGGCGTGGACGAGCACGACCCATATCCTGTATTGGCCGTCTTCGACGGAGATGGAATCAATGTGGTTCGGCGTGACTCGGGACCGCAAGCGGGTTGGTCCGCTGTCGCGCTCCCCGACTCGTCTCCGGGCAGCATCGAATCGGATTGTCCGGGCTGGCCTTCCGACGATTCCGATCCATGTGAAGGTTTGACGAGTTGCACGACCCAGATGGAGGGCAACGGTGGGTACTACGGCTTAGCTCGCACGGCATCCCAAGGCATTTTCGCGGTCTGGGTCAGCTACTCGTCCCTGGCTGACTCGATGCTGGACGTTACCGTTGACGGTGACGATTTGCTCTATCTCGTGTGCAGCATCACCGAGACCACCGGATCGGGAACGGCGGAACTGGTCGTCACCCGCCTGGGAGACGACGAGCCCGTTCTCACTCGATATCGCTTCGATCTCGACGGTGGGCTCCTCAGTCTCTGGCAGCCCGTCGCCGTGGCGGCGCGTGGGGATACCTTGGTCGTCACTGCCGTGGTTTCCGGCGGAGGCAACCCCGCCCTGACCTACCTCGAGATCGACGCGACGCAACTCCCTTGACGCCATCGTCGGCTACCCAGCGGTGCAGTGCTCGCTCGGTACGCAACAGACAGCATCGGGGAAGGGGCAGGCCGTGTCGGTGCCTGTCCAGCCGGGAGGGCAGGTCTCGCCACTCGATGGCACCGGGTAGCACTGTCCGCCGGCCTGCACGCATTCGCCCGGGTCGGTCCAGACCCCAATGCAGCAGACCGGCTCGCTGCCTGGCCCCGGGCTCGTGCAACCCATGGGACCGTTGCGTGGAGGTGCTGGCGCGAACGCCATCGACAGGTCGGTGGGGCACGTGGCGCACGCGTCAGGAACCACGGGCATGGTCGTGCAGATCCCGTCCACATGGGCGCACTCGGTCACAGCGGCTCCCCCGCTGCCGTCCCCGCTTGAGCCTCCGTCGCCTCCGGCGCCGGTGCCGCCAATGGGCGCACCGCTGCTACCGCCAGCGGGCGCACCGCCGCTACCACCGGAGGGCGCACCGCTGCTACCACCGGGGGCCGCACCGCTGCTACCACCGGAGGGCGCACCGCTGCTACCACCGGAGGGCGCACCG
>CAZSVU010000383.1:0-4359 GCA_964610275.1 uncultured Polyangiaceae bacterium | reverse complement strand
TACCACCGGAGGGCGCACCGCTGCTACCACCGGAGGGCGCACCGCTGCTACCACCAGCGGGCGTACCACCGCTGCTGACCACGCCGCCGCTGCCGATTGCGCCACCGCTGCTGACCACGCCGCCGCTGCCGATTGCGCCACCGCTGCCGACCTCACCGCCGCTGCCGACTACGCCGCCGCTGCCGACTACGCCGCCGCTGCCGACTACGCCGCCGCTGCCGACTACGCCGCCGCTGCCGAGCGCGCCGCTGCTGCCTCCAGGCTGCGATCCGGCGATCCCGTCGGTGCCACCGGTCGCTGAACTGCCGCCGGTGCCCTGTTCGTCACCTGAGGAACCACCGCCGCCGGGTCCCATGCCTCCGGAACCGGCCGCGACCGAGCCCGTATCACCGTCGCTGCCGCAGGCCGACGCCATCGCTGCGACGGCCAAACACCCTCCCACGATCGACCAGGAGCACCTCATCGTCATCGGCCTCCGAAGGTTCGATGGTATCAGAGAAGGCGAAGGTGCAGGAGGTTTCACCCGAGAGCAGGGACAGCTCTCTGGGTGCCTGCCTGCTGCGGATCGGCTACACTCGAGGACCGGATGGGGAAGACCACGGAAAGGATGGGAACGATCAGCGTGACCCTGGTCGGGGTCGGGCTGCTCACCCTTGCGTGTGGTCTCACCGAAGAGGAGCATGGAGTCACCTCGACTGGCGGCGGGCAGAGTGCAGTGCAGCGGGCGCCGGGGGCTCAGGCGGTGCTGGGGCTGCCGGTGCTGGGGCTGCCGGTGCTGGGGCTGCCGGTGCTGGGGCTGCCGGTGCTGTGAACGTCGTCTGTCCCATGGAGCAGGCCGTGGATGTGCTTTCGCCCTCGACCGATTACCGCGTCGAGGAGCGAGAGATCGACGCGGCCTTCACGTGCGAGCTCGACCCTTGCCCCATCACCAGGGCGCTCGACCTCATCGGTCCGGCCTCGCCCGGCGTCCCACGTGATGCTTCGATGGCCGTCACTGCTGCCACCACCATGGTGGTGGCAGGTGCTCGACGGATGACCGTGGGAGCAGCAGGAGCCAGCGTGGAAGACGTGAGTTGGCTCAGCTATGCGCTCGCCGCAGCTGATGAACAGGGGAACAGCTGGCTGTTCGGCAGGACGATTCCGGACCAGATCAATCTTCTCCCGACCGACATCACCGCAGTTCGGGAAACAGAGGGCGGGTGGATGGGCGCCACGGTCGCCGCGACAATGGGCGCTGCACCAGCTTCGGTGTTGAGTGGTGTCGTAATGGTCGACGACGGCCTGGGCTATCTCATCTACCTGGATGGGGCGAGGGAGATCCCTCATCTCGTCACCTGGGACGGCTCGTGCTGGACCGACGAGAGACTCGTCGCCGAGCCCAGAAATCTGCTGCGATCTGGACGCGTGTCGGCGGTCGTGCAGGTCGACAACGACCAGCGCCCCTGGGTGGCGTGGCAAGCCCCGGAAACCGATTTTCGCTCGCTCTATCTGCGCGGTCCCGACGGCGATACGCAGAGCTTGACGGCGTCCCCACTGGACGGTGACGAGAGGTACGATGACCCCTGTCTCCGGCTTCTCGCCCGAGGTCTGGAGGGCACCAGCGAGTCTGCGGCTATTGCCGTGCGCTATCGCGATGGCATTCACCTGCTCACGCAGACTGACAACGCCATTTCGGGCGAGCCGGCCTCGGGTTGGCTGGAGCGCGTGCTCGCCGACTCGGCCCGAGGCGGCGTGACCGGGGACTGCCCGACAGCGGACGAGCAGTATGAGCCGGACCCATGCTCCGGCTTGACGAGCTGCACCGAGCAGCTGAGTGACGCGAGCCACGGATTTGGCCTGGCTCGCACCGAGTCCGGCAGGACGTTTGCCGCCTGGGTCGTCTACTCGTCTCAGGGTTCGTATGCGCTCGAGGAGTGGATACCGGAGGGCGAGATGTTCATCTCCTACTGCCGTCGCACCGAGACCGCCGGCTTGGCGACAGCGGACCTCGTCGTAGCCCGCCTGACCGAGGCGGAGCCCGTGCTGACTCGTTTTCATTTCGACGCAAGCAGCGCCGTGCGGGTTGCCGACTATCCCGTCAACATGGCAGCTCGCGGCGAGACTCTGCTCGTCGCTGCGACGCTGAGCGGCGACGCCGCGCGGCGCTTGACGTACCTCGAGATCGACTCCCGTTTGCTGCCGTAGGCGGGTTCGCGCGTCATCCGGAGCTAGTTGGCGCCGGGAAGTGGAATACTGCAGCTCCAGGGGGCGATCATTCTCCCCCCGCGCGGGCGCCGAGTGAGCGGTACCATTTCGCAGTTGCCGCTGTCGGCTCGGTGATGAGAACGACGAGCATCGGGAGGCATAGCGGGGCAAGTCCAGCAAGGAGGTCGCTGTGCACGAGAAGCTCGCGAGAATGCTCGTACTTGGTGTCGCGTTCGGAATCTGGAGCTGCAGCGCTGAGGACACGACGTCCGGCGATGGGGTGGGTGGGAGTGACGGCTCGGAGAGTGGCATCGGCGGCTCGGAGAGTGGCATCGGCGGCTCGGAGAGTGGGCTCGGCGGCTTGGGCATCGGTGGTGCCCCGGGCTCGGGCGGCGCGGGCATCGGCGGCTCGGGCGATGGTGGCTATGTGGGCTCGGGCGGCTCGGGTGACGGTGGCTATGTGGGCACGGGAGGCGCAGGAACCGGCGGCACCGAAGCGAGCAGTGGCGGTGCCGGTACCGACGCCACCGGCGGGAGCGGCACCGGCGGTGAGGAACCTGGCAGCGGCGGGAGCGGCACAGGCGGCGAGGAGCCTGGCAGCGGCGGGAGCGGTACCGGAGGTGAGGAGCCGGGCAGCGGCGGAAGCGGTACCGGCGGAGCCACCTCCAGCACGGGCTGCGGTGAGGCTCCTCCCGCCACGGCGCCGGGCTCGGTGGGCGTGAGCGGCGTGGCACGGACCTTCATCGTCGACGTGCCGGCGGGCTACGACCCCGACACACCCACACCGGTGCTGTTCGGGTTCCACGGGATGGGCAACACCGGCGAGGCCTACCGCTCGCAGTACCAAGGAAACCTCCTGTCGACCTTCGGCGATGAGTTCATCGTCGTCCACCCAGACGCTCTAGCGAACGAGGATGGGACCACAGTCTGGGACATGCAGGGTGGCGTGGACGTGGATTTCTTCGACGCGATGGTGGCGCTGCTGACGGCCACGTACTGCATCGATGAAGACAGGATCTTCGCAACCGGTCACAGCGCGGGAGGCTTTTTCACCAACACGCTCGGATGCCAGCGAGGTGATGTCCTGCGCGGCATTGGTCCGCAGGCGGGGGGCGGCCCCATGCTGTTCGGTGGGGCCACGTGCGTCGGGCAGGTCGCGGCCTGGATATCACACGGGCTCAGCGACACCACCGTCGACATCTCCAACGGTGAAGGCAGCCGCGACTACTGGGCGGAGGCCAACCACTGCGACACCAGCCAGACGACGACGCCGTCGCCCGACTACCCATGCGTGGAGTACGTCGGGTGTGACGTCGGGTATGCGGTCCGATGGTGTCCGCACGAGGGCGGACACGAGATTGCCACCTTCCCACCTGAGGGACTCTACGATTTCTTCTCGGTGCTCTGAGACGGACGGCACAAGCGTCTGCTGGTGGGCGGCTCGGGTCGTGGCAGCACTCGGATCTCCCCTCCGATGATTTCGGCCTTGGTCCTTTCAGGCAGGGCCCGGTACTCTTCGTAGCGACTGTGTCCTATACTCGTGCGTGAACGAAGCAAGGGGTGGTACGCAATGCTGTCACGGCCGATCCTGACCCTGGTTGTCTTGGTTCCGAGCCTACTGGTCAGCGCGATGGCGCGGGCCGAGACCTATGACGTCGGTCCCGGGCTCACCTATGAGAACATCGGGGATGTGCCTCTAGGCACGCTGGCGGCCGGCGACGTCGTCGAGATCCACTGGCGGGCCGAGCCCTACCGCCCGTGTGCGGCCCGCTTGCCACGACTTGCGTCATGCACCGTCGCTCGGCCGCGCCTGCGCCACGCTGAAGCGCTGGCGCGGGACGGCAAACGCGTACGGCTCGCACGACCGCTCCTTCGCAGAACGCTGGGCCGAGTCAGGCTGGCCAAGCGCCGGCCAATACCCGTCCTGTGCCGAAACAGGATCGCCCACTAATCATGCGGCATCCCGGTAGTAGTACTTGAGCGTGCCGCCCAGCCGCTCACGGCATTGGATCGAGCCATCGGCGTTGGTGTTGGCGGGCAGCGGGGTGAGCAACTCGTTGTCCAGGCCCTGGTGATTTCGTTCGCTGTGATAGTGGGCCAGGAATTCGGAAAGGATTGTCCGCAGGTGCTTCTCGCCCAGGGGGATCACCCGACGCAGACATTCGGTGCGTGCCG
>CAZSVU010000382.1:3198-8010 GCA_964610275.1 uncultured Polyangiaceae bacterium | reverse complement strand
TCAGCCACGCGAGGTGGCGGCGTGTCAACACGTCGGCAATGATGCAGCCTGGCCTCGCAGGCGGTCAAGCGCATGCGAACGAGTCGACCGCTGACGCCAAACCGTGCGGAAGCCAGCTCGTTGCCCAGGACTGTGGCGAGTTCCTCAGCGGCGGCAAGCGCCTCGTTGCATTCACCCTCCTTCACCACGCAACCCGCGCTTCTCGCGACAATCTGCGCCGAGACCCCGAACAACCAACCCCCACCGTCCACCGATTCTCCCTTGTGTCCGCGTCCCTGGAATCGCCGCACAGGGGACCTTCGAGGGTCACGGCCAAGGGAACGCCCATGCGCCGGGCGAGCTCGGCCTGGCTTGTTCCCAGGGGAACGAGGAACTCCTCTTGGATGATCTCCCCTGGCGCAGTGGGCGGGCGGTTCTTTGGCACGGCAATGAGCATGGCGGTTCTCCTCAGTGGTAGTCGACAACTTCGATGTCTTCGGCGGAACCGTTCCAGGAAGAGCAACTGCGGTACTGGTCGTTGATGCGGATTGAGTACTGGCCCTTTCGGTCTCCCCGGAGAGCCTCGAGATGGTTCGAAGCCCAGGGCTCTCACAAGGTATGATGGCCCCTACCTTGACTACCGATCTCATCCTCCTTTTCGCCTACGGCTCCCTGCGCGAGGGCGAACGCGATCACGCGGCGCTGGCCCAGGCCGAATGCCTCGGGCCGGCTACCACGCCGCCCCGATATCGGCTCGTGGACTTGGGAGTCTACCCGGCGCTCGTCGAGGGCGGACAACTCTCGGTGACCGGAGAGTTGTACCGCGTCGACCGGGAACTGCGACGCAGGCTCGACGTGCTCAAGGAGTGTCCGATTCTCTTCCAGCGGCACAGCATCGAGCTCTTGACCGGGCAGCACGCCGACACCTACCTGATGCGCGAAGAACAAGTGCGCGGGCGTCGACGCCTGCACACGGGCGATTGGAAGAAGAGGTTTTCTCCGCGGTTTGGCCCGCGGCGCTGAATGCTGCATGGCGCCGGGCTGGCCGCGCTCCAACGCTTCCCCAAGACCGGTAGGCATTCCCCAAGGTGCTCGTCCCGCACCGAGGCCTGCAACTCGGTTCACGGGCAGTGCGATTCGTGCGATTCTGCGTCGGCTTGGGTGATGCGGGACCCATCCGGTTTCCGGAGCGTTCTCGCGGCGCGTATGACCCCTCGGTCAAGAGGGCCACTGCAGACTGCACTGGTCAGCACCGAGGTGGATCGGGGGATGCGCTCGGTCACAAGCACTTCTTGCCACCGAGCGCACATGTCCGATTGGGCCAGAATCTGATCGGGCCCGGGCCCGAAACAACTCCCGAGTGAGCGCCACTCCCCCACCCATTCGCAGACGGGAGCCCGGCCGATGACCGGCATGCAAGAGTGCGCCCGAGGGCGGACTGTGCCGAGCGCTGGGTGGCCCGATTGGCCTCGTGACCGCCGAGCTCCAATGGTCCGCCACGTATCGTGGGCTGGCCAACAGCTCAGCAAATTCTCGGGGAAACCCGATGCCGCCACTCGGGAAACGCGGAAGCTTGATTCGTGCCCGCAAACACGGCTATCACGGCTCGCGTGAGAGCTTGGGTGCTCTGCCTACTCGCGTGCGGCGTGGCCGCAGCCCTCGGTGCGCGCGCGCGTGCCGAGAATGCTGGGCCGCCCCCGAATGGGCGTCTGGTGTACGAGCGGGCCTGCGTCACCTGTCACGGCCTCGATGGGCGCGGCACGGATCCGGCGCGCCTTGGCTTCGACATCCCCGTGCCCGACTTCACCGACTGCGCCTTCACCTCACGCGAGCCGAGCGAGGACTGGGTCGGGATCGGGCATCACGGCGGCCCCATCAAGGCCTTCGACGAGATGATGCCCGCCTTCGGGCGAGCGCTCACCGAGGCCGAGCTCCGGGCTGCCATCGCGCACGTCAAGAGCTTCTGCCCAGACCCAGCCTGGCCACGCGGCGAACTCAACTTCCCCCGCGCCCTCTTGACGGAGAAGGCGTTCATCGAGAACGAGGTGCTGCTCATCGCCGGCACCACGCTCGAAGGTCCGACCGAACTCTCCGGGAAGTTCATCTACGAGCAGCGCTTCGGCGCACGGAACCAGTTCGAGGTCGTGGTGCCGTTCGGTGCGCGGAAGTTTGCCGAGGACGAGGTGGGGGCGCCCGGTGGAGGACGGTGGGGCGAAGGGATCGGCGACATCGGATTCGGCCTGAAGCGCGTCCTCTTCCACAGTCTGGAAAGCGGCAGCATCTTCGCCCTCGCCGGCGAGGTCTTCTTCCCCACCGGTGACGAGGCCGACGGCTTCGGCAAGGGCACCTTCATCTTCGAGCCGATCGTCCTCTTCGGGCAGGGGCTGGGGCCGCTGGGCTTCCTGCAGCTGCAATCCGGAATGGAGCTGCCCGTGGATACGGCACGCGCCGAGCGTGAGGGCTACGCCCGCATCGCGCTCGGACGAAGCTACCGCGGCACCCGCTTCGGCCGCACCTGGTCACCGATCTTCGAGCTGGCGGGCGCCGGGGAGCTCGGCGATCCGGGCGGTTGGGGGTGGGACTTCGTGCCCCAGATGCAGGTGACGGTCAGCAAGCGTCAGCATGTGCGGATCAACCTGGGCGTCCGACTCCCGATGACCGAGTTGCACGACCGCCCTCTCGAGCTCATGGCCTACCTGCTGTGGGACTGGTACGATGGAGGCTTCTTTGAGGGCTACTATGGCGCATGGGTGGCTCTGGGCCACCGCGACAGCGGCCGCATTGGGGGCGCTGAGCCCAACCGTGGGGCGCGCGGGACCGGCGCCCCTGGACCTCTTCCCCACTTCGGATCGGTGCGTCGCCTGCCACAACGGGCTCCGTTCAGCCTCCGGGGAGGACGTATCCATGGGCTCGAGCTGGCGCGGCTCCATGATGGCCAACGCGGCCCGCGACCCCTACTGGCAGGCGGCAGTGCGTCGAGAGTCCCTCGACCATCCCATGGCCCAGAGCGCCATCGAGGACGAGTGCTCGAAGTGCCACATGCCGATGGCGCGTTTCGAGGCCCATGCTGCCGGCAGCAAGGGCCAGATCTTCGTAAACTTCCCCGGCCCCGGCACCCAGGCGGCCCCAACGCGAGAGCAGGCGCTTTCTGCAGACGGCGTCGCGTGCGGGATCTGCCATCAGATCCGCGCCGACGGCCTGGGTACCCGGCGGAGCTTCGTCGGCGGATTCGTGGTGGACACCACTCGTCCCTGGGGCAGCCGCGAAGTTTTCGGGCCCTTCAAGGTCGATCGCGGACGCAAGCGCATCATGCAGTCCGCGGCCCGCTTCAGCCCGGCCCAGTCGCCCCACCTCGACACGTCCGAGTTCTGCGCGAGCTGCCACACCCTCATCACCCATTCGCTGGACTCCCAGGGCAACGTCGTCGGCGAGCTGCCTGAACAGGTTCCCTACCTCGAGTGGCAGCACAGCGGCTACGCGCCCGGCCGGCGGTGCCAATCCTGCCACATGGTGATCGAGCAGCAGCCCACGCCGATCTCCAGCGTCCTCGCTCAACCACGACCGAACTTCTCCCGCCACGTATTCCGGGGAGGAAACTTCCTGGTCCAGAGGATGCTGGACGTCCACGCAGCGACGCTCGGCGTGGTCGCCACACCCCAGGAACTCGCCGCGTCTCGCGCCGGCACCATCGCCCATCTCCAGCAGAGCTCCGCCACCCTCGCGGTGCACTGCCGACCGCTGACCGGAGACCGGCTGGACGCTACCGTCACCATCCAGAGCCGAGCGGGCCACAAGCTCCCCACGGCCTACCCGTCGCGACGCGCCTGGCTCCACGTGCGGGTGCTGGACGACTCGCGCGCCGTGCTCTTCGAGTCGGGCGCATTGGGTTCCGACGGTGCAATTTCCGGCAACGACAACGACGCCCAGTCCACGCGGTTCGAGCCACACTACAACGTGATTCGCAGTCCGGACCAGGTGCAGATCTACGAAGCCATTCTCGGTGCGCCCGACGACTCCGTCACGACTGGACTCCTGACCGCCACCCAGTACCTCAAGGACAACCGGATCCTGCCGCTGGGCTTCGACCAGAAGAGCGCCGGCAAGGAGATCGCCGTGCGCGGGCAGGCTCGAAACGACACGAGCTTCCGCGCCGGATCGGACCAGATCCGCTACGTCGTCGACGTCAGCCGGACACGGGGCGCCCTGCGCGTGGAGGTCGAGCTCCTCTACCAGCCGATCGGCTATCGCTGGGCCCACAATCTTGCGCAGCAGCCCGCCCCGGAGACCAACCGCTTCGTGAGCATGTACCAGAGCCTCGCGGGCTCCTCCTCAGTGGTCCTGGCGCTGGCCACCGCAACCGTCAATCGCTGACGCGGAGAAGCCACCAGGTGTAAGGTCGCCGGGGCCTCGGCGTTGTGAGAGTCGTGATCACGCTGCATCCAGTACTCTCGACTGAGGCACATGGGAGCGACCATGAGGAACCAACTTCTGTTCAGAACCGCACTGGGTCTGGCCCTGGGTGGGGCTCTAGTCGGGTGTAGACCTCAATCTCCTCCCCAATCGCAGCCCGAAGACCGCGTCACTTGCGTGGTGGAAGGCGTCACCTACCAGGTGGGCGACTCGTGGCCGGCGGGGGATGGCTGCAATACCTGCGGGTGCGATGCGGACGGCAACGCTCCCTGCACCCAAATGGGGTGCGAACGGACGCCGCAGGACCAGGCTCCGCCGCAGGACCAGGCTCCGCCACAAGACCAGGCTCCGCCACAGGACCAGCCTCTGCCACAGGACCAGCCTCCGCCGCAGGGGAACCTCCCACCCGACGCCACCCCTCCA
>CAZSVU010000382.1:0-3098 GCA_964610275.1 uncultured Polyangiaceae bacterium | reverse complement strand
GCCACAGGACCAGCCTCCGCCGCAGGGGAACCTCCCACCCGACGCCACCCCTCCATCGGGAATCTGCCCGGCCGGGCAGGTGTGGAAGGTCGACCACTGTGTCGGACCGTATGTTCCTCCGCCGCCCGCCCCCCCCGTCTGCCGCCCGGGCGAATCACGGAAGGCAGCCTGCAACAGCTGCCACTGTGATTCACGCGGAGTGTGGGTCTGCACCACGATCGGATGTCGTCCGCATGCCGATTGAGTGACGGCGTGGGCTGCCAACGCCGGGGTGACGCTGGCTACGAAATTCGATTTGACGGGCCGAGCTCCTTCTTCCGAGCGTTTCGACACTGGCCAGGCACGACCTCCGAGCTGAGCGCGCCCGCCCCGCGCCCGAGTACCCCCCGGCCCGATCACACACGCAGACCCGCCCGGCTGGGCAACTGTCGGTGCGCGTGCCGCCTGCGTCTGGACCATTCGAGTCCTTGACGGCGTAGGCCGCGCCGTCCTCAACGCGGAGCCCCCGCCGCGCTCGCGGGACTGGTCACGGAACGCGCTCAGTCGCGCACACAAACGTTGAGCATGGAGTCCGGAATCAGGGGTGGCAGGTTGCAGCGGTATCCCTGGGGGCAGTCCGAGTCCTTGGTGCACTTGATTTCGCAAGTCTGCGGAGGGCCCGTGGGGCTGGGTGAGTCCAAGCAGACTTGTCCAGCAGCGCAGCCCGTTGCGGGGCAGGCTCGACCCAGGTCCTCGGTGGCGATCTGCGGGCGATCTGCTTCGCAGGCCATCACAGCCACGGCTGACATCGAGGCAAGCCACCAGCGCATGACCTCATCGTGTCACGGGCTGCTTCCGGATGCATCCGGTATCGACTCGACCCGAACGGGCTCCGTCAGCCGGAGGCCACCTGCGTAGACGCGGATTGCGCAGCGGTGATTGCGCCTGGGTGGAGCAGCGCGTGGACGCCCGCCGGTAGCCCCACATGGCGAGACACCACCGGGCACTTGACCTTGAGCAAGAACGCGATGTTGTGCTCCAGGTGGCTGAGCGACTCGAAGTTGCCTTGGCCCTTGGCAACGATCAGGTCGGCGCGCTCGAAGCGGTCGCGGAAGGACATGCTGCAGTCGTCGAGGATGGTGCCGGGCGCATCGGAGCCGTTGTCGATCACCTCGACCCACTCCTGCATCCCCACCTCCCTCGCGTCAGCCATCGTGGCGTCGTTGAGTACTGGCGCGCCGCGAACGGCCAGCGTCACACGCTCGGGTCCGAGTTGCTGGATGAGCAGGCGGTCGATGGCGATTTCCCCGGCGTTGTCCGCCAGGTAGAGAATGTCCCGAGCGTTTGCCGTCGCCTGCCGAAACCACTCCCAATCGCCGTGAACGGGTTCGTGCACAGACTCACGCAACGCCGCGCCGACTTCGGCCTCGGTGATACCGGGCGACACACCGAGATCGATGACATTGGCAGCGACCGCACACCTGGCCGCCAACAGCAGCGGATCGGACGCACCTTGCACGGTGAAGGCCAGCTCGGGCAAAGCGGCCAGGGCGAGACGATTGGAGTGGCGCTTGGCCGCTTGGTAGGGGTCCTCGACCCCCGTCACCTCTCGCAGCCGTCGATGAATGAGCTGCCCGACGAAGGGTGGCGGCCGTTCGAGATCCAGCTCGGCCGTCATGCGGAGCACGTCCCGCAAGATCTGCTCGTGAACGTGCCGGTCGTCGGTCACGTTGCGGGCCGCGTCGAGGCTCTGTCGAAGAAAGCACGGAATGCAGTCGAGATAGGTCTTCACTTCGCCTCAACTCGACCACGCGGGTTCTGCTTGTCAAGGCCAAGGCAAGGATATTCGACAGATCGTGGCTTCCGACCTCCCGACTGCGCCGACCCGTCCCCCGCCGATGCGACGACGCACTGCCCGCGCGAGCCCACGGATCAGGGCGTCGCGCGCCACGACTGACCAGCAGAGCAGCCACTACGGACAACAACGAGTCATACGTCGTCCGAAGGATCCGATCGCGCGCCGAGTCAGCGTCCGTACCCCGCAGCGACGATACTGGCCTGAATGGCGTCGTCGACCGAGTCATCGTCCGGGCAACCGAAAGTGATGGCTCCTTCGAAGAAGCTTCCGGCGGACCAGGTGCTACCGTCACCGCCCGATCCCAAGACGATGGCGCCCTGCTTCTCCATGGGGGTGTAGTGCACGGTCTCGCCCTCGAACACGATGGTCGGACGCGCTCCATCCCACTTGGTGGTGAGGGGGCCGCTCTGCGCGTCGCCACCCTTGAGCGCGAAACGGTCCCCAGAGAATCCCTTCAGCATCAGCGTGGCGAAGGCGGGGACGATCAGGGGGCTGACGTTGTCGTCATATTGCAGATTGCTAGGGAATGTCCCAGCTTCGAGGTCTGCCAAGAGCCACGGGCCATTGCCACTGCCACCACCAAAGAAGGCGCAGTTCCCCCAGTAGATTGCCTCCATCGTCTTGGGGCCATCGGGGTTGCCGGTCGTTTCTGCATTTCCGAAGGAGTTGCAGCACAGGCCGTTGTAGATCGTCGAGTCTACCACCTCATACAGTGCCTCTGCCTGGTCACCGGTTGCCGTTCCCGTGGGGTTGTGATTCCGATAGCTGTTGCCGGGCACGTCCGGCGGATTCGCTGGGGAGAACACGAGACCGTATACCGGGTGGCCGCCCACCGTGGTCCTGAGGGCTTTCGCATCCGATTCCACGCCACCATTCGGCAGGTGCCATACCGGGCCCGAGATGGCGAGGTCGTTACCTTGCGGAGACTGGTCGTAGAGCCTCGAGATGGTGCAATCGCCAGGGCAGAACGCATCTTGCACGGATGAATCGACGATGCCTCCCGGAGTGAGAAGTGGGATGTCCGTGGTGGCGTTGTCCGAGGTGCGTCTGACCTGATAGACGGGCCCGTCGTACTGTCCATAAAGAGCGCGAGTCGTGCTCCAAGCTCCCACGCACGGGGTGTTGGCGGATTGATAGATGTCGCAGGGCCCGATGATGGCCGGGTCTCCACCAGTACCGTCGCCGCCAGTGCCCTGGTCGCCGCCGACGCCTTGATCGCCGCCGACGCCCTGATCGCCGCCGACGCCGGGGACTCCGGCAT
>CAZSVU010000381.1:2376-8023 GCA_964610275.1 uncultured Polyangiaceae bacterium | reverse complement strand
CTAGCTGAACGACCACGTTGCGCGCGGACAGACAGCAGCAGGTTCGCGCAACACCAGCAAGATCCACGCGGGCGCGGGCGGAGAGGCCCACGCGGGCGCGGGCGGGAAGGCCCACGCGGGCGCGGGCGGGAAGGGCTCCGTGGGCGGGGCTGGCAACGCTGCCCGATCCAACGCCACCACGCGAAACCGCAACGTCGGAGGAATTGCTATACGGGATCGGTCGAGGAATGCAGCTCTGGTCGTGCGTGTTCAGAGGGGCGAGGCAGTGTGTCCAGTGATCTGACGGGCCGAAGCGCGCCGGATACCAGGGGCCCGGGCAGGGCCATCCCGCGCAATCTCATGCCATTTCCACAAGTTCGGCGCAGGGTTCGTACCCTCGGCTCCGACTTCCTTGCCTGCACTCCCGCACGTGCGGCTACTGTTTCCATGCGGGGCGGCAGAAGAACAGTCCGAGCCATGCCATGAGCGAGACCACCGGCATTCGGTCGCGACATCACCACGAGGCAGGGCGAAAGTGTCCGCGCTGCGGCAGCGAGGATGTGCGGCGGTCACGGCGCCGACTCCTAGAGCGGGCGGTGTCGGCAGTGGGCTTGTATCCCTACCGCTGCCGCGAGTGCGGGCGTCGATTCCTCGCTTGGACGTCCGGGCACGACGCAGCCGCGTAGACGCCGCTACCGCTGCAGACAGCTCAGGCCACCGATGCGCTGCTCGGTCAGGTTGCCGGCGTCGTCGCGCACACGCGCGCTGATGATGAAGGGAGTGACCTGAGGGCAGTTGACGTGAACGCAAGCGCTGGCGATCTCGCCGGCTTCGTTTGCCTCCATGGGAGCACAACTCGGTGGCGCGTTGCCGATGACCGCACAGAAGTTGTTCTGGGCAGAGCCGAGGGCTTCGGGCAGGTCGAAGGCATCGGTGGAAACGGTGGTGCCACAGACTTCGATCTGGATGCCGTCGCGGTCGGAATCGGCGTCGTCATCCGGCTCGAATCGCGTCCCACCCATCGGCTCCAGCACCGTGAGTTGGGGTGCGAGCGTATCGACCACGTACGTCTCGGTCCCACTGCCCCACTTTCCGTTGACCCCCAAGCAAGACGCCGTGACCGAGTGTTCGCCGTCGGGTTCCAGAGTCACGCCTGGGAAGAACGCCACCCCCTCGGTCACCGAAGCGGCCGAGAGGCTCACGCGCCCGTCCACGTTCAGCGTGACGAACTGACCGTCCCGCGCCGAGCTGACCACCTCGACCGTCACTTGATAGGGGCTGCCCGAAGCGCTGGCCCGGTCCCCTCCCCCGGCCTGCGGCATGTTGTTCAGCTCTGGGTGCGTCTCCGAAACGCTGGGAGAGCGGATCTCGCAGCTGGGTGGACCCTCGCACCGCGTGAAGACCTTGGCCGAAGCGGCGCAACCCCGGGCTCCACCGATGATGACCCGGAGATCGTGATCGTCGCTCACCGGGGTCGCCGGCAGCTGGATCATCCCGAACTGCGCCACTGCGCCCGAGACGTGAACCGTCGCGACCTCGTCGCCATCGAGCAGCAGCGTGGCCGGGGTGGCATCGGGTGCGTCCGTGGCCACCGCCACCCGCACCTGGATCCCATTGGAGCAGTGGCTGTCCGCGTCGTCGGCATCCTGCAGTGTGGCACCTCGAATGGGGGCCACGAACGTGGCCGAGAGGCACTCGGCACCGAGCTCTTCGGGGCCGATGGTGCCCTCTTCGCCGTCACCACACGCCAGCGACAAGGCCCAAACGGACCCGCACAACGCAATGAGGCTCAATCGACGCTGCACCACCAGTTCCAGTCTCCGCAGGTTACTGTTGCCGCGTCGGGCTGTCCACTGCGGCTGGAAGCCCCCGACCGCCGGTTCGGAAGCCGGCTCCCCCTACCAGCACCCAGGGGACTGTGACAGAAAGGCCCTCCCAACCTCCCGAGGAGGGACCCTATGACACCCACGGACCACCTCGTCGGCCCGGCGTCGGAGGCCGTGCTGCTCGCAGCCGAAGTCTGCCGGACCGTGCAGCGACAGCTCGAATCCGTCCGCGCACTCACCAAGGACGACCGCAGCCCGGTCACGGTGGCGGACTACGCTAGCCAGGCCGTGGTCTGCGCGACGCTGCGCGACCAGCTTGGTGCCGGTTTCTCCAACGACACCCTGGTGGCCGAGGAGGACGCAACGTTCCTCCGAGACCCGGCCCACACATCCTACCTCGAGGCGACCCTGGAAGCGGCCCGCACCGTCCTCCCGAGCCTCACCGCCGAAACGGTCCTCGGCCTCGTCGACCTGGGTGCCGGAGACCCTGGCCGCAGCCCCTTCTGGACTCTGGATCCCATCGACGGCACCAAGGGCTTCCTTCGCGGCCAGCAGTACGCCATCGCCCTCGCGCTCGTCGAAGCCCGAGCTCCCGTGCTCGGCGTGCTGGCATGCCCGAATCTGCCGGTCAGCGCCGACGCCCCCCTGGACACCGCCGACCCGGACGGCTCGATGTACGTGGCGATCAAGGGCGCCGGGCTCGAAGAGCGCCTCTGCCGAAGTGGCAGCTCGGGCGCCCGCCAGCTCGAGCCCACCCTACCCCCTGCCGACCGCCCCATCTTGGCGTGCGCTTCGGTGGAGAAGGCCCACGCCAACGTCAGTGACACCGATCGCGTGCTCCGGCACTTGGGCGCCAACCCGGACGTGCTCCGGGTGGACAGCAGCGCCAAGTACGCCCTGGTCGCCCGTGGCCAGGCGGATGCGTACCTGAGATTGCCCACGCGCGCTGACTACGTGGAACGGATCTGGGATCACGCTGCCGGCACGGTGGTCGCCGAGGAGGCGGGCTGCGTCGTTTCGGACATTCACGGCGAGCCGCTCGACTTCAGCCACGGCCGCGGACTCGAGAAGAACCGCGGCGTCGTCGTGGCGCAGCGCAGCGCACACGAGCGCATCCTCCGAGCCATCGAGCAGCTCGGCATCGGATCGGCGTAGCTGGATCGGCCTGGGCTCAGTTCCCGTTGCCCAGCACGCCACGCTGGCCGAGCAGGTCGAGCACCTGCTCCACGCAGGCCTCCACCGAGTCCCGGTCGGTGTGCACGACGAGCTCGGGAGCCTCCGGCGGCTCGTACGGGTCGTCGACGCCGGTGAAGCCCTTGATGACCCCGGCGCGCGCCTTCTTGTAGAGCCCCTTGGGGTCGCGCTGCTCGCAGACCTCCAGCGGGGCATCGACAAACACCTCGATGAAGCTGAGCTCGGCCTCCACGTGGGTCGCGCGCACCACGTCGCGGTCGACACGATAGGGGCTGATGAACGCGGTCAGCGCCACCGCACCCGAGTCGGCGAAGAGCCGCGCCACCTCACCGATCCGGCGGATGTTCTCGTGGCGATCCTCGGCTGAGAATCCCAGGTTGGCGTTCAGGCCGTGGCGGATGTTGTCGCCGTCGAGCCGGTAGGCGGGCAGCCGCCGACTCACCAGTGCCCGCTCCAGTGCAGCGGCCAGGGTGCTCTTGCCCGCCCCGGAAAGCCCGGTCAGCCACACGGTGGCACCATTGCGTCCCAGCAGGTGCCACCGTTCGTCGCGGCTCACCAGGCCAAGCTGCCAGGTGACGTTGGTCGACTTGCTGCCGCCCGCAGGCGGTCCCGATCGTGACATGTCTGGTCTCGTCCGGTGCGCGCGTCAGTTGCCGCCGGCCATCTTCGCCACTTCTTCGGCGAAATCCGGTCCCTGGGGCTTCTCGATGCCCTCGCCCTTCTCGAAGCGAACGAAACTCTGGAGCTCGACGGACGTTCCCACTGCCTCGGCCAGGGCGGCCGTGACCTGATCGATGGTCTTGTCCGTTTCGATGACGCTCTGCTGCTCGCGCAAGCAGACTTCCTTCATCCACTTGGCGATCTTGCCCTTGATGACGTGCGGCCACTTGTCCTCGGGGACCTTGCCCTCTTCCTTGAGCTGCCCTTCGAAGATCCCGGTCTGCTTCTGCTGCGCTGCCTCGGGCACGTCGCTGGGGGCGAGCCACTGCGGCGACATGGCCGCGACCTGCATCGCAACGTTGTCGACGAACTCGACGAACTCGGGCTTGCCCACCGCGGCGTCGTCTCCCACCCGCGCACCGAGCAGGACGGCGATCTTGCCGCCCATGTGCACGTAGGCTTGCACCTTGCCAGCGCCATCCACCGCCACCCGCTCCCAGCGGCGCACGGTGATGTTCTCACCCAGCTTGCCCACCAGGGCCTGCCGGTTCTCGTCGATGGTGCCACTGCCACCCGGATACGGCTCGGCGGAGAGGTCCGCACCCGGCGCAGCCGCGAGCGC
The DNA here is from genome assembly GCA_964610275.1 of uncultured Polyangiaceae bacterium. GTDB lineage: Bacteria > Myxococcota_A > Polyangia > Polyangiales > Polyangiaceae > JAFGBI01. Next base: position 3,742 of record CAZSVU010000381.1, on the reverse strand, counting down.
CGCCGCGACCACCTGGTCCACGAACGCCACGAAGTCCGGGTTGCGCGCCGCGAAGTCCGTCTGGATGTTGACCTCGACGACCACACCGGTCTTGCCGTCGTCGGCCACCTTGGCCGCCACCACGCCTTCGCTGGCGATCTTGCCGGCGCGCTTGGCACTCTTGGCGAGCCCCTTCTTGAGGATCACCTCGACCGCCTTCTCCATGTCGCCCTCGGTCTCCATGAGAGCGCTACGGCAATCGTTGAGTCCGGCCTGGGTCCGCTCGCGCAGTTCCTTGACCTGCTGAATGTTCACTTGAGCCATGCCAATTCTCGCTTCTTCTCAGCTTCTGCGGTTCTCAGCTTCTGCGGTGGTAGACGACGGGGGCGGGGCCGCTGCGCGACGGGCCGGCGGTTGCCGGTTCCGCCTGATCGGGGCCCGCGGCCTGGCGCTCCCGGAACATGGCCGCGCCGTAGATGCACGCGTCGGCCAGCGCCGACGTGATCAATCGAATAGATCGAATGGCATCGTCGTTGCCCGGGATCACGTAGTCGATGAGCTCGGGATCACAGTTGGTGTCCGTGATGGCCACGATCGGAACCCGCAGTTTTCGGGCCTCGGCCACGGCGATCACTTCCATCGAAGGGTCGACGATGTAGACGGCCTGCGGCACGGAGCCCATGCCCTTGATGCCGCCGATGTGCTTCTCGAGCCGTGCCCGCTCCTTGCCGAGGCGCACGGTCTCCTTCTTCGGAATCTGCTCGAAGGTGCCGTCCTCGGCCATGCGCTCGAGGTTGCGCAGGCGTTCCAGCGCGCCCTTCATGGTGCGGAAGTTGGTGAGCGTGCCGCCCAGCCAGCGATTGGTCACGAAGTACTGGTTGGAACGTCGGGCTTCCTCTTCGACGATCTCCGCTGCCTGGCGCTTGGTGCCGACCATCAGGATGTGCCCGCCGCGGGCAACGGTGTTCAGCACGAAGTCGAACGCCTTCTTGAACAGCCCGGAGGTCTGGTCGAGGTCCACGATGTGGATGCCACCTCGGGCCCCATAGATGTACGAACGCATCTTCGGGTTCCAGCGCTTGGTCTGGTGACCGAAGTGCACGCCGGCCTCGAACAGGTCGCGAACCGTCAGAGGGTCGGTCTGGTCTCGGAGCGCCCGCTGGGTCTGCTCCGCGCCCTCGGCCGCTTGAGCGCGCTCACCTGCCAGGACGGCAGTGCGTGCGACGCCTGCGCCCTCTGATTCGTCTGGCGAGGCGGCGTCCTCACCCGGTGACGCGGCGACCGGCGCCGCTGGTGGGCTGGGCGGCTGCGCCGCTGGTGCGCTGGGCGGCTGCGCCGCTGGTGGGCTGGGCGGCTGCGCCGCTGGTGCGCTGGGCGGCTGCGCCGC
>CAZSVU010000381.1:1766-2276 GCA_964610275.1 uncultured Polyangiaceae bacterium | reverse complement strand
TGGTGCGGGGGCGGGTGCGGCTTCCGGCGCACCCTGATCGGGGGTGTCGTTGTCGGTCATGCGCTGCTCCTCGGTTGTGCCTCCGCCCCGCCGCCGAGCCACCTCGGACAATTCGAGGCACCGAACTCGGTCGGACGCGCCTGGGGCGTGTGGTCTGTTGAAATGGCCCCCCGGTCGGCCGGGGGAGCGGGAACTTACGGCACACCGCCGGCCAGGACAACCTCAATCTCGGTTGGCCTGATCTCGCCCGAATGACCTACAGGCCAGACCCGGGCAGGTTGAGACGGGTCGGCTTGGCCTTCTCGGGCGTCGAGGCACGGCTCGGCGACGCGGTTGGCCGGTGGTCGGGGGTTTGGCGGTCGGGGGTCTGGCCGGCGGGGGTTGGGCGCGGCTTGCGCGGCGGGAAGAGCGTGGTCTTGGCCGGGAGCGCCGCCGGGCGGGGCGCCGCAACCGCTCGGGGCGCCGCAACCGCTCGGGGCGCCGCAACCGCTCGGGGCGCCGCAACCGCTC
>CAZSVU010000381.1:0-1666 GCA_964610275.1 uncultured Polyangiaceae bacterium | reverse complement strand
GGCGCGCGGCAGCCGCGCTGGCAGACGCCGCAGCCGGCGCTGTACTCGGCTCCTGCAGGGCGGCCAGAGCGGCGATCGGCGTCACCGCGGGCTCGTCTGGCACCGGCTGGGCACCGACCGCCCCCGGAGGGGCTTCGTCGACCTCGGTCGCGGCAGCCGCACTCTCCTCAGCCGCGCTCTCCTCAGCCGTGTGAGCGCCCCGGCCGCCCACCAGCAGCAGCCACGCCACGAGCGTCGCGGTCGCCGCGGCTCCCGCCAAGACCACCGGACCCCAACGGCGCCAGCGCAGGCCACGTGCCGCGTCTCTGGTCGGCGTGGCCAACGGTGTGACCGGTGGGGGGGTCTCGCTCCACGAAGGATCACGCCAGGGCACCGCGGTGTGCGTCTCGGTCCCCAGCTCGACCGCGTCGTCCGTCGCGTCGGGTTCGTCGAGCTCGAGCGTCGGCTCGTGGGTGGGCTCGGCGCCCGCCGAAGAGTCGTCGGCCGGGTCCCAGGACCGCGGGTCGAAGTCCGTGTCGACATGATACGAGGAGGCATGGGCGGCCGCGTCGCTCGGCGTTCCCTGACTGACGAAGTCGTCACCCGCCCCGCTCCGGGTGTCGGTCGTGCTGCCCTCCCAGCCCGACGAGTCCATGGGGCTCGTGTCCGCGAGCCCGTCCGCTTCGCCTAGTTCTTCGGGCCCACTGCCCAGCGTGATCGTGTGCGGGCCGCGGTGGAGCGTGGTGCGGTCGTCGTCCCCGGGCAAGGCAACCCAGGGCTGCACCGCATCCGACGAGCGTGCCGACGAGCGTGCCAACGAGCGTGCCGACGACTCCCGAGCCATCAAGGCCCCGTTCGGTGCGGCTGGATAGACGCGCTCCTGGGTGGTCGCGTCGGTGGGCGCGGCGATGCGCTCGCGGTGCGCAATCCAGCGCAGCACCGTGGCGACCTGTCGGCAGCTGGCAGGTCGATCGCGAGGATCCTTGGCCAACAGGCTCGCGACCACGTCGTCGAGCTCCGTGGAGACTTTGAGAGCAACCGAAGACAGGCGCGGCGCCGGGCGCGCCAGGTGGGCCACGATCAGCTCGTTCGTGTTGCGTGCCTCCTCGAAGGGGCTTCGCCCGGCAATCATCTCGAAGAGAATGAGGCCGGTGGCGTAGAGATCGGCGCGCCCATCCACCGGGGCCGCGTTGGCCTGTTCGGGCGACATGTAGCGGGGTGTGCCAATGGCCACGCCGTGCGCCGTCACCACCTTGGCGTCCGGGTTGTCGAACTTGGCGACACCGAAATCCAAGATTTTCACCCCGCCGCCAGTCAAGAGAAAGATGTTCGGCGGCTTGATGTCCCGGTGGACGATGCCGATCTGGTGGGCGGCCGAAAGCCCCTCGAGCACCTCGATGGCGATCTCCAGCGCGGGCAGCGTGCCCAGGCGGCGGCCGCCTCGCATGCGTCGGGCCAGTGCCTCTCCTTCGAGCCGCTCCATCACGAAGAACGGAATGCCGTCCGCCGTGTCCCCCGCGTCGGTGGCGGCCACGATGTTGGGATGCTGCAGCTGCCCCAGCGCTCTCCACTCGTTGCGCAGGCGCGCCACGAGATCGGGGCGGCGCGCGCACTCGGCCTTGAGCACCTTGAGCACGAATCGCTTGCCCAGCGCGACGTGCTCGACGTCGAAGACGGTGCCCATCCC
>CAZSVU010000380.1:0-8034 GCA_964610275.1 uncultured Polyangiaceae bacterium | reverse complement strand
GACGATGTCCGCGATCCCTGCGGCTCGCGCGCGAGCTCGGGATCGCGGACATCGTCAAGCTGGAGGTCATCGGCGACAAGGACAACCTCTACCCGGACAACGAGCAGACGCTCCAAGCCGCGAAGATCCTGGTCAAGGAAGGCTTCACCGTGCTGCCCTACTGCATCGACGATCCGATCGTTTGCCGAAAGCTCGAAGACATCGGGTGCGCCGCCGTGATGCCCCTGGCCGCGCCGATTGGCTCGGGCCTGGGGATCCGCAATCCCTACAACCTCCGGATCATCCTGGAGCAGGCCAAGGTGCCCGTGATCGTGGACGCCGGCGTGGGCACGGCGAGCGATGCCTCCATTGCCATGGAGCTCGGCTGCGACGGCGTGCTCATGAACACGGCCGTGGCCGGCGCCAAGAATCCGATCCTCATGGCCGAGGCCATGCGTGAGGCGGTGGTATCTGGGCGCAAGGCATTCCTGGCGGGTCGCATGCCGAAGAAGCTCTACGCGAGCGCCTCGAGCCCGGTGACCGGACTGATTTCCTGAGGAAGAAGCATGTCGATCGTGCGTCGAGCCATTTGGAGCACGGCTCTAGCGCTCTCTTGCGCGAGCTGGGGTGGACCGGTCCAGGCCCAGGGCGAGTCCGGAGCCGCACCCGCCACCGATCAGCAGTTCGCCGCCGGGCAGGCCGCGTTTGACCGCGGAGACTACGCAGCCGCCCGCCTCGCCTACCTGAACGTGTGGACCCGAGGTCGCACCTATGACGTGGCCGCGAACCTCGGCCAGGCCGAGCTCGAGATGGGGCTGTTTCGGGATGCGGCCGAGCACCTGAGCTACGCGATCGCGAACGCGCCGCCGTCCGTGCCTGCCGAGACGCGTGACGCCATGCGCGCCATGTTGGAGCAGGCAAAGCAGGAAGTCGCCGTGCTCGGCATCGAAGGCTTGCCGGACGGGGCCGAGGTGCTGGTGGATGGAAGAGCAGTCGGCAACGCGCCGTTCGATGGCGACCTCTACCTGGAACCCGGAAAACACGTCGTCGAGGTCAACCTGGGTGGGCAGCGGCCAGAGCAGCGTGAGCTCACCGGCATCAAGGGCGAGCGGCATTCGATAGTGTTCTCGCCACCGCCCGGCGCGCAGGTTGCGGGGACGGGTGCTGACCGAGGGGGGGACGCGGGCGCGCAGCCTGGCGAGCCGGCCAGCGCTGATTCGTCCGGACCCAGCTGGGTGCCCGTCGCCGTGGGCGGCACCATCACCGCGCTGGGGCTCGTGGGCGGCATTGGCTACGCGCTGGCTGCCTCTTCCAAGCGTGACGATCGGGACGCGCAACTCGACGCTCTGGGTGGCTCGTCGGCATGCGGATCCGGAACGGTCTTCCGGGACGAGTGCGCCGCGATCGACCAGCTGGATGCTGACGCCAACCAGTACGGAAACCTCGCCGTCGCAGGCTTCGTCACCGCCGGAGTGGCGGGCGTGGCCACGGCCGCGTACCTCCTTTGGCCTCGCGAGAGCAGCTCCGAGCAGGCCGTGCTGGTGGCACCGACCATCGGTAGGAGCGGGGGAAGCATCACCGTTTCCGGGGCGTTCTAGTGCTCTGTCTGAAGGCACGGCGTGCGTGGGCTGGGTGTAGCGACTGGAGCGGGCCCTCGGCGCATGCCACCGTTGCCGAGTCCGTGGCCGTGCGCCATAGGTGTCAAAGAGTGACCGACTCCTCATCTTCCCCTTCTCGTCTGCGCGGGTTCGCTCTGCACGTCTTGCCGGCGCTGCTGTACGTGGGGCTGATCTTCTATGGCGGGTCATTGACCGCAGCGAAGATGCCGCGCGTCGATGTCTCGGACAAGCTGGTGCACTTGCTGGCGTTCGCCATTCTGGAACTTCTGGCATTTCGGGCCGCGCGATTCGAGTGGCCGCGAAAGCGGCTCAAGTGGCAGGTCTTGACGTCGATGATTGCCACGTCGGCGATCGGCGGTGCGCTCGAAATCTACCAGCTCTTCATCAAGTACCGGTCTGCCGAGCTCCTCGACTGGGTCGCGGACAGCGTGGGCGCGCTCGCAGTGGGTACCCTCCTGTTCTTGGTGCTGAGAGGGACCGAGGAAGCGGGCCGAGCCGGCGCGCTGCCCCAACGCGACAGCACCTCGACTGCGGGATAGCCCGCCCTCGGCTCAGTCGCTCTGGAGCGGCACCACGCCGTCCTCGGTGAGTCGATACCGCTCGCCAGTGCCCGGACAGATGGCGAAGCCTGACGCGTCGAACTCCAGCCGATTGCCGTGGCGGCTCATCCAGCCCTTGTGCACCGCCGGGACTCCGGCCACGAGCTCGTAGGCACGCACGTCCTGACAAACCACGGCTCCGGCTGCCACGAAGCAGTGCTCGCCCAGGCTCGCCCCCGGGGTGATGGTGGCATTGGCGCCCAGGGTGGCGCCGTGTCCGACCAGAGTTTGTTGATACTCCGTCTTGCGTGAAACGGCGCTCCGGGGGTTGTTCACGTTGGTGAACACCAGGCTCGGGCCGCAGAACACTTCGTCTTCGAGCACCACGCCGTCGTAGACGCTGACGTTGTTCTGGATCTTGACGCGGTGCCCGATGATGGCCGTGCTCGCGACGAAGCAGTTCTGGCCCAGGCTGCAGTCGTCGCCGATCTCGGCGCCGGACATGACGTGACAGAAATGCCAGATGCGGGTCCGGGCCCCGATGCTCACCGGCTCGTCCACGACCGCGGTGGGATGAATCGAAGCGGACGGATGGATCCCACGTGCCATGTTTCAGTCGCTCAGGAAGCGGGCGGGGCTTGCGGCTCCGGATCCCAGACGGCGGGAGGACGCGCTGCGGGCAGGGGCTCGTCGAGCTGGCGCTGCCCGGCTTCCAGGAGCTTCACCACGGCGAGCCCCGCACCTGCCCCCGTGCGCACTGGCCGCTGGTCGAGCACGGCGTCCACGAAGTGCTCTGCCTCGCGCTGCAAGGGCTCGACCAGGTCGAGAGGGATCACCACCGAGTCGAGCGCGGCGAGCTCGGTCGGGCAGGTGAGCCAGGCCGGGGCCGTGAGGGAAGACCGGTCGTCGAGCCTTCTCGTGTACACCCGGAGCTTGTTGGCGGGCTCCTGGTCGTCGAACACGGCGACCTTCCGAGTCCCCACGACGGTGACGCGGCGAGTCTTGTGCGCGTCGATGGCACTGACCTCCACGCGCGCGGTCCGATGGTGCAAAAACCGGAGCTGGGCCACGACCGCCCCGTTCCGAACGCCGTCTCGCGGTGCCACCAGGACGTCGCTCGGGTCGCCGCCCAGCAGGACTCGAACCAGGCTCAGATCATGCGGCGCCAGCGACCACCAGGGGGTTCCGTGTCGGGAAGCGCCTCGGCCCCGGCGCTGACAGGACACGTGGCGCAGATCACCGAGCTCGCCTGAGCGGACGAGCCCGAGCAGGGCCTCGAACGCAGGGTGGTACTCCAGAATGTGACCCACCATCAGCCGTAGCCCGGTGCGCTCGACCTCCTGGGCCAGATAGCGTGCATCGGCGACCGAAGTCGCCATGGGCTTTTCCACGAAGACGTGGCGGCCGGAGGCGAGAGCTGCGGATGCGAGTGCGGCGTGCGACGCCGGCGGCGTGGCGATCACGACGGCCTGGACGTCGTCCCGACCGAGGACCGCGTCCGCGTCCGCGACCAGCGCGGGGCCAGGCGGAAGGGTCGCGTGCTCACCGAGGCGCGCCGGGTCGCTGTCACACAGCGCCACCAATCGGGCACGCTCCACCGAGCCGAACACCCGCACCAGGTTCTTGCCCCAGTTGCCCAGGCCCACGATGGCCACGCCGAGCTTTGGCTGGTGAGGGTGGGGCATGGGTCGGTCGGGCTGGGCGGCGGCGGATCAGCGTACGGAATCCAACCAGCCTGGGGCGCTCCTGGTTGCTCGCTCTGTCGTCCTTACCAGGTCATTCGCCGGGTGCAGAGACCAGACCTCTGCCGGCCCGCTCGCCAACGGCGGATTTGCTCTCGTGGGGTGCTTGCGGCAACGCGGCCGGGCCGGTAACGCTGGGGGCGTGAAAGCCTCGGCACTGGTCCTCTGCGTGGCGGCCTTGGCCTACGCGCCCCTGCAGTGTGGCAGCGAGCCGAACGAGGCGCTGCGGCGGAACGAGACCCCGGATGAGGCCCTGTACGGGCTGGCCGAGGAGTTTCAGAAGGACGGCAACGAGCCGGCGTGGCGGGAAACCCTGGAGTATCTGATCAAACGGTACCCCAACAGTCGCCACGCGGTGCGCGCGCGCCAGGACCTGGGAGGGGAGGGCCCGGAGGCCGGGGAAAAGCCGTGAGCGAGGACCGACGCCGGGCGCGGCCACGGCTCATCGTGATGACCGACCTCGGGGTGGCGCCGCTCGGGGTGCTCGAGGAGCGGATCACCCGAGTGGTCGCGGCTGCCGCACCAGGCAGCGTGATGGTCCAGCTTCGCGACCGGGAGCTTCCCGTGCGGGAGCGGCTCGAGCTCGGAAGGCGGCTCCTGGCGATGGTGCGCGAGCACGATCAGCTCTTCACGGTGAACGACCGCATCGATCTGGCGCTGCTTCTCGACGCGGACGGGGTGCACCTCGGAGAGCAGAGCGTCGCGCCTGACGACGCGCGCCAGATCCTGGGCCCGGAGAAGCTCATCTCGCGCGCGTGTCACGATCCGGCTTCTGCCGAGCCGCGCGGCGCAGATGCGCTTCTGCTCTCCCCGGTGCTCGGAGAGCGCAAGGGCAACCCACCGCTCGGCGTGGAGGCGATCGCGACGGCGCGGCCCCTGGCCGGGGATGCGCGCCTCTACGCGCTCGGTGGCGTCGACGCCGCGGGTGCGGCCCGGTGCGTGGAAGCGGGGTTCGACGGTGTGGCGGTGATCGGCGCGGTGCTGGCCACGCCGGATCCGCACCCGATGTTGGCGGCGCTCGGGATCGAGCGCGCGCGGTAGCGAGCGCGCTTCGGTGGGGCTCACGGCTTGGGCGAGAGGTCGTCGAACAGGGCCTTCTGGAGGGCCTTCTCCACGCGCTCCAGCTGCTTGGGGTCCGGCTCTTCGTGCGACCGCTTGGCTCGACGCAGCGCATGGCGCGCACGGGTGGCCTGCCCGGCACGCGCGGCACTCTCGGCCAACCTGAGCCAGCGCGCTGCGGTGGGATCCTCGCGCGCGGCGCGCTCGTACTTGGCTGCGGCGCCGGCCCAGTCGCCGCGTTTTGCGAGGAGCCCTCCGAGCCATTCGGCAGCACTCGCACACTGAGGCGGACGGGTGCAGGCCGAGGCGAGGTACGAGGACATGGCCTCGCCCAGGGCGTCACCCGCGCGCATCTGGTTGGCGACCACCACGCGCTGTCGCCAGCAGGCCGTGGCGTTGCGGTACCTGCCGCAGTTCTCCGCGAGGAGCTTCTCGGCATCGGCGTGCTTGTCGTCGAGGGCGAGGAGCTGCGCGTGCAGAATGTGCGCTTGCGGTGAATCTGGCGTCTGCTCGTCGATGACCTTGATGTGCGCCTGGATGCGATCGACGCAAGCCCGGCGCGGAGTGCAGCGCTTCGACGGTGGGTCTTGCGCGAGCTCGGCGAGCAGGTCGGAGGCCTCGACGCTGCGTGGACGGGTGAGAGCGGGATCGCGGCCCATGGCGGCGCGCAGGAGCTTTTTGCGCAGGGCGGGCTGCTGGTTCCGGGGGATCCGGGCGCCCAGCTCGGCGAGCATCGAGGCCCCCGCCGGCCCTTCGGGCACGGCCTGCTCGAGGCGGCGGAAGTCGTCGGTCAGCTGGACGGCGATGGCCGCGGCACGGCCGGTGAGCACGGGGTCACGCTCGACCGCGAGGCGAAGCTCCAGCAGGGCCTGGCCCCTGGCGCCGGCGCGGGCAAATACCTCGGCCAGCGTCAGGTGGGGGCGGCCGTTGGTGGGGTCGCGTTCTACGGCGCGCGCCAGCCACCGGAGCGGCTTTCCGTCTGGACGCCTGCGCGCCTCCAGGGCGCCGAGCAGGGGCAAGAACGGATCGCCCGGGTGCCGGACGATGGCCGCGTGGAGCTGCTGGCGGAAGGCGTTGCTCGCGGCGAGATCGGACAGATCGGCATCGACATACATCTGCTGGAGCTCGGTGCGATCGTCGAGCGCTGGGTGCATGCCCCAGGTCACGACCGCGGCGAGCGCGGCCGTGCCGAAGAGAGCGAGCAGGAGTGGGGCGAGCACCACGCGTCGACGCGGCGGCAGATCGAACGACCCGGTGTCGTCGTCGCCGGTGTCGTCGTCGCCGGTGTCGTCGTCCCCGCTGTCGTCCTGGGACCGACGCCGGCGGCGGCGCCGCGCGCTGGGCGCGCCCCAGAGGCCTCCGAGCAGCACCGCAGCGGCGATGCTCACGGACGTGACCTCCAGGGCGAGGTCCACGAGATTCTGGAGCAGCAGCGCCACCACACCCACGCACGCGGCTGCGGTGACGCGATCCCCGCGAGCCCGCAGCCTCGATGGTCTGAGTAGCCAGAGCAGCGCCAAGAACGCTCCGACGCCCACCGGCAGCCCCCACTCGCTCACCCACTGCGCCGCGAAGTTCTCGGCGTGCGTGTAGATGACGTTGGTGCCGAAGCTCTCCTGGTACGGAGGGAACCCCGTCTCGAACGCGCCGCGCCCCACCCCGAACCAGGGGTGCGCCGCGATCATGGGTTTCGTCCACTCGACGATCGCCAGCTTCTCGGTGCTCTCGTCGAGCAGGCCCTTCCAGACCAGGTCGTTGGCGCCGAGCAGGGCCAGGACGGTCCCGCCGAGAAGCGTGGCGCCGAGCGGGAGCCAGACTTGCCAGCGGGTGGGAGGGGGCGTCTCGCCCCGGCCCTTCTTTCGCCGACGTCGACGTCGGTGGCGCGCTGCAGCCGCCAGCGCGAAGGTGACGGCCACCGCGCCGATGATCAGGGTGAGCACGCCGCCGCGCGACGCGCTCACCACGGTGACGCCCACCATGCAGGCGATACCGAGCCCGAGGAGCCACCGGGGCAGCACCGGTCGATCCGAGACCAAGAGGCCCAGCCCCGAGAACAGCGTGAGGTTCAGGTAGCCCGCGAGGTTGTTGGTGTTGAGCAAGGGAGAGAGGGCCCACTGCGGACGAGCCTGGTGGGGCTCGTAGATGCCGTAGAGGGTTTCGGCGCGCGCCATGCCGTGCCCCAGCGTGACCAGGGCGAGCGCCAATCCGGACGCGAACACCAGCATCAGGATCGTTCGCGCACCCTTGGCTCGGCCAATGGCGGCGGCAGCCAGAAACATGCTCGCATAGCAGAGCCACTTGAGCGCCTCGACCAGCGTGGCCCCGGGATCGATCGAGATGCTCGCTGCGCTCGGGCCGGATTCTCCAAAGGGGTGCAGGGAGCGTGCCCAGACGTCGGCGTTGTCGGGCGCAATGGCCGCGAGCAGGCCCACGGGAAGCGGCACGGCCTGCAAGGCGGTATAGAGCGCCAGCAGTCCGAGCACCACCACCGGTGCCGGGAGCTCCCGCACGCGCTTGCCCCGGAGCCAGAGGGCGAGCAGGCCGCAAAGCAGGGCCACGGGGGCCACGGCCACCAGCACGCCCACGTGCACCGTGCCCACGCAGAGCACCGAGGCCACTACCGTCAGCGCAACCAGACCGACGAGCAGCGTTTCCCCCCGCTCCTCGAGCCAGCGCCGGGCGGGCCTGAGCGGGCTTCGGCTCCGACGACGGCTGGAGCGGCGACGCCGACGCTGCCGAGATCGCTCAGAGGTGGGCGAGGACGCGGGCGCCTGGGCTGGGTCGGGGATCGGCGCGCGCTCGCTTGGACTGGCAGCCGTGGGGGGATAGTCGCTGAAGTGGTCTGGCAGGCGAGGGGTGTCGCTCGGCGCCCGGCTGGCGTCGCTCGGGGCCGAAGACGCGGCGTCGTCGGCCGTGCTCCCCTCTGGCCCCACGTCGCCCCGTCCGCCGGGCGGAGAAGGGGGGACGGGCGGGGGAGCGCTCGGCACGGGCGCCACCATAACCGAAGTGGCGCGCGCATTCGGCCCTGTTCAGCGGACAGTCGGGCACCTAAATCAGCGAGCGCGACTCCCGTACGGTTGTGCGAGCCCCCAGCGG
>CAZSVU010000379.1:0-8048 GCA_964610275.1 uncultured Polyangiaceae bacterium | reverse complement strand
CGGGCCGGGCAGGGTCCGGACGATCGAGCCAGACTTCCCGGCGGCTTTCAGCCAGGCGCCGTAGTAGATGAACGGCTGCTGGTCGGCACCGTTCTCCAGCGCCTCGTCGAGCCACGCGCGCGGCGGGGCCAGGACATAGTCCCCGGGCTGGGCGGTGGTCGCGACCTCCGGGTACTCGAAGGGAACCTTGCCCGACACGTGGGGGGCGCGGGACTCGGGCGCGCTGGCCGACGCGCTGGCCGCGACACTCGCCTGTGCTTTGGCGGCACTCGACACGGGCGTCGCTCCGGGCTCCGCGTGCGGCGCCGGCGGCTCACCGTTCTTGCAGCCTGGCAGGGCGGCGAGCCAGAGACCGGTCGCGAGCAGAGAGGCGCGTAGCATCGGGGTCGTGTGGGCTCACTAGCAGTGAGCCGGCACAGCGTGAACCCCCTACTCCGGATCCGGTTGGCCTTGCCGCAGCCGGCCGCCTCGGGAGTCGGCCCAGAGCAGGCAGTTCGGAGCGGAGCCCGGCACTTCGAAGATGTCCATGCCGTGCTCGAAGGTCTGAACGAAGATCTCCAGCTCGCCGTCTCCGTCCAGATCGCCCACCGTGGGTGCGGCCGGAGCGCCGTTTCCGTTGCCGTTCTCGCCCGGGTTCGGTAGCTCGACGTCGTGCAGCAGGCTGCCGTCTGCTCCCAGGATGATCAGGTGTCCGGAATCGAGCACGTCCGGATCGCCGTAGGTGGTGAACACCACCTCCGGAGAGCCGTCCTGATTCAAGTCCGCCACCAGCGGCTCGGACGCGTACATGATCCGTTTCTCGTGCAGGTAGTTGAAGTGCCAGAGCTCTTGGCCGCCGGCGGTGAAGGCATGGAGCAGGCCGTCATCGAGCGAGACCACGATCTCCGGTGACTCGTCTCCCTGCAGGTCGACGATGGCCGGTGCCGGGACCCCTCCGGGCGGGTACCAGCCATCGACCTCGATGGGTGCTTCGCCGCGAGGTAGCGTTTCCCATCCGGCCAGGCGTCGCGCGGAGCGCTCTCCGTCACCGTAGGCGCCTTCGAGCACCATGATGGCGTACGCCTGCGTCTCGTACGGCTCGTGCATTTCGACGTTGGGAACGCCCACCACCTCGTTCAGGCCGTCGCCGTTCAAGTCCGCCACGTTGGGCGGCGACGCGGTCCATTGTAGCCATTCGGCCCAGGAGGGATGCGGCCACTCGCCGGTGTGGTCGTGGTAGTGGTCGGACTCCACTTGGGGATCGGCCCAGCGGATGAACTGTCCCCAGGTGAAGCGTTCGCCGCTGTAGTCACTGCCGCGATTCGTGAACCACGGTGAGGCATCGATGGCCACCCCGTCGTGGTTGAACGCCTGAATGTGGTGATTGTCGTAGGTGACGATCACCTCCTGCTCCGCGTCGTCGTCGATGTTGCCGATGCCCACGTTCAGGCCGTAGCAGCCGTAGCCGTGGTGGCCGTAGCCGTTACGGTCGGCATCGTTCCCTTCGCCGGTCAAGTTGTTGTAGCGTGGCCAGGCCTGCCAGGAGATCCCCGCCGGTTGATACGACGTGCCGTCCGCGGAGAACACGAACACCTGAGCGCCGCCGTCCCCGGTGGGATTGGTTTGGGTGGTGGTGGCCACGATCTCGATGGTGCCGTCCCCGTCCAGGTCGCCGGCGGCCATCCCGCGCACCTCAGGCGATTGGCCCGCCGTGGTGGTGTCCGCAGGCCAACCCGCCTTGAGTGAGAGCGCGCCGTCGATCCACTCGTACGCGTACACTTCGTGCGCGTTGCCGAAGACGATGTCGGTGACGCCATCTCCTTCCAGATCGGCCACGACGTGAGGCGCGTAGATGCGGCCATCACCGTCGCTGGCCTCGTCGAGTAGCTCGCCGGAGCTATCGTAGACGTAGAGCGAGTAGTAGGCCGCTATGAGCTCGTTGTTGCCGTCGGCATCGAGGTCGTACACCACCGGGGCGGCGTACCAGCTGGTCTGTCCGCTCAGGTTCCGCTGAAACACCGGCTCCTGCACCTCGCCGGAAGACTCGCCGGCCGTGCAGGTCGGGTTGCGCGTGCCGCCGGTGGTGCTCTCCGATCGGATGACGGGCTCTTCCTTGGCATCCTCGTCCCCGCAGGCCGGCAGCGGGCCGAGCAGTGCCACGCCCAGGCCACACCCGATCGCCAAGCGTCCGACCCCACACCAACTCGCGCGCGCCCGCAGCCAGGTCCTCGATCGCACCATCGTGCCCTCCTAACGCCGAGGGCAGGATAGCACGTGGTCGCTGGGCGTCACGCGCAGCGCCGGGTGGGGCACGGTCGCCAGGTGCCTCGAGTAGGCGGCACCTGACACAGAGGGCTTCAGTGCCCAGCCAGAGCTGACGTGTCTCCACGGGCTACTCGTAGAAGCTCTAGGGGGCGCTGCCGGGGGGTCGAGACGGTGCTGCAACGGAACGGGGTAAGGAAGACGCCGCCCGCCTGACCGGGCACTGGCCCTGGAAAGGCCAGTGCCCGGGGCGGGCTCTTGCTGGACGAGCAATCACCCCAACGACGCGCATGGCTCCAGACAGCAGGGCTGTGTACCCCGTGGACTGGCCGTGATCGGGAGCCCGCAGAGCTTCGATCAAGCATGCGCCCGGCAGGAGGCTCCGAAGACTGTTCGACGACCGCGCTTACTGCTCGAGTCAGCTGCCTCCCGAGTCGCATCCGTTGTTCTTTGTCGTGCCGAAGACGTGGGTGGCGGCCTGTCGGAGGACCGCTCTGCCGCGATCTGGAAGGCGCGCTTTGCGGCTTACATCGGCACTGAAGGTGCCGATGTAAGCCGTCCCAACGAGCACCCGCCAGACGCACCAAGGCAAGGCGACCCGCGTTTGCCGACTGCTGCCGACCAAAACCAGGAAGATGTCCGGAAAACCGGACATCTTGGCCCCTTTGGTCGACCAAACTCGGTGAAATGTCCGGAGAATCGGACATTTTTGCCAGTTTGGTTGAAGGGCGATGCGCAGCCGGGGGTCCCCGAGGCACAGGGCGGCCGCGTCGAGGAGCGGAGGGTTGGCGCGGCACGCCAGGCGTCGGATCTGGCGCTCGCTATTGCCAGTTTGGTTGAAGGGCGATGCGCAGCCGGGGGTCCCCCAAACAGAGGGCAGCTGCAGCGAGGAGCGGAGGGTTGGCGCGGCACGCCAGGCGTCGGATCTGGCGCTCGCTATTGCCAGTTTGGTTGAAGGGCGATGCGCAGCCGGGGGTCCCCCAAACAGAGGGCAGCTGCAGCGAGTAGCGGAGGGTTGGAGCGGTCCGCGAGGCGCCGGATCTGTCGCTCGCACAACCCGGAAGCATGTATCAGGGACGCGGTGTCGCCCCACCCCTGCGAGCGGGCCAGCATGACGACTGCAAGTCGTTGCACCGAATTGGGGCTCCACGGCGTCGCGCATACGGCCGCGGCCACGATGTCGCTGAGTAATACGCACGGCACGTCGCTGGGTCGGGCGGGGCGCAGAAACTCTCGAGCCTCAGGCGGCAGGCGCGAGTCTGCGGTCACGTAGCGGTGGAGCCACTGGCGAAACCCTCCTTGGTGGCCCAGTGCTGCCGAAAGCTCGGCGGCTGAGACCCAGGGATCGTATTCGGCGCCGAGCACCCCCCGCAGGGTCGAGTACGGCCAACACAATGGGTCAGAGACCAGCTGGGCGCGACACGGGTTGAGCAGGACGTAGCGTACGGTGCGCTGGAGGTGCCGGCGGTCTGCCACGCGTGTCGGCTCGGGCATGGGCAGCCAGATCCTGCCGCTGCCCAGGTGTCGGCTGAATGCCGCCGCGGCCCGGGCGAGTCGGGCGCGTTCCCGGGCGGCGCACTCGGCTTGGATGAGTAGGTGCAAATGGTTGGGCATGACGCAGGCAGCCAGCGCTGCCGGCCAGGCACGCCGCAAGCACTCGAGCAAGCGCCGCGCCGCTGCATCCGACTCGAAGGGGCGTAGCCCAGGGAGCGCGCGTGCGGTGAGGTGAAGAAACATCGGAGGGCGCAGTGTGCCGCTGGGATCGGGACAGTCCCCGCAAGCTGGGTTCTCATCGGGTCGCCGGGCCCCGGAGTTTCGTGTTTCGCGACGAACTCGAGCACACGTGGTACTGAGCGCTTCAATGCGCAGCAGTAGCGGACGGGTCTCCACGAGTTGCTCGTGGAAGCTCGAAGGGACAGCTGTCGGGGGTCGAGACGGCACTGCAACGGAAGCGGGGTAAGGAAGACGCCGCCCGCCTGACCGGGCACTGGCTTGGTGGGGCCAGTGCCCAGGGCGGGCTCTGACCGGACGAGTCGCAGCCGGTCAACCGCGGGCGCCGCATGCGAGCCTTGCGCACCCCTAGCCAGATTCAGAACGCGCAGGCCGCCGGCCAGGAGATCCGATCGATGCTCAGCCCGCTCGCGGGGCGGGGTCTGGCGAAGACCCCGGATAGGCACCTGGAATCCGCCTACTTCACGCAGCCGGAAAGCACTTCCAGGTAGCGTCTGAGCTGGGTGAACACCAGGAAGTCGTCGCGCACGCGGCGCTGGGCATTGCGGGCCATTTCCGCGCGCTGGCCCGGGTCCGCGAGCAGCCGGTTCAGGGTTTCGGCGACGCTCACGGGGTCGGAGGAATTCTCGATCATCAGGCCGTGCTCCCCTGGGACCACTTGCTGGCGCAGACCGCAAGCGCTGCTCACGAGCGTGGGGGTGCCCTTCCACATGGGCTCGGTGGCGGTGAGGCCGAAGCCCTCTTGGATGGAGTTCTGAACCACCACCATGGCGCACTTCTGCAGGGCCGAGACCATCAACGCATTCTCGATCCGGGACGTCATGGGCAGGCTCAGGAGCACGACGTCCTTCTGGATGGCGGGATCGAGCTGAGTGTAGGTCGCGCGGAGCTGATCAAGCACATCCTTGGCCTCGGGATCGTCCTTGACGGCTGCCGGCTCGGGTCCGGCGAGCACGAGTCGAAGCAGCTCCAAGGTGCGCCGATGGGTGGCGTCTCCCTGGGCGGCATACGCCGCGAGGTTCTGCTTGATGCGGATGAACGCGTCCAGGAGCTGGACCCAGCCCTTGAGGTTGTCCCAGCGCGACACCTCCATGACGTAGGGGCGATGCAGCACGCCGAAGTCCTCGGGCTCGGTGGCAGGCTTGAAGCTACCGTCCGCCTGCAACCGTTCCGCGGAATACCCGAAGGGCTCGGCGAGCACTGGTCCGGGTGCGGGCGCCAACTTGGCGGCGTAGAGGATCCCGCAGAGCTCGGGCAGGCTGAGCTCTCGGTTCTTGGCCGTGTACGGATCCAATGCCGGGTGGATGATCGAAGCGCGCGATTCCAAGAACGACGGGATGTACTCGGGTGCCGTGAAGATCGCGTGATCGTAGGCGGTGAGGTGGCCCTTCAGGAACTTCCATGCGGCCCTGGTTTGCGGCACGTGTGAGTCCAGGCCGACGTGGCACCGCCACACCGCGGTGAGCCCGAGGTCCTGCTTGAGCTTGGCGCCCATGCCGGCCGGTTGGGGATCGTGGATCACCAGCACGTCCTTGGCGTCGAGCATGGAGCGCATTTCCGACGCCAGGGTGGAGTTTACGTCATCGTAGAGGGCAGCATCATCGGCGGAGAGCTCGGGCTTGCCCACGCCGTGGATCAGGTTGTGCACCCGCTTGGTCAAGTCGAAGAATGGAGTCTTGTCCGTTCCGATGACGGCCCACTTGGTGGTGACGCCCAGCTCGTTGAGAATCCCGACCATCCGGGGGAGCATTTCCGCGACACCCCCGCCAGTGGCCGTCGAATTCACCATCCATACGGTGCGGCCCTTCAGCTTGGGGGCATGCTTCGCGGCTGCTTCGCGCAACTGCTGCACGGCCGTGGTGAGGTTCATGCTGGCGGCATAGTCGTCGAGACTGGGGCCGTCGGGAATTTCAACCAACTCGATCATGGAGCTCTTCCTGGTTCAGCTTGGACGGGCCGCGGCCGGAGAGGGAGGGAGACTTCCGTAAACGCGGCGGCGGAGGGGAGGCGCGTTGGGCCAGCCCACGTGCTGCCGCCGCATATCACGTTTCGGACTCGCTTTCACGCTGATACGGCCCCGCCGTCGGTTCTCGGCACGGTTGACGGGATAGGCGCGCTTCTGCCAGAGATCACGGCAGCCGATTCATGCGTGGCACCCTCAGATATCGTCACCTGACCGAGGAGGCGGAGGCCGCGGCCTTTGCCCGGATCCTCTCCTGGGCCTTCTCCGTCCCGGAAGCCGAGGCCCCGCGCTGGATTGAACACTCGCGCCCGGAGAACGTGCGCCTCGTCATCCTCGATGGTGAGGTCGCGGGCGGCTTGTTCCTGCTCCCGATGGCGCAGTGGTTTGGAGAGCACGCTGTTTCCATGTGGGGTGTGCAAGGTGTGGCGGTGGCGCCGGAGCATCGGGGCCGAGGCGTGGGGCGTGAGCTGATGCGGGATGCGCTGCTGGAGATGACCGAGCGGTGCGTGCCACTGAGCACGCTCTATCCCTCCGCACTCGGACCGTACCGGGCGGTGGGCTATGAGCCGGCGGGGGTGCGTCATCGCATCCGAATTCGCCCGTCGGACATCGCGCTCACTGAACGCGAGCTAGTGGTGACGCCGATCACCGAAGCCGACGAGGCCGAAGTCCAGGAGACCTACCGCCGCTTTGCGGGCTGCACGCCCGGCTATCTCGACCGCAACCGCTGCATCTGGGACCGGGTGCGTCAACCTGGCAAGGATCCGGCTCGCGGCTATCTCGTGCGGCGCCGAAAGTCCGTCGAGGGCTACCTGTACGCGATTCAGGGGCCCCCGGACGCGGACATGCGTCACGCCTTGGAGTTGACGGACTGCGTCGCACTCACGCCCCGCGGGGCTCGACACCTACTGTCATTTCTAGGTGACCATCGGTCGGTGGTGAGCGAGGTCAGCTGGTACGGAACGCCGGCTTCGGGTCTGGTCGCCGTTCTTCCCGAGCACAAGTACCGGGCGGAGCTCGCGATGATCTGGGCCAGTCGGATCGTCGACGTGCAGCTGGCCCTGTCGAGTCGCGGCTACCCGCCCATCGACGCGGAGCTGGGGTTCGAGGTGATCGACCCCATTCTGCGTCAGAACCATGACCGGTTTCTGCTGGAGGTCAGCCAGGGGACGGGCACCGTTCGGCGCGGCGGAGTCGCGGACATGCGCATTCATGTCCGCGGGCTCGCTGCGCTGTTCACTGGGTATCTCTCCCCCTACGCGCTGTTGCAGGCCGGCCTGCTGCAGGCCGGTCCCGAGGATCTTCAGACCGCCGCCGCGCTGTTCTCCGCGCCGTCCCCCTGCATGCCGGACCTGTTCTGAGGCGCACACCCCGTGAAACTCGGCCGTCGACCCACCCACGTCCTGTTCGACCTGGACGGAGTCCTGCTCGACTCGGAGCCGCTCTACACGCAGGCCACGCAAGAGATACTGGATCCGTACGGCAGGACGTTTGATTGGTCGCTGAAGGTGAACACCATCGGCCGTGACGCGCGCGTTGGGGCGGGATGGCTCCTCGCCGAGCTCCAGATCCCACTCGGCGTGGACGAGTACCTGGAGCGCCGTGAGCGCCGGTTGCGGGACCTCTTTCGGACGGTGCAGCCAGTGGTCGGCGCCCCCGAGTTCGTGGCGGCACTGGCAGCGCGTGGGGTGCCCATGGCCGTGGCGACGAGCTCGCACCGCGCTCAGTACGAGGTGAAGGTCAGTAGCCACCCGTGGTTCGAGGCGTTTCAAGCTACGGTCTGTGGCGACGATCCGGAGCTCGAGCGTCTCAAGCCGGCTCCGGACATCTTTCTCCTGGCGGCAGCGCGACTCGGGGCAGCCCCCGCCCGTTGTCTGGTGGTGGAAGACTCGCCGGCCGGGGTGGCGGCAGCTCGGGCTGCGGGCATGCAAGTCGTGGCCGTGCCCGACCCCCACGTGGCACGCGAGCGTGTGGCCGAAGCGGACCTGATTCTGGCTGGGATGTTCGAGATCGAGCCCGAGATGTTGGGGCTCTAAGTAGGGGAGCGCAAATGTCGAGCACTGATTGCATTCGCGCCGTGAGTGCCCCGCTTGGGGTGGGGCCCCGCTTGCGG
>CAZSVU010000378.1:0-8054 GCA_964610275.1 uncultured Polyangiaceae bacterium | reverse complement strand
ACGCTCGGTCGCCATACCGGCAAGCGCATCGCCGGCGCGGCCATGCATCGCGACCCACTCCTGTCCTCTGCTGCCCTCGTCCTGTTTCACTGGGGCCACGTCTGGGTGGTGCTGAGCATCAACGTCAAAGCTTTCGGCAAGACCTGGTCCCTGCCCGTGCTGTGTCGGCTGTACCGGACGCAGAAGCAATGCAAGCGCGAAAAGCGGCCTCACCACAAGAAGCCCGAGTTGGCTCGGGAGTTGATCGCGCTGCTGGCGGCGACCGTGCCGGACCGTGCTATCCGCATCCTGGGTGACGCAGACTACACCAACAGTTCGGTCATCAAGAGCCGGCCGAGCAACGTGCAGATGATTGGGCGCGCCCGACCCGACGCCGCGCTGTACGCGCCGCCGCCACGACGGCGTCCCGGCCAGATGGGGCGACCGCTGGTCAAGGGCAAACGCTTGCCCTCACCTGAGAAACGGGCAGCCCGCAAGAACGCTCCCTGGAAACGGGTCAAGGTCAGCGTGTACGGCAAGACGGCGTGGGTGCAGGCACTGGTCATCGACGCGCTGTGGTACCGCGCCGCCGGCTCGGAGTTGGTGCGACTGGTGGTGGTACGCGACTTCCCGGGCCACGAGCGCGACGACGTCTTCGTGTCCACGGACCCGAAGCTGAGCGCCAAGGCCATCATCGAGGGCTACTCCGAGCGGTGGCCCCTGGAGGTCACCTTCCATGAGTGCAAGGGCCGGTTGGGCTTCGAGGATCCGCAGAACCGTCTGGAACATGCCGTCGAGAGGACCGCCCCGATGGCGCTGTGGGCCTACACCTTGGTGGTGCTCTGGTACGTGAAGTGGGGCCAGCACACGCGAGCGGCACGGGTGCCGCAGATGCCCTGGTACACGAGCAAGGCGGCACCGGCCTTCAGCGACATGCTCGCAACTCTACGGCGTGCGACCTGGCTGGAACGACTTTCGGTTCCATGCCGTGACGTACCGACGTTGCGAAAAGTCATGCGCCCGATTCTGGAATACATGGCCGCCTGAACGGCTGAGCACGGACGTAGCGGCACTGCGTCGCGCACACGGCGGGCGGGCCTGCTCACGCAGGCTGGAAAACCGCCGAACACGAGACTAGCCCGCTGGAGTACACACTCCGGCCACGCACGACTCCTGTCATGGCTACCGGCTTCCTCCGGCCCAGGATCGTTAAGGAATCTTGATTTCACAAGCTTGTAGCTTCTGCGGCCTTCCGCCAGATCTGTCCCGCGCTGTCGACCTTCCGACGCCGGCTTCGCGCGGCCGTCACCTCCGCGGTCAGAGTCGCATTCCTGTGACTCCTCAGGCGATCCGGAGCGTGGATTGGAGACTCTAGGAAGTGTCGCGGGCCAGGTCGCCGCCACACCGCCCACCTTCACCGAAGGTGTCCCGCGTGAGAACTGGAGCCAGCTTCCGGACTTGAACCGGAGACCTACGGTTCACGAAATCCCCGGGGCGCGGCTCGTGGTGGTGCACGCAGCACCGAGGACGCAGGAAAACGCTCACCGGCGTTCCAGTGTGCAGTGCCAAGACCCGCCGTGATTCACCCTGACGCGGCTGGTCACATCGACCTGGTCACACTCGCGACAGCACTCGGGCTGTCCGACAGCGAGGCTGCAAGGTGCCGTGATGAACTGAGCTCACTGGCAACTCGGCTGGCAGGAATCCGCGCTAGGAAGCCCGTCGCTTCGTAGCAGTTCAGAACTGGCGACTGACTTCGACAGTCGCGGCCGCAAGCCGCAAGTTCGCGTTCGGGCCTCGAGATGCAATGGGAGTCACCGAAACCCGATTCCGGCCCACCGCCAGCAGGTAGATGCCCGATGCCAGTCCAGCCGCCCCTGCACCAGCGAGTATCCACCCAGGCGCAGCGGGAGAGTCGTACTCGGCTCCCGCGTGTTCGCGTTGCAGGATGCCCTCGCTGGCGACGAACATGTCGCGCCGGCCCTGCGTGGCGCAAGCGCCGAATTTGTGCATGAGTCGCCGGGGATTCCCTGGGATGCGCGGTGCCGCAGCGCCTATCACGGCGTGGTGGACACCCACTGGGATGCCTGCGATGGTAACGGAGCAGGCCGAGCCGCGATTGGAACGGGTTGTGCGAGGGTTGTGAGCAGCAGGGCGAAGGAGTCGGCCGTAGTGGGTGCCAGCCGTCCTCGCACTACACCGGCCCGCAAGACATCGGAGGAGACTGATGAATGAACATCCCAGCGGCGCCATTCTGCAGCGCGACAAGAGGACCTACGCCATCGTGCCACGCACGCCCGTGGGGCTCGTCACCCCCGACGACCTTGAGAAGATCGCGGCGGTCGCCCGGAAGTTCAAGATTCCAGTGATCAAGATAACCTCGGGCCAGCGCTTCGCATTGGTCGGCATCGAACGGGATGCGATAGATGCCGTGTGGCAAGAGCTCGGAATGGACGTGGGCAAGGCCACCGAGCTGTGTCTTCACTACGTCCAGGCCTGCCCGGGCACCGACGTCTGCCAGTTCGGCTTGCAGGATTCCCTTGGTCTCGGCAAGAAGATCGAAGAGTTCTTCATCGGGATGGACCTACCTGCCAAGGTGAAGATCGGTGTGTCCGGCTGTCCCTTCTGTTGCGGCGAGAGCTACGTGCGCGACATTGGGGTGTTTGGGAAGAAGCGCGGTTGGAGCCTGGTGGTAGGTGGAAGCTCGGCGCGGCGGCCGCGCATCGGCGACCTGATGCGTGAGAACCTCACCGAGCAGGAGGTGATCCCATTGGTCAAGCGGGTGCTCGAGTACTACCGCGATCACGCGCAGAAGCGCGAACGCCTGGCCAAACTCGTCGACCGAATCGGTATCGAAGACGTCAAGGACGCCCTCGATTGAGTCGAGTGCTCGCGCCACCGGTGGATCGACCCCGGGTTGTCCGGAAAATCGTCGCGACGCCCTCACGCGGCGTCTCGGTGGTAGAAGTAGAGCAGTCCGCCGAGACGTGACCGGCAGCGAATGGTACCCGGGCCTGAGACGGGCTCGGCATTGTCATTGCCCGGTGCCGGCGGAGGTCTGACGAGTTGGCCGCCCAAGCCTTGGTGATAACGTTCGGTGTGATAATGCGCGACGAACTCGCGGACAATCCCGCGAGACACGTACTGGGTGAGCACGTCGTGCTGCTGATGGCACCCGACGGCATGCAGCACTCTCCGCCGCTGCAGTCCTCGGGTCCGTCGCAGGTAACGATGAAGCCTCCCACACAGGCGGACGGCGCGGTGCACTCCTGGAAGGGGGAAGTCTGAGTGACGCAGCAGATCTGCCCCGAGCTGCAGGCCCCCCAACCGCAGGGAATGCTGCCAAACAGAGGCGCTCCACCGTCGCCGCCCGTCCCAGCGCCGCCCGTCCCTCCCGGAGATCCCGCAGTCCCCCCAGAGCCGGCGCTTCCGGCTGTGCCTGCCGCACCTCCGGTCAGCTCTCCGCCGCTGCCAGCCTCACCTGCTGCTCCGCCAGTCAGGACGCCACCAGCGCCACCCGTCAGCACGCCACCGGTGCTCCCGGCGACCGCTCCGGTTCCTCCGCTGCCGGACTCGGCACCGCTCCCACCGGTCGCGCCGCTAACTCCCTCAGCACCACTACCGCCGCCCGCGGTGCTGCCCGCGGCTCCGGTACTGCCTCCAGTCGCGCTACCCCCGGTTGCGGCGCTGCCGACCGTGCCCGCCACTGCTGCCACGCCAGCTTCGCCGCCTGTACCAGCGCTGGCTGAGCCAGCCTGGCCGCCAGTCTCGCCACCCGTACCGCCAGTGCTTGTCCCCGCGCCGTCGCTACCACTGCACGCGACGGCAGTACACACGCTTGCCGCCGCCACCAACAGCACCCGTCTCGTTTCCATCACGTCTTCCTCCGCCGCGAGTCCGGTTGGCGCTTACCACTGGCCAACACCGCGGACCACTGCGGCCCGGATTCGGGCGTCTTCTTCACGTTCTTCGTCAAGCCAGACCGAACTACAGTCCCAGTGCCTTGGTGCATTACTCCAGATCTCGGACTACAGTCGCAGCGTGTTTCTCGAGTTCGGACTCCCCGATGACCACTTTCAAACGCAGCCAGGCGAAATACGTAAGGAAATCGTACCAGACCACGAACTGGCCCGAGTACGAGGCGGGCCTACGGCAACGTGGCAGCGTGACGGTGTGAATCTCCGAGGATGACCGATTGGAACACCGCGAACACACAGTGCTGCTAAGCGAGTGGGCTCACGAGCGCGAGGCCATGAAGGTCTTGGAACCTTATCTTCATGCCCGTCACTACAAGGCCGGTCAGGCTCTGTGGACCGAGGGCGAGGTCTCGGGCCGGATGGTGTTGCTGGTTCAGGGTCGGGTCAAGGCCGTTCGCGTGTTGCCCGATGGCTCCTCGGTTTTGCTCTACGTGTTCTCTGCGGGCGACATCTTCGGCTTTCTTCCGTTCGTCGACGGCGGGCCGTACCCGGCGACGGCGATCGCTGTGGATGAGGTTGACGCGCGTGTCATGTCTCGCTCCGAGTTGCGCCAGGCCATCCACAAGGACCCACAGGTGGCAATGGTCTTGCTCGGGGCGCTGGGAAAGCGGCTGCGTCAGGCCTTCGGCCGCCTTGGCGATCAGGCGCAGCGCAGCTCGCTGGCGCGTGTTGCGGCGGCCCTGTCGCTCCTGCTTCCCGAAACAGGCAGCTCGGACGTCACCACGATCATCGACGTTCCATCACCGATTCACGACTTCGCTGCTGACGTCGGGATGACCCCGGAGACCTTCTCTCGAGCCGTCACTCAGTTGGTCGAATCTGGCGTCCTGCGCAGGCTCGCCGTTCCGCAGCTGCAGGTGCTGGACGCGAGACGCCTGCAGCAGATTGCCTCAGGACAGAGGAACGAGTAGGCGAGCTCACAAAACGTCGTGCGTTGATCCCGGATCAAGGATCCGAACCCTGCCCTCCTTACGATATGATCGTGACCGCCGATGAACGGCGGAACGACAACGTGAGCCTGAAGGAGGCAGAACATGATCGATCCCAAGCAATTCCTGGAGGCGGGGCAACAGCTCCACGGCCACAAGTGCCCAGCGATGCCCCTGGGGCTGCGTGCAGGCGCGGCCGCCATGAACAAGCTCGGTGTGGAGCGAGCGAAGGACGGACAGCTGGTCGCCCTGCTGGAGCTTGGCGAGGGCCACTGCGCCCACTGTTTCGCCGACGGCATCCAGATGATCACCGGTTGCACCTTCGGCAAGGGCAACATCCAGCAGCTCGGCTACGGGAAATTCGGACTAACCCTGGTAGACAGAGCGACGGGGCGGGCGGTGCGAGTCGTACCCAGAGCTGAAGTGCAAGGGGCGACGAAGCAGACTCCGTTCTTCAAGGAGTACCGCGAGAAGGGGATACCGGCGTCACACGTGCCGCCGGAGGTCGTCGAGCCACTCATCGAGCAGGTGATGGGAGCTGCGGAGGAGAGGATCCTCAAGATCGGCGACATCGAGAGCCGGGACCTGCCCAAGCCGCTCGAGGCGTTCGACTCCTTCGTCTGCGAGCGGTGCGGCGACATGGTCGTCGAGAAGTACGGTCGAGTCGTCGGTGATCGCAAGGTCTGTATCCCCTGCCAACAGGAGCTGCTCCAGCAGGACGCCAGGCGCTAAGACGGGAGGGGATGGCATCATGACCTCGCTGATCGCCGGACTGGTGACGCTTCTCTTCACGGCGCTCTTGACCATCGCCGGCGTCGGCGCGGCCTTCATCCTCATTCCCGTCTTTGTCGCCCTGGGAATCGACATTCACGTGGCGATGGCAACGGCGCTGTTGCTCAACGCCATCGCCATGAGCTTTGCATCGTATCGATACATCCGTGCGAAGCTGGTGCTCTGGAAGGTCGCCGTCCCGATCCTCGTGGTCGCCACGGCGCTGTCTCCCCTCGGTGCTTGGGTCAGCCAGGGGCTGCCGCGCGACGTGTTGCTCTGGGGCTTCGTCGGCTTCCTGCTGTTCGCCGCTCTGATGATGCTCTTCTACAAGCCGAGACAGCAAGAGGTGGAGCAATCTCGCGGCAAACAGCTCGCCTACGGCGTCGCCATCGGCGGCTTCGCCGGGTTCCTGGGCGGCCTGCTCGGTGTCGGCGGCGGCAACTTCATCGTGCCGGTCTTGGTCTGGCTCGGCATCAACCCGAAGAAGGCATCGGCGACAACATCGTTCATCGTGATCTTCTCGTCCCTGTCGGGGTTCCTGGGTCACGCGACCGTCGGCTCGATGAGCTATGCCCTCCTCGGATTCACCGCCATCGGGTCAGCGCTGGGCGCCATGGTGGGTGCCTGGCTCATGACCGACAAGCTCAAGCGAAAGCACGTCAAGCTGATCATCGGGGTCGTCCTGTTTGGCATCGCGGCCAAAATGGTCTGGGGGCTCTTGGCGTGATCGTCAGGAAGGGGTTGCGGCATGTTCTACGGCTACGAGACCAACCGTCGCGGCCAGTCAGAGTGGGACGGGGTCCATTTCATCGGGCTCGAGTTCGCCGCCCGCATCTGACACGAATACCGAAAGAAGGTCCCGCAGAAACCGCCCCGCCTGTCCCCATCCCCGCCCTCCGACGCATTGCCCTCCTGGGAGACCCATCTCCCGAGGAGGTGCATGCCCATGTCCGAGACCATCCCTTGCCCGTCGGGTTTTTCGGCAACGACAACCCGAACATGACCATCGGTTTCCGCAACCGCAGCTCTTTCACCAACCTCTCGAAATACCGGCAAATGCTCGTGCGACAAGCGACAGGTGCAGACTGCCCGCCGCCGAGAGACGCGTTTCGTTGGCAGCATGTTGGAAACGCCTTTTTGGCTCTCCACACGGCGGCAACGGCAACGCCCCCTAACGTGTCGTAATTCTTGGAGCCAGCTTCCGGACTCGAACCGGAGACCTGCGGTTTACGAAACCTCAGAACACTCAACCCAAAACAGCAGCTATTTCCAGTGCTTTCCGCAACCCAACCGCAACCGAAGGCGCAGGACGACGGCACGATACGACACGGGAAAACCCGCTGCGGCCCCGTAGCCTTGGCAACATATTGGAGACGAGCAGCGCCTCTGTCAGGATCGGTGGGGGAGCGGCGTGATTCGCCTTGGGCACCTGTAGTTTGTGCGTTTCGAAAGCCTACGCCGGGGAGCCCTGAGAGGATTGATCGGCACGGTTGCGTGCTATGGTGCGGCGCACCGGTCGTGGTGATCCTGGCGAAAGAGGCAGCCCCGCTTGAGGAGCAATACGTTCAACAAGGTCTGCGAGGCCGCCGACAGCGGGCGCGTCCACGTGTCAGAGCACGCCTATGACGAGGCTGTCGAGGACGACATGTCGGTCGTGGCCGTGATCGACGCAACGTCCGGGGGCGAAGTCATCGAGGATTACCCGGAAGATCCAAGGGGGCCGAGCTGCCTGGTTCTGCTCGGTGCTGGCGGGGACGAGCCGGTCCACGCTGTCTGGGCCTTCGACGACGGCGTCGGACGGGCTATACTGGTCACGATGTACCGACCCGACCCCACTCGCTGGTCGGAGGACTTCAGGCAGCGAAAGCAGACAAAATGAACGCCAGCTTGTCCAAGTGCTTGCGATGCGGCTCGAGCGATCTCGAAGACAAGGAGGTGGAGAAGCTCGTGCGCGGCGGGGACGATGTCGCGGTCCTGCGCGTGCAAGCCACGGTTTGCCACCACTGCGGCGAGCGATACCTCTCGAACGAGACGATCCGAGCGGTGGAGCAGGCCCGAGATGATCTGGAAGAAGGCAAGATGACCCGGTTTCGAGCGCTGGGCCGCTTTCTCGCCCCGCAGCCAAACAGACCCAGCTGAACGCTTTGCGCTGCCAAGAAACTGCACTGGACCGGTCGGGTGAGCGACGCCATCGAGTCGGTTGGCCGCGCGACGACCGTAGAGCAGATTGATCGCCGACGTCCTCACTCGGCTCGGCATCCTAACGGCCCTCCGAGCGCGACTGTCCGCATGCATTCGCCCACTGTCATGGCTACCGGCTTCCTCCGGCCCAGGGTCGTTAAAGAATCTTGATTTCACAAGCTTGTAGCTTCTGCGGCCTTCCGCCAGATCTGTCCCG
>CAZSVU010000377.1:0-8076 GCA_964610275.1 uncultured Polyangiaceae bacterium | reverse complement strand
CGAACTGGGCGCCCGGGGAGGTCTACGCGAGCAATTCGCCAGCCCTCGGCGGCACGCATCTGCCGGACATCACCGTCGTCAGCGGCGTGTTCTGCGGACAGGATCGACCCCAGTTCTTCGTCGCCTCGCGAGGCCATCACGAGGACGTCGGTGGCGTCAGTCCGGGCTCCATGCCCGTCGATTCGCGCTGCCTGAGCGACGAGGGGCTGGTGCTGGAAGACTTCCTGCTCGTGTGCGAGGGCGCTCTCCGTCGGGAGGCGCTGCTGCAGCGGCTGGGGGAGGGCGCCCATCCCGCCCGGAACCCGGCCATGAATCTCGCGGATCTCGAGGTGGTCTACTGGTTCACCAAGGAGCCCACCGGCACGCTGGCATGGCAATGTGACTACGCAGCGCTGGGCTGTGGCACGCTCGATACGGTGAGCTTCGGCTCCGCCTCCGGTGACGGCGTGGACACCTACATGAGTGTCACCTTCGACTCGTACACTCTCGACGGCGGCTCCAATACGGGAGTCTGGCAGTTGTGGTTCCACGACTCGACGTGGGGAAACTTTGACGAAACTGACGACTACAGCTACGTCAACGGCGCCAACCAAGCCGAAAACATGAACATCGCCGTCTACGAATCCGGCTCTCTCGTTTGGGGCTGCGCGCCGTAGCATCGGCCATGGGCTGCGGCTGTACGGGCAGTCCGCCCGGTGGTCACTCCGTGCGGCCTACAGACTTTGTACGGCGATCCGGTGCCGGTCGGCCGAGCCCTTTGCCAGCGGAGGACGGACATCTGCCGAAGAGTTCTCGCCACCATTTCTCCGGTTCGCGCTGGGAAACAGCAGGGCTGGCGAGCAGCACTAGAGCTTCGAGGGGCGACTAGTCTCCCTCCCCAGCGGGCGCTGCGTGAGCACAAAATAGGGATGATACGAGAACTCCGCCTCGATGCTCGTCACTGATAAGCGGCCGCGATGCTTTCGCATCGCGACAGTGCCTAGAACGCCAAATCCACCCCGCCCGCTGGAGCCGCCGGTTTGGGCGCAGGGGGCTTCGGCGCTGCGGGTGCGGGGGCGGCGGCAGGCTGGGGCGCAGGAGCAGGCGCGGCGGCGGGCTTGGGCGCGGCTGCTACCGGCTTCTTGTCGGGCCTTGCCTCATCGTCCGTTTCTGAAGGCAAGTCCTCCAAGGGGACCGAGAAGTCTTCGATCTGTGCCGCCGAGGCCGCTGGTGCCACCTCGGGCGCGGGCGTGGCCGAATTCACCTCGGTGGGTGGCTCGATGGCGCTCGCCGCGGCGGCCGGGGCAGCGTCGTTCCCCCGGGTGAAGGCCCAGATGGCCGCCCCTGCGCCGGCCATCAGCAGCAAGCCTGCCACCCCAACGGCGATGGCAAGCAGGCCTCCCTTGCCCGACTGAGCTTGGTTCACCGTGATGCTGGTGGGAGCCGCCTGCTGGGCCGTGGCGCCAAACCCGGACTGCGCCGTGATTGCGCCGCCAGCCTGCATGCCGGTCTGGCTGGGCAGCATGCCAGGATGCGCCACCGCAGTGGCCTCGTCACCGGTCACGCCGAGCAGCGCGTTCGCCGACCCGGGGTGGGGCGTCATGCCGTACGGGTACTGTGCCGAGTACGGTCCGCTTGGGAGCTCGCCGTCCACCGCGCTCGGCATCTCCGCGCGCCCGATTCCGCACACGACCTTGAGCTCGGACGCCAAGTCGCGCGCGGTCTGGAAGCGATCATCCGGGCTGCGCGCCGTGCCCTTGGCAAACCACTCGTCGAAACCCACGGGGACCGGCCCGACCTGGGAAGGGACGGGCGGATCTTCGGTACAGATCGTAAGCACTAGCCCACCCAAGCTGTCGCAATCGAACGGCCGCTTTCCTACCAGGCACTCGAAGGCGATCACCGCCAGGGCCCAGGTGTCCGAGCGGTGGTCGACGGTCTTCTTGCCACCCGCCTGCTCGGGGCTCATGTAGTAGGGCGTGCCGAGCATGGCACCAGTGCGGGTCTCAGGAGCGCCCATGGCGCCGAAGCCATCCCCGGTGCTCTTGGCGATGCCGAAATCGAGAACTTTGGCCAGCTCCTCGTCTTCGTTGCGCACGAGGTAGATGTTGTCTGGCTTGAGATCCCGGTGCACGACCCCGATCTCGTGCGCCTTGCCCACGGCCCGGGCCACCTGGTTCATGATGGTGGCGGTCGTGTGGGGGTCGAGTCTGCCGACGCGCTCTAGCCGGTCGGCGAGGCTCTCCCCCTCCATCAGCTCCATGGCGATGTAGGGCGTGCCGTTGTCGACGCCATAGTCGAGGATCTGCACCACGTGCGGGCTCCGCAGCGTGGCCGCAGCCTGTGCCTCTCGCTTGAATCGAGACAGGGCTTCCTCGTTCGTGGCGATCTGTGGGTCGATGAGCTTGATCGCCGCCGGAGTTCCCAGCTCCACGTGCACCGCACGCCACACCGAACCCATCCCCCCCTGCCCGAGCTGGGATACGAGTCGGTATCGCTCTGAGAGAACCAGACCTTCCACGGAACGCGGGACCTCCAGCCTAAATAGAGTAGCGCAATCCGATCGCGCTGTCTCTCGGCTGCCCGAGCGCTCGGCGGTGCCGGGTCTTTGGGGCATTGCGCTCCGCCATTTAGCCACCGCCCCGCGATTTTGCCGCTGGAATCAGCGGGAGGACCTGCTCGGGTTTCAGGCAGGGCAGAACCGACAGCGCGCTCGATTCGGTCCCTGGAGCGGTGCCCTGTCGGGCTGGCGAGGGCACGGCTCAGACTTTCATCATGCAACCTTGTGCGTGTACTCCAAGGTGAGACGATGTGTGCTTCGCCCGCGTGGAGATCAGCCGGCCACGCCCGAAGACGGACCATGCGAATGGAGCTAGCATCAAGAACGCTGGGTTGTGTCTAGGTTTTGCGAAACCACGTCGCACCTGGCGTCAGACTGCACCTCCTGACGTCGGTGGGGAGGTCCACCGACCGAGGCTCGAGCCGAAGGCGCAAACATGTCGAGATTGTTCACAACAGCACTGATGGCCGCCGTCCTCTGCTGGGCACCGCCGACCCTGGCCGAAGAGGTCACGGAGGCGGCACGGTCGGCGGCACGCACCCTCGGGTATGAGGGGGTTGCGGCCTTCCAGAAGGGAGACTTCCAGACCGCCGCGCAGAAGCTCGATCTGGCCTTCAAGGTCGTGAAGGTGTCCACCATCGGGCTCTGGTCGGCCCGGTCCTACGTGAAGATCGGCAAGCTGGTGGACGCGTACAACCGCTACACCGAGGTGATCACATTACCGGTCACCGAAGGCAGGGTGGCCGCCCAGGAGAAGGCTCAGGCCGAGGCCGCGGCCGAGGGAACCAAGCTGCTCGGACGCATTCCCACCGTGATCGTCAGCTTCCGGGGAGCGTCGGAGAGCGAGGTGATGCTGACCATCGATGGCAAGGTGATCCCGCCGGAGAGCATGGGCAAGAAGAAGCTCCTGGATCCCGGCTTGCACACCATCATCGGCAAGTTCCGTTCCGAGGTGTCCACCGAGAAGGTGAACCTGGCCGACGGGGATCAGAAGGAAGTGGTGCTCAATTTCGGGGGGGTCGGCGATCTCGCAGCAGCCCCGGCAGAGCCGGAGCCAGTCGCCCCGTCCCCAGCGCCAGCGTCGAAGCCGACCCCAGTGGGTGCTGATCAGGGCGCTGATTCCGGCTCGGGCTATCGCACGGCGGCGTGGGTCGCCTTTGGTGCCGGTGGCGTCGGCGTCGCGATCATGGGCGTGGCCGGTGGGCTCGCGCTCAAGAAGAAGAGCTCGATCTCCGATAGCTGTCGGGGCGACGTCTGTGACCCGGCGGTGCAGAGCGACGTCGATTCCTACAACACGCTGCGCACGGTGGCGACGGCTGGATTCATCACCGGTGCGGTGGGGCTGGCCAGTGGTGCCGCGTTGCTGCTGATGGCTCCATCACAAGAGTCTCCCGAGGGCTCGGTGCACGCCTGGGTCGGAATCGGATCGGCCGGAGTGGCAGGAAGGTTCTGAGGGGACATGACGATGAAGCGAGTCAGGCATGTCGTGTGGGCCGTCTGCGGTGGCATTTGGGCAGCCAGCTGTGCGCTGCCGGATCTCCAGACCGATGAAAACTGGCAGGGCGCTGCGTCCGGTGGTGCGGCGGGGGCCAGCGGGGCAGCGGCGATCGGCGCCGGAGCCGGCGGCGGCCCGGGCTTCGGTGGTGCGAGCGGGCAGGGCGTTGGCGGAGCACCTCAAGCCGTAGGGGGCGCGGCCGGCATGGAGACGGCGGGTAGCGCCGGCACCGGCGAGGCGGGCTCCGTAGGCGGTGCGGGGGCTCCGCCGGCCACCGGAGGCACCCCAGCAGCGGGCGCAGCCGGAGGTCCGGGAATTGGCGGTACGGGCGGGGATGCCGGCTCGGCCGGCTCGGCCGGCTCCGAACCAACTGGATGCCAGTCGAACGCGGACTGCACGTTCGACCCAGGGGGTCCGGTATGTGCGCCGGATGGATCCTGCGTGGAGTGCGTGCCCGGTGGCACGGACTGCGGAACCGGGCAGTACTGCAGGGACGACAACCGTTGCGTGATCGGCTGCGCCAGCGACGGTGATTGTATCTCTGGCACCACCTGCAACACTGCCACCAATCAGTGCGTCGGCTGCGCGGGCAATGCGCAGTGCGCTGCCGGAACCATTTGTGACACCGAGACCAGTACCTGCGTCCCGGGGTGCGACGCGGACAATCCATGTCCCACCAATCGCAGTTGCTGCAATCAGCTGTGCGTGGACATCGCGCGCAATGTCGAGCACTGCGGTGACTGCAACCTGTCCTGCGGAACGCTGCGCGGCACGCCTGCGTGCGTGGGCGCCGTGTGCGAGATGGACTGCATCGCGGGTTTTGCCAGCTGCAATGACGAGGACGTCGCGCGGGACGGCTGTGAGACTGACATCCGTCAGACGGCACACTGCGGAGACTGCGATACCGCCTGTGAGGATGTGAACACCGTCGCCAACAACTGTGAGTTGGTGGGCTCGGGCTACCAGTGCGTCCCGGCGTGCGAGGCGGGCTGGGTCGATCAGGACGACAATCCCGCGAACGGGTGCGAAACCAACCCGGACGACTGCGCCGTCGGAGCGTGCCAGAACGACGGCATCTGCGTGGACGAGGTCAATGGCTTCTCCTGCGACTGCACGGGTACCGGGTACGCCGGCGCGCTGTGCACCGAGGACGTGAATGAGTGCACGGAAGGGACCGACAACTGCGATCCGCTCGTGGCGTGCATCAACGTGGACGGCTTCTTCGTCTGTGCCCCGTGTCCGGGCGGATACGTGGACGTGAACGAGGACGGTACCCAGTGTGACGACGTGGACGAGTGCGCCGACGGTACGGATAACTGCGATCCGGCCACCACCTGCACCAATACCCCCGGCGCCTTCGTGTGCGAGACTTGCCCGACTGGATACCTCGACACCAACGGGGACGGAACCCTCTGCACGGACGTGAACGAGTGCACGGACGAGACCGATAACTGCGATCCGCTCGCCACCTGTGTCAACGTTCCGGGAGGCTTCACCTGCACTTGCCCGGGTGGCTATCTCGACACCCTCGGTGACGGCACCCAGTGCGACAACATCAACGACTGCGACGGGGCGCCGTGCCAGCACGGCGGGGTGTGCAACGACGACGTCAGTGGGTACACGTGCGATTGCACCGGCACCGGGTACGACGGTGAAAACTGCGAGCACAACATCGACGACTGCGCGGGCTCACCCTGTGAGAATGACGGCATCTGCGTGGACGGGGTCGATGCGTATGCCTGCGACTGCAGCGGAACCGGATTCGAGGGCACGACCTGCCAGGACAACATCGACGACTGCGCCTCCAGCCCCTGTCTGCACAATGGCCTCTGCGAGGATGGGGTGCTCAGCTACACCTGCGACTGCACGGGCACCGGCTACGAAGGACTGAACTGTCACATCAACACCGACGACTGCGATCCGGATCCGTGCCTGAACGGCGGGTTCTGCAACGACTTGGTTGGCGGGTTCAGCTGCGATTGCACCGGCACCGGCTACGAGGGGACGCGGTGCCAAAGCAACGTCGACGACTGCGACCCGAACCCCTGCCTGAACAACGGCGTGTGCACGGACGAGGTGCTCGACTACAGCTGCGACTGCGCGGGCACCGGCTACCAGGGCGTCAACTGCCAGTTGGACGTCAACGAATGCAACACCGGGACCGATGACTGCGACGCGCTGGTGGTGTGTACCAATACCGTCGGTTCCTACACCTGCGGGACCTGCCCCTCGGGCTACACGGACGCCAGCGGCAATGGCACGCTTTGCGTTGATGTCGACGAATGCAGTGCGGGTACCGACAACTGCGCACCTCTGGTCACCTGCACCAACACGCCGGGGTCGTTCACCTGTGGCACTTGCCCCTCGGGCTACACCGATAGCAACGGCGACGGCACGGTGTGCACCGACATCAACGAGTGCAGTTCCGGTACCGACAACTGCCACGCGCTGGCCACGTGCGCCAATACGCTGGGCGGATTCACGTGCACCTGCCCCGCGGGCTATGCCGACACCAATGGCGACGGCACACTCTGCACGGACATCAACGAGTGCACTGCCGGAACGCACAACTGCGCCGCAGTGGCCGTGTGCGCCAACACCCAGGGAGGGTTCACCTGCACCTGCCCGAGCGGGTACGTCGACGCCAACAACGACGGCACGGTGTGCACCGACATCGACGAGTGCGGCTCGGGTGCCGACAACTGCGCGACCGTAGCCACCTGCCAGAACACCGCCGGAAGCTTCACCTGCACCTGCCCCAGCGGGTACGCCGATGTGAACGGCAACGGCAGTGTGTGCACGAACATCAACGACTGTTCCGGAAACCTTTGCGAGCATGGCGGCCTCTGCGTCGACGGCATCAACGCCTACACCTGTAACTGCGCCGGGACCGGCTACACCGGGCAGTACTGCGAGATTCTGATCGACGGCTGCACGCCCAATCCCTGCGAGAATGGGGGCTCCTGCACGGATCTCGTGGAAGGATTCTCCTGCGACTGCAGCGGAACGGGCTTCACCGGTCAGATCTGTGAGATCAACATCGACGACTGCCAGCCCAACCCGTGCCAGAACGGCGGCATCTGCACGGACGGCGTCAACAGTGCCACCTGCAGTTGCAGCGGTACCGGATTCACGGGGCCGACCTGCACCACGGACATCGACGAGTGCTCCGCCGGTACGGACAACTGCGCGCCGGTGGCCACCTGCACCAACACGAGCGGCAGCTTCACCTGCACCTGCCCGGTGGGCTACGACGATCCGCTCGGCAATGGCACGTCCTGCGTGAACATCGACGACTGCAGCCCGAACCCGTGCTTGCACGGCGGGATCTGCGCCGATGGCGTCAATAGCTTCACCTGCAATTGTGCCGGGACGGGCTACGAGGGGACGCAGTGCCAGACCAACGTCAACGATTGCGAGCCCAACCCCTGCTACAACAGTGGCCTCTGCATCGACGGGGTGAACGCATACACCTGCGATTGCACGGGCACCGGGTTCACGGGCACCCTCTGCCAGAGCAACGTCAACGATTGCGTGCCGAACCCCTGCCTACACAACGGCGTGTGCACGGATGGGGTGAACAGCTACACCTGCAACTGCGACGGAACCGGGTACGAGGGCGCTACCTGCCAGGTCAACGTTGACGACTGCGATCCCAACCCTTGCCTGAACGGCGGAATTTGTACAGATGGGGTGAACACCTTCACCTGCGACTGTTCGGGGACGGGCTACGAGGGCACGACCTGCCAGAGCAACGTCAACGACTGCCTGCCCAACCCCTGTCAGCACGGTGGGATCTGTACCGATCAAGTGTTGGGCTACAGCTGCGACTGCGCGAGCACAGGCTACACTGGCACCGCGTGCCAGACGGACGTCAACGAGTGCTCGAGCGGTACCGACAACTGCGACCCGTTGGTGGTTTGTACCAACACGTCCGGGTCGTTCCTGTGCGGCGCGTGCCCCTCGGGCTACACGGACGTCAACAGTAACGGTACGCTCTGCCAGGACATCAACGAGTGTCAGTTGGGCACGGACAACTGCG
>CAZSVU010000376.1:0-8124 GCA_964610275.1 uncultured Polyangiaceae bacterium | reverse complement strand
CCCCCGCGTGCATGCGCGCGGGGGTTGCGCGTGGGAGGGGCCCCACCCCAAACGGCGTGCTCAGCTGGAGGCACTCGAAGACAGTGATCGACATTCGTGCTCACTGACCTAGATCCCTCCCGGGCGGGAAGCCAGGCGCGCCCGGGTTCAGTCGTTTCCGCAGCTTCGGGTGCCCGACGGCGTGCAGAGGCAGAGATCGCCTTGGTCGTTGAAACAGTCCGCATCGGCGTCGGTGCAGGGATCGCCGCTGCGCACCCCTGGGTCACAGAGTGGGACGCCCGAGTTGCCCGCAGCGCCTCCGGTGCCTGGACCCCCTGCCGTGCCTCCGCTCGCGTTGATCCCACCGATACCGGTATCGCCAGCAACACCACTGTCCCCGCTGCTGCCTCCGCCGAGCGCGCTGCCCCCGGTGTTGTGGCAGGGGCAAGTGCCATCGTCGTTGCACGCCCCGATCGGGAGCATTGCGGTCAGCATCGCTGCGAGCATCACCCATCCAACGGATCTCATGGCTTCTCCTGTGCGCCACCAGCTGGCCGCGTCACCGT
Organism: uncultured Polyangiaceae bacterium; assembly: GCA_964610275.1. Taxonomy (GTDB): domain Bacteria; phylum Myxococcota_A; class Polyangia; order Polyangiales; family Polyangiaceae; genus JAFGBI01. The sequence goes on along the minus strand of CAZSVU010000376.1, from coordinate 7,579 downwards.
AGCGTGCACCGGCTCGTGGCGCCACGCCCCGCCAGAGCATGTGCACATGTTGCTCGCTCCAGCTCTCGGCCCGCCGGCCTTTCTTGCGCTTAACCGCCTAAGCGCTTATACGTTAGCACCATGACGGATCTGGCCATACTGTTCAAGGGGCTGGCAGACGACACCCGGCTGGCCATGCTCGCCCTACTCTTGGGCCACGGAGAGCTCTGCGTCTGTGATCTGGAGCACACGCTCGGCGTGACGCAATCCAAAGCCTCGCGCCACCTCCGCTACCTCAAGGCGGCGGGGCTGCTCGAGGACCGCCGCGGAGCACAGTGGGTCTTCTACCGGATCAATCGCCATCAGACCGAACCCCACAAGGTGATCCTCGCGGCACTCCGACGTTTGCTTCGGGGCGAAGCGTACCAGCGGCTCGACCGGAAGCTCGAAAAGTGGCTGGCCCGGAAGTCCACCTCCGGTGACTCCTGCATGACTGCCCCTCGTGGACGCTTGGCCCGCAACCGCCGCAGCGGAGCGCTCGCGTGACCGAACCCACTGTTCCCTCCCAGCGACTCTCGTTCCTCGATCGCTTCCTCACGCTCTGGATCTTCCTCGCCATGGCCGCGGGAGTGGGGGCTGGATACTCGTTTCCGGGCATCGTTCCGTTCCTAGATCGGTTCAGTGTGGGAACGACCTCGATCCCGATCGCGGTGGGCCTGATCTTGATGATGTACCCACCCCTGGCCAAGGTCCGCTACGAGCAGATGGGCCAGGTGTTCAAGAACCGCCGCGTGCTCGCGTTGTCGTTGGTGCAGAACTGGCTCGTGGGTCCCATCCTCATGTTCGCGTTGGCGCTGATCTTCTTGCGGGACAAGCCCGAGTACATGGTGGGACTCATCCTGATCGGCCTGGCGCGCTGCATCGCCATGGTGATCGTGTGGAACGAGCTCGCTCGAGGAGACACCGAGTACTGCGCCGGTCTGGTCGCCTTCAACTCGGTATTTCAGGTCCTCTTCTTCTCGGTCTACGCCTACGTCTTCATCACCGTGCTTCCCACCTGGTTCGGGCTCGAAGGCGTGAAGGTCGACATCACCATCGGCGAACTCGCCAAGAGCGTGTTCATCTATCTGGGCATCCCGTTCATCGCCGGAGTGGTGACGCGCTTCTCGCTAATCAAGCTCAAGGATCGCGAGTGGTACCACCAACGCTTCATCCCGAAAATCAGCCCCATCACCCTGGTGGCACTGCTGTTCACCATCGTAGTGATGTTCTCGCTCAAGGGCGAGACCATCGTGGAGCTACCACTCGACGTGGTGCGCATTGCGATTCCACTGCTGGTCTATTTCGTGCTGATGTTCCTGGTCTCCTTCTTCATGAGCAAGAAGGTCGGGGCGAGCTACCCACAATCCGCCACCCTGAGCTTCACGGCCGCATCCAACAACTTCGAGCTCGCCATTGCGGTGGCCGTGGCCACCTTCGGCATCCATCACGGGGCCGCGTTCGCCGCGGTGATCGGTCCCTTGGTGGAAGTACCCGTGCTCATCGGACTCGTCAGCGTGGCGCTCTGGCTGCAGCGCCGCTACTTCGGTCGGACCGCGAGCACACCGCCGCGCTAGCTTGGCGAATCGCGCAGGGAACCCACCCATGCCCCCAAAGATCGAAGTGCTCTTCACGCCTGGTTGTCCACACGCTGAGCCTGCCATCACGCTGGTTCGGGACGTTGCCGCTGCCATCGCGCCGCACGCCAGCGTGGATACGATCTCGGTCGAATCCGAAGAGCAGGTTCGGGAGACCGGGTTTCTTGGTTCACCCACCATCCGCGTGGACGGTCAGGACCTCGAAGGCCGGGACGGAGATCCACCTCTGCTCGGCTGCCGGGTGTACGCGGGCTCGGGTGGGGTCCCGGCGCGCTGGCTCGTAGAGGCCGCCGTGCTACGTGCGCTCGGGCCTCGAAGTGTGTTATTTCTGTGCGTGGCCAACTCCGCCCGAAGCCAAATGGCCGAAGGGGTGGCGCGGCACGTCTTGGGCGAGGCAATCCGTGTCCAGAGTGCAGGCTCGCAGCCATCGCAGGTCCGGCCTGAAGCGATCACGGTCCTCCGTGAGCTCGGAATCGACATCTCGACCCACCGCTCCAAGTCGGTGGAGACCATTCCTCCAGAATCCGTCGACACGGTCATCACCCTGTGCACCGAAGAGGTCTGTCCGGTCTTCCTCGGGCAGGCGACCCGCCTTCACTGGGGTTTGCCCGATCCCGCCGGCGTACTAGCCGATCAGGAGGACCGTCTCAATGCGTTCCGCGCGGTGCGGGACGAGCTTCACGCTCGGCTTCGTCACCTGGCACCAAAGACAATGTAGCGCCATGCCGACGGATCCCCTCGCAGACCCACCCCCAGATCGCCGCGTGGCTCCGAGCCGCCGCCCGATGAGATCCCATGCTTGATCAGCTACTCGCCAACGTCGGTGACACCATCCACCAGAGCCCCGCCATTGCTCTGGTGGCCGTGTTCCTGGGCGGCCTACTCACCGCCTCGAACCCCTGTGTGCTGGTCATCATCCCGCTGATGATGAGCCTGGTGGCGGGCCAGCGGGGTGGCGAGGTGGGGCCGGCACGGGCTTTCGCCCACTCGCTCGCATTCATCCTGGGTCTGAGCATCACCTTCACCCTACTCGGGGTCATCACCGCGCTCGCGGGCACGCTGTACGGTGACATCTCGCCCGTCTGGAACTGGGTCGTGGCCACGGTGTGCCTGGTGATGGGGCTCCACCTGATGGGAGTCCTCGAGTTCACCCTCCCCACACCGGTCGCGTTTCAACCCAAGACCACTGGCGTGGTTGGGGCCCTGCTGATGGGCCTCTTGTTCGGTGTGGTCTCGACGCCCTGCGCCGCCCCCATCCTGGTCGTGCTGTTGACCTATCTCGCTTCCGGCACGGCGTCGGTGCCGTACGGTGCGGTCCTGCTGCTGACCTATGCGCTCGGCCACAGCGTTCTCATACTCATCGCCGGAACATCCATGGGGCTCGCCCGGAAACTGATTGAATCCAAGCGAGTCACCCGGGCCTCGGACATCCTGCGTCGCGCGGGAGGAGTCGCGGTCGTGTGCGTCGGGGGCTACTTCGCCTATCTCGGGATCAGCTGATCCAGTTGGGAGCACCAGTGAAACTACAGAATGCACTCGGGTTGATGGTCACGGCACTCGCGGTCAGCGTCGCTTGTCGGAGCCCCGAGGTGCAGCCCGAATCGACGGCTGCGGCCTCGGCGAGCGCCGCGCCCGTGGCTGCACCTGCCGCGTCAGCCCAAACCCGGGTGACCCAGATCGCGTTCCTGGACAAGCAGGAGTGCTGCCAGTGCACGCAGACGCGCATCGACGCAACCTGGAGCGCACTGCAGTCCGCGCTGGCAGGCCGCCAGAAGGCCCCGGCCATCACACGCGTGCACGTGGACACCCAAACAGAGCTGGCAGCGCAGTATCGCTCCAAGCAGGCGTTCGTGGCCTTGCCCGCCGTGTACCTGCTCGACGGGGAGGGCAACGTCGTCGAGCTGTTGCAGGGAGAGGTCACTCAGGCGGAGCTGAGCGCCGCTCTGGAGAAGTAGACGCGGTCGCCCACAGCGGCCGCACGGTCTTCTTCGCGGTCAACACCGAGTGCCATCGGTCATGTGTCCCTCCCGGAGCAGCTAGCGTAGCCTTCATTCCCAGCTGGCGAAAGGCCCGTCGGCCACGGCACTGTGACTGCGCGGTTTCGATCGCGCGGGACGCGGTCCCAGCACTCCGATCACTTTCCACAGCCCGGGAGGCGCGCACTGACCCAGACGCGGTGTAGACTGCAGCCGGATGGTGAGTGGATCGAGCAACCCTTCGGTGCAGAGCGTCAGGGGCCAGTGCAGCGCAGCGCTGTCCGTCGCTCTGGTCGTGCTCGTGTCGAGTTGCACCGATCCAACGCCAGATGGCGCCACGACTTCGGCGCGTGCATCGGCTTCTGTCGCCCCGCCGCGCGTGCGAGACCTTCCAGCTCCGGAGCGCGACCGAAGTCGGCGCTCAGCCTCGAAGCAGCTGCCGGGAGATCCACAAGACCTCGCGCCCTGGGCCCCCGAGCAACCCCAACAGGAAGCCGGTCCCAAGCTATGCGACGGCGAGGCCTATGCCGCCCCACGCGAACCCCAACCTGGACGCGCGCTCAGCTCACCCGATGGCGAAGAGTTCGTCGACGTCGCGACGCGCAATTCCAAGACGTGGGTCCTCACCTCTCGCTCGCTGTACCGGCTGCGGGGGGATCAGCTGGAAGAGCTACCGGGGAGCACGTGCATCGCGGACTACCGCAGCCGGGGCGCTGGGATGGTCCGCCACGCGTCGCTCGCCGTGGATCGTTCCGGTGTGCACGTTGGGCAGTTCTGGCTCCCCAGTGCGACGTTTCGGCAGTCGCTGTGGACTGGTGGCAAATGGCGCTGCGGGCTGCCTCCCCACGAGCGCGGCTCCGGCAACGTGAGCCTGCACGACTCCGGGGGTAGTCACTGGCTCTGGATGCAAGGGGCGCTCACTCGAACGCTCCCTGCCCCGCACCGGCGGTTGCCGCATGCAGGCTACCTGACTGGCCCCCTCGTGCGTTCGGAAGTGCCCGGACGGCCCGTTGCTGCGCTCGTCTTCGAGGAAGGCGCACCCCGACACCGCTACTTCGATGGGTTTCGCTGGGTCGAGCGCGGGCTCGCGGACATCGAGCTGGAAGATGCGATGTCGTTCTGGCACGAGGACGGTCGCGAGCGGCTCTGGGGGGCAGCGAAGTCGGCCACGCTGCACGGCCGCACCGTCGAGCACCCGCTTCTGGTTCACGACGACGCCGGCTGGCACACCTGCCGGTCCCCCCTCACCCGGGTCGACGCTCTGAGCATCCGCGACGGTGTGCTGTGGAGTGCAGGAGCGCGCCAGGTACTTCGGGTCAACGACCAGGGACCCAGGCTGATTGAAGTCCCGATCGACGCCATTCGCGGTATCGAGATCACTGGACCCAGGTCGGCTTGGGTTTGGGGCACTACCGGCAAGAAGTCTCAGGCCGTCGAGCTGCGGCTGACCGACAAGGGACCCAGACCATGATGCGTCGCATCGCCTGGATGGTCGGGGTGAGTGTGCTGCTGGTGGCCACCGGCTGCAACGACGACACGGGGGCTTCGTCAGGCTCCACCCCTGACGACCTGCCCGTTGCGACGCCGAGTGCGGCGCGCGCCGGTCCGTCGGTCGCCTCTGCATCGGCCCGCGCAACGCGCGGACCGAAGCCACCCTCGCCCCAAGAGTTCTCGCGAATCATCGCTCAGCCAGTGAAGGACTTCGTGCTCCAGGGGCGCCAGGTCTGGGTGCGCACGGAGTTTCCCGCGGCTCCAGGAGGGGGGCGCCCCGGACGAGTGCACCACTATGACGGAAAGGGCTGGAACAGCTACCCGCTTCACAACTCTCTCGCCGGTCATCTCGCCGAGCGATTCCTCGTCGGTCCGGGAGCGAGCCTCCGTCTGGTTGGCCTGGACATCGATTGTTGCGCCATGGCCGAAGTCGTGGGGGTGCGTTGGCTCGGAGGGCGCTGGGCCCCGCTGACGAGCGAAAACCACGGGCTGCCCAAGAACACGGATCTCACCCCGCAGTTCGAGCTCGCCGCGGTGGCCGGGGACCCGGCGATTCTGTGCCACGACTCCCTGATGCCCATGCCCTGCTACAGTCTGCGCGGGGGGCGGTGGGCCGTCATCCGCGACGCCGACGGTTACCAGTCGAAGGACTTCGTGGCCATCTCGCGGAGGGCGGGGCGCACGATTGCCTGGCTCGGCAACGCGTTCTACTCGCTCACCGTGAAAAACGAGTGGGACCGCATCCCAGACGTCCCCGCCCGGGCCGTGGGGTACGACGGTTCTCCCTGGTTGCACATCGGCAGCCACGGGGAGATCTGGTGCGGATGTTGCGGAGCGGAGCGCGAATGTGGGGTCCAGGCTTGGGATCCCAAGCGCAAGGCCTGGCGTGGGCAGCAGGTCGGGCTACGCCACAGCGCGGCAATGCTGCAGCGCGCCCCCGACGATGCGTGGATCGTGGGCAAGGATGGAGTGGCGCACTTCGACGGCGAGAGCTGGCGGCACGTCTCGGCTTTGCCCGGGAGCTACGCCCAGGTGAAAGAAGGACTCGACGGAGTGATCTGGCTCGCAGGCGACGAGGGGCTCTGGCGAGGTCGCTCGGCTCCTGCCCCCGCAGAGCATCGCCACGAGATCGAACTGGTGAAGCTCACGAACCAAGGCGAGCTGCCGCTGCCAGCGCAACCCCCGGCCGCCCTCGAGGCCACGACCGGAAGCGTCGAGCTGGGCAGGACCGAAGTGTGGGGGATGAAGGGGGCGTGGTTGGAGGGCCCGGACACGGTGTGGTTCTATGACGATGAAGCGCTCTGGCGCCGCCATCGAGGCAGAATCGAGCGGGTCGACCGACTCCGGATATCGGACCTCTTGCACTGCCGTCGCTGCGGCACCAGCAGCGACATCGGCAGCTGGGAGATCTGGTCCGGGGCGGTTCGCTTCCACGACAGCGGCGCACGCTCTTCAACCGACCGTAGGCGACGTTTCCAGCGGTCGATAGCGCCCGGCATCGTGCACCGACCGCGCGCGATCCGCGCCGCCCGAGACGGCAGCGTCTGGGTGGTCGGAGAAGACCAGCAGGGTGGCGCAACCAGCGTCGCCCGATACGCTCGAGGGCGTTGGCTACGCGTGGCCCTGCCCGGCGCCCACGTCTTTGACGACGTATTCCCCCTATCCGAGTCCGAAGCCTGGATCGTCGGCAGCGAGGTCGTGACCGCCGAGGCCAAGCACGGCCCGGTGGGCGTTTTCGTTCACGTCACCTCAGCGGGGGCCCAGAGCGTCAAGGTACAGGGAGCGCGGCTCCAGGGCGTTGCGACGCTTCCCGACGGAACGGCCATCGCGGTTGGAGAGGCCGGTACCGTGGTGGCCTGGAAGCATTCAGGCGTCACGCGCTGGCACCTTCGGTCCAAGGCCGGTCTGCTCCGAGTGGAGCGCGCGGGGGGCGTGGTGCTCGCAGTCGGGGAAAGCGGCACGCTCCTCCGCTTCGACGGAACCACCTGGACTCCCCTCGTCCTGCCTCGAGTCGGCCATCACACCCTTTCCGACGTGCTCCCCACGAGCACTGCGACCTGGATCATGGGGCCGACCTATCTGGCGCGGATGAGGGGCGCGCCGAATTGAGGAGGTCCTGGTGAAAGAAATTGCTGTGGACGCGAAGCTCGTGGCCTATTGCGGCCCGTGCTCTGCGTCCTGCTCTCGACTTCGGCAGCTTACGAGCCGGCGCACCAAGGGCGACAACGCCTGGAGGTGCCGATGTCAGCGCGAGGCTCCGGAAGGCGCGCGTAGCGCGGACTTTCCGGGGTCTCACCCGGACGTCCCGACCTCCAACTGCGGCTATCCGCCGTGGGCGGGCTCGCGATCCACCGAAGTCGAGTCTAGTTCGCGGCGCCAAACGCCGCAATTGACGGAGGCTACCGCGGCCGCTCGGCGTCGTCGAGGGTCGCTGGGCACGTTGCATCCTTGATCCATGTTCCGCCGGCCGCCAGCGGCCGTCGAAACATGGGTGGG
>CAZSVU010000375.1:6273-8130 GCA_964610275.1 uncultured Polyangiaceae bacterium | reverse complement strand
CGCCAGATCCGGTGACGTCGCCGCCGGTTCCGTCTCCGCCAGATCCGGTGACGTCGCCGCCGGTTCCGTCTCCGCCAGATCCGGTGACGTCCCCGCCCGCGCCATCGCCGCCGGTGCCGGTGATGACGCCGCCGGTGCCGGGGTCGCCACCGGAGCCAGGAGGTGCGCCGCCGCTGCCGGGAGGTGCGCCGCCGCTGCCAGGAGGTGCGCCGCCGCTGCCAGGAGGTGCGCCGCCCGCGCCCGGAGGTGCGCCGCCGGAGCCAGGGGGCGCCCCGCCCGCGCCCGGAGGTGCGCCACCGGAGCCAGGAGGTGCGCCGCCGCTGCCAGGAGGTGCGCCGCCGGTGTCTGATGGCGTTGAACCTCCGACCGCACCGTCAACTCCACCCATACCCGGAGCGCCGCCGATGGCATTGGCGTAGCCGGCGCCGCCCGTGTCATCCCCCTTTGACTCATCCGAGCTCCCACAAGCGACCGTCGCGGACAGCACCAGCACGGCTAGCCACGCGCGTTTGAACGAGAAGTTTGCGGTACCAGGCTGTGTCTGAAGCAATCTGCGCATGGCGTACTCGCCTCCCATGTAGTCGTGCGCTGCCGGCAAGAAAACGACCGGTGGCGCATTTTACTGCACAACTGGAAGCGCCTGCCCGTGCCCCCGAGCACCATTCCTGGCGGGCTTGCCTGGATGGCCACCCCTGCTCGGCGCGGACGCTAGCATTCCCGGGGACGCAAGAGAAGCATGGGTGTGACGGCAGCGGCGCCGATCGGTAACGACCTCGGCGTGCGTCCGACACACGGCGCAAGCGGCCGCTGCCTCCCGTCTGGCGGTGCGCCTCGGAAATCGGCGGCGGGCAAAGAACAGTCGCGGGCGGGTGATTGCGTGGTTCAGGTGGCGCGTCACGGACCCATTGCCCGCAGGCCAGGGCGCCGGCTGCGCGGGACCAACGGGGCGTCGATGACCAAAGCGTGCATCGCCATTCTCGGCAATGGCGACCACGTGGCCACCAGCTGGCAAGGCCACGGCAGGAGCGGAGTTCAGGTGTTGGAATACGACCCTGCCGGCACCTTGGTGTGGTCGTGGCAACAGGATGCGAGCTACGTTTCATCGCTGCAGGCGGTCATCGTGCTCGACGGTCTGAATCTCGACCTGTTGCACGTCGACGACACGGACGGCACGCTCGTTCCGGTTTCGTAGCGCGACTCAGGCGTCGCACGCGCGAGACCGGACCACTCCCTGCAGTGAACTGGACTGCGGCGGTGTGCCGTCCCACGCTGGCCCCTGCGCCAATCTGGCCCCTGCACGTCGAGAACCCGACGTCGCACGCGCAACTGCAGGCGCAGCACTCAGACGCTCAGACCGCCTCTGTCGCGCGGTTTCGGAAAGGGGGACATTTTTTCGCCTCCCCCGGGTGGACGCGACGGCCGGTGCCAGGCTCGGTAGGAATCGGGGCGACGCGCTGTAGTCGTTCCGCTCGCCGGGCTGGAAACGGTTCCAGTCAGGCCAATCGTGGTGTAGTATTGTCGTGGCGTAGGAATAGTGCGGCGCGCGCCGTATCCGTATCGCGTTGCCTCGGACATTGCCTTGGATTCCCGATCAGGCAACGGCTTCCTGGGAATTACTGAGAACGGTAGGAGCTGGCCATGAGAATTCTTCCCCCATTGGTTTGTCTTTCGTTCTTGGCGGTGGCTTGTGGCAGCGAGTCTGCCAATGATTCGGACGGGCCTGGCGGCGCGACCTTTGACGGTGCGGGCGGAGCCATGGCGAATACCGGCGGAGTTGGCGCGCCCGGCTCGGGAGGCGCGGTGCCCGGCTCGGGAGGCGCGGTGCCCGGCTCGGGAGGCGCGGTGCCCGGCTCGGGA
>CAZSVU010000375.1:0-6173 GCA_964610275.1 uncultured Polyangiaceae bacterium | reverse complement strand
GGCGCGGTGCCTGGCTCGGGAGGCGCGGTGCCTGGCTCGGGAGGCGCGGTGCCCGGCTCAGGCGGAGCAGTGCCCGGCTCGGGAGGCGCGGTGCCCGGCTCGGGCGGAGCAGTGCCTGGCTCGGGCGGAGCAGTGCCCGGCTCGGGCGGAGCAGTGCCCGGCTCGGGAGGCGCGGTGCCCGGCTCGGGAGGCGCGGACCCCGGCTCCGGCGGAGCGAACCCCGGCTCGGGTGGAGCAGATCCCGGCTCGGGTGGAGCAGATCCCGGCTCAGGTGGAGCGGACCCCGGCTCGGGTGGAGCGGATCCCGGCTCGGGCGGAGCGGACCCCGGCTCCGGCGGCACCGGCACCGGTGGCGCAACCGTGGCCGACACCACGGTCTACACCTCGGCTCAGAACGCCTGGTGGCAAGAGGGGACGCTGACCGAGGTGTCAGGCAATGCCACCGTCAGCGTCAACACGGGCAGCAGGTATCAGGACTGGCACGGCTTCGGCGGCACGTTCAACGAGAAGGGGTGGCACTACCTCAGCATGCTCAGCGCGGCCGATAGGGACCGCGCGATCCGGCTGCTCTTCGACGTGACGGACGGGTGTGGATTCACCTTTGGGCGGATCCCGATTGGGGCCAGCGACTACGGGTTGGACCGCTACACGCTCGACGACGGCGGGACCGACTACCAGATGAACAACTTCTCCATCGCTCGGGATCAGCAGAACCTGATTCCGTACATCCAGGCGGCGCTCGCCGTGAAGCCCGACATACGCATGTGGGCCACCGCCTGGACCCCGCCTCCGTGGATGAAGGACAACAACGCGTACGACCGGGGCAACATGAAGAGCGACTCGCAGACCCTGGATGCGTATGCGCTCTACTTGCAGCGGTTCGTGGAGGCGTATGAAGCGCAGGGCATCGACATCGAGGCGGTTGGCCCTCAGAACGAGCCCGGATATCCGCAGGACTATCCGTCTTGCCAGTGGTCGTCGAACACGTACTCGACCTTCGTCGCCAACCACCTCGGGCCGCTGTTTGCGTCACAGAACGTCCCCGCCGATATTTGGCTGGCCACCATGTCGAACAACAGCGTTGCCCCTGGCATCGTCTCGGCCGTCATGGGCGGGGCGGGGGCGCAATACATCACCGCCATCGGCCTGCAGTGGGCCATGGAAGGGAGCGCGTCGAACTACTCCAACCAGTACAGCCCGCCCGTCTGGCAGACCGAGCACAAGTGCGGCAACTACCCCTGGGAAGGGGGGTATCAGCAGACGGCGCCCAACGACTTCGCGTATGCCGAGGAAAGCTGGGGGCTCATCAAGAGCTGGATCGGGAACGGGGTCAACGGCTACTCCGCCTGGAACATGGTGCTCGACACCGTCGGACGCAGCCTGGACGACGTGCGACCCTGGGCCCAGAACGCCCTCTTGACGGTGGACGCCAACAGCAACCAGCTGATCCTCACGCCCACCTACTACGTGTTCCGACACTGCGCTCAGTTCGTCGAACCGGGCGCGGTTCGAGTTGGGACGAACGGTGGCGACGCTCTGGCCTTCGAGAACCCGGACGGAAGCATCGTCGTGATCATGAAGGTTTCGGCGGGCCAGACGACGGTCGCAGTCGGCGGCCAGACGCTGCAGTTCAGCGCGTCCGGGACCGGCTGGGCGACCATTGACTGGAACCCCTGATCAGCGTAGCGGGTCGCAGGCAGTCCACCTTGCTGGCAGAGCTGCCGTCGACATCTTCTCGTTGAATCCCTTCCCTGACGCCTGGGAAAGGCAGACTCATGCAACTCGCATCCCACCAGACCATCAGGATACTCCGCGTACTCGCGCTGGTAGGACTCGTGTCGGCCTGCGGCGACGATTCGAGCGACGGTGGGACCACTGAAAACGCCGGCGGCGCGATCGGAGTCGGTGGTGGCTACATGGCGAGTGGAGGATCGGTGGGTGCCGGAGGATCGGTGGGCGCTGGAGGATCGGTGGGCGCTGGAGGATCGGTGGGCGCTGGAGGATCGGTGGGCGCCGGTGGCTCCGTTGGCATCGGTGGTCTGGTTGGCGCCGGCGGCACCGGCGTCGGGGGTCTGGTTGGCGCTGGCGGTACCGGCGTCGGGGGTCTGGTTGGCGCCGGCGGCACCGGAGTCGGTGGTCTGGTCGGCGCCGGCGGCACTGGCACCGGCGGCACGGGGACCGGCGGCACCGGCATTGGTGGCGAGTGGGCCACCGGCGGCATGGGGACCGGCGGCACCGGCATTGGTGGCGAGTGGGCCACCGGCGGCACGGGGACCGGCGGTGACGGCACGGGCGGCGACGGCATAGGTGGCGTCGTCGTTGGCTCCGGCGGCGACGGTAGCGGCGGCGATCCGGGAATTGGCGGCACGGGCACCGGTGGTGAGGGCACCGGTGGCGACGGCACTGGCGGCAGCGAGCCCGACCATTGGGTCGGCACCTGGGGCACGAGCCCCCAACTCACGGAAACCCAGAACAACCCGCCTTCACCTGGACTCGCCAACAACACCCTGCGGCAGATTGTCTACGTGTCCATTGGCGGAACCGAGCTGAGAGTTCAGATCTCGAACGAGTTCGGCAACGGATCCGTCACCGTGAACTCGGTACACATGGCCGATGCCACCTCCGGCTCGTCCATCGACACGGGGTCGGACGTGGCGCTTACATTCTCCGGCTCCGCTTCCGTCACCATCCCGCAGGGACAGGCCGTGTACTCCGATCCCTTCGACTTCACCCTCAGCGAGCAGAGCACGGTCGCGGTGACGATGCAGTTTGGCAGTGTGCCGAGCGGCATCACCGGGCATCCTGGCTCGAGAACCACGTCGTACATTGCCACTGGCGACGCGGTGTCCTCCCAGTCGCTCTCCGGCGCGGCCACGACGGATCATTGGTACTATCTGACGCGGATCGACGTGATGGCACCGGCCCCGGCCGGTGCGGTCGTTGCGCTCGGTGATTCGATCACGGACGGGCGCGGGTCGACCACGAACGGCAATGATCGTTGGCCTGACGCGCTCTCCAGGCGCCTCCGGGCAAATGGCGCCACCACTGAGGTGGGCGTGGTCAACGCGGGCATCGGTGGGAACGCCGTGGTGTCCGGCGGTCTGGGGCCTACAGCACGCGATCGCTTCGACCGTGACGTTCTCGGCACCCCCGGCGTTCGCTGGGTCCTCGTTCTCGAGGGCGTCAACGACATCGGTGGGGCCGGCACGTCCGTCGTCAGTGGGATCATCTCCGCGTACCAGGAATTCATCAGCAAGGCCCACGCCCAGGACGTTCTCATCTACGGCATTCCGATCTTGCCGTTCGGCGGCTCGAGCTACGACAGCGCCGACCATGAGACGGCTCGCCAGCAGGTGAACGACTGGATCCGCACGAGCGGCGAGTTCGACGACGTGCTCGATCTCGATGTGGCCGTGGCCGACCCCGGGAATTCGACGAGGCTTCTGCCCGCCTACGATGACGGGGACCAGCTCCACCTGAGCCCGGCCGGTTACCAGGCCATGGCCGACGCCATCGATCTCAATCTCCTCCTTCCGTAGCTGATAGCGGAGTTGCCCCGTTCCGGCGCTCGGCGCCACAGCAGAGGTCGTGGTGGGTCAGTCGCGCATCAGCGCCTGCCACTCACTGCGGTCCGGCGCCACGGATGACCGCGTCACGGGCCGCCGCCGCGGACTCGGCGGAGTAGGCGTACGGCGGGTTCGTAAACGGCGTGCCGCCACCGCCGGTGGCTTGCTCACCACTGCAGGCGTCATAGACGTTGTCGATGGCGGTGATGTACGCCGTGGCCTCGTTCGAGCTGCTGTTGAACTCGTGGGGTGTGTCGACGCCGTCGAAGCAGTTCGCCTCGATCAGGAGGTTGGCCTCGATGCCGGCGCGGACGCAGTAGTTGGTGCTATTCGACGTGTAGAGGTTGTTGAAGATGTGATTCTGGCCGAACCGCACGCGCGGCTGCCGCTCTCTCACGTTGTCCGCCCACCAGTTGTGGTGCCAGGTCACGTTCAGAGAGTTGGCATCGTCGTGCGAGCTTGGAGAGTCCGTGCCGCCGATCAAGTTCGAGTAGCGATGCCCCGAGGAGCCGGTCGAGTCGGCTCCCACGTTGTCGGTGCGTGGCGTATAGTGAAATCTCGTCCACGAGACGGTCACGTAGTTGGAGCCGTTGGTGATGTCGAGGTTTCCATCCGTACCGTCGGAGATGTCGCAGTGGTCGAACCAGATGTGATTGGACTCGTCCAGGACCGAGATCGCGTCGTAGCCGGAGGAACACCCCTCGGAGGCGTCAAAGGTGGGATCGAGAGAGCAGTCGCCCACGGCGTAGCCCACGATCTTGATGTTGCGGATGATCACGTTCTGAGCCCCGTCGAGAACCATGCGGCCGTGGATTTCGGCGCCGCACACGCCCGCGATGGTCTTGTTCGAACCGATGGAAAGCTCGCCCGGAGGGAGGACGCCTTGGACGTAGATCACCGCCGGGCTAGTGCCGGAAGCAGCGTTCTGTAGCTCGGAGAGAGTAGTGACCGTCACTGGCGTGGCATCCCCGCCGCCGGTCGTGGAGCCGTTGACCGTAGCCCAACCAACGAGCTCGCTCGCCGGGGGTGGCACGGTGCAATCATCGGCGCCCCCGGTCCCGCTGCCGCCGACGCCCTGGTCACCGCCGGTGCCCGAGCCGCCCACACCGGTTCCGGCACCGCCGGTACCGCTGCTCCCGCTGGTGCAGACGCCATTGACGCACGACTCACCAGGGGCGCAGGCGACGCTACACTGCCCGCAGTTGGTCGGGTCCGCGGCGAGCACCGCGCAGCCCGTCGGGCATTGTTCCTGGCCCGTGGCACATTCCGCCGCGTCACCCTCCCCCCCAGGCCCGCCGACCCCGGCAGGGTGTGAGCTTCCACCGGCCCCCCCTGCGGTCGACGATTCAGCCTGTTGATCGCTGCTGCACGCGAAACCGGGGCCCAGAAGCAACCAGGAGACGAGGAGGACTCGAGAGCGATTCAGCACGATTTGAGCTCCGACGGCGTGGGTGATTGGGGCGCCCGACCGCATGGATGCGAGACGAAGGTCCGCTATCTCCGCGGGCGCAGTACTGCCCGGCGCATGGGCGCCACTCTGGTAATGCTCGAGTGAAGGTTCGGGATCACCCGGCCTCCAGGTCGAGGTCCAGCCCTCCTCACCCGGTATCGAGCGCGAAGCTCCGATTCGGCAGCGGGCTGGGAACCGTCACGGAACTGCAGACGGCCGGACGCGCCTGCCCCGCCGGCGAGCCGACGGGAGAGGGTTGTGAATTGCGTTCTAGTCCATCAGCTTCTGCTGCACGGTCCAGTCACTGTCCTGGCAGAGCGCGCACGATGCGCCGTAGAACCAGGAACGCAGGTCGTTGTCTTCCATGAGTTGGACCCGCATCCAGGCGGTGGTTGCGACCTCGATGTCACTCAGTGAGGTACCGGACATGGTGATCCAGTTGGCGTGGTCGGCGCCGTGGCTGTTCGCCAGCATCACCGGCACATTGCTCGTGCCGTTGAACGCCCCCAGCGGGTGGTCGCTGCAGGGAACGTAGGGGTCCTGTCCGCCGCACAAGATGAGTGTCGGCCCCGTTAGACTGGCGGAACCGATCGCGCCGCAAATCGGGGCGGTCGTATGGATGTGACTGTCCGTTCCGATTTCGCTGGTCGCGTAGCCACCTTGCGAGTGTCCGGTCGCTCCGACGTGGTTGGGATCGAGGCGCTGGTACATCACGCTTCCCGAATCGCTGTTCTGCTCGAGGAGCCAGGTCACGCCGAGCAGCATCGGCGGCGGGCTGCCTTGTTGCACGTTTCCACTGTTGGATGCGACCACCACGAACCCGTGCGACGCCAGGTGTTCGAGGAAAACGGCATAGAAACTCGTGGGCGAGCCGGTGCCGTTGCCCCAGGTGACGATGGGGTGGCACAGCTCGCTTTGCTCCAAGTCCGCGGGGCGGAACAGAGTGAATTGCGTTCCATCGGCGCTGGATGTCGGACCGACGTTCTGTTCGGTCACCGTTGCGAAGGGTCCTGCCGCTGCCGGATCGACTGCCGGCCAAGTGCCCACAGTGCAGGGGCCTCCGGTTGCTCCGCCCGTGCCCTGGTCGCCGCCGAAGCCCTGGTCGCCGCCGAAGCCCTGGTCGCCGCCGAAGCCCTGGTCGCCGCCGACGCCCTGGT
>CAZSVU010000374.1:0-8155 GCA_964610275.1 uncultured Polyangiaceae bacterium | reverse complement strand
GCGTTATCCGTCTGCTCGATGGCACGTGGACGTACTTGCACGCCATCATCGACAACCTCTCCCGGCACATCCTGGCCTGGAAGCTGACCGAGAAGCTCACTCCGCTCACGACCTGCGAGTTGGTGCGAGACGCCGCGCAGTATCTCGACGCTGACGACACCACGCCCGAACTCTATGCCGACTCCGGCATCGAGAACGTCAACGGGGACGTCGACGCCCTGGTCAACGACGGCCTCAGCCACCGCGTGCTCGCACAGGTCGAGGTGGCCTTCTCCAACAGCATGATTGAGGCGTGGTGGCGAAGTCTGAAATCCCAGTGGTTGTATCTGAACACGCTCGACAGTGTCGCCGCCGTCCGCAGGCTCACGTCTTTCTACGTGGTCGAGCACAACACGAAAATGCCACACGCGGCCTTCCATGGGCAGACGCCGGACGAGATCTACTTCGGCCGAGGTGACCACGTTCCTGAGCAACTCGCCGAGGCCGCACGCCTTGCTCGTCTGGCGCGCTTCGCGACCAACCGGAACCTCAGCTGTGAAGCGTGCCGGATTGAGCCTGCACCGCTGTCCCCCAGCGAGGCCGTAGCAGCGGTGGAGCGAGAGCCTCAGTGATTTCGCTGATGACGCGTTTGCGGCGCCTTGACTCCAGGATGTCCTGATTCGCACCTAGGGGAGATCTGGACCAGAGCCGAGCTGTCACCAAGGCAGCTTGGCGCGGCTTCCGAAGCGCCGTTATGCCTGGTGCGCAAAGGTCCGAGTCCGGCTATGGTACTGACGCGTCGTGGAACTAGGGGAAGAAGCGGTGGGGTTGAACCAGGGTCGGGGCAAGCCGAGGTGGACGTTGCGTCCGTGCACTCTCGGCCGGAAGAAGCTGCCGTTTGTCGCCACCGTTTTCTGGGTCTGGCTGTGGCTGGGTTACGCCATCGCACAGCCGCGCCCAACCGAAGCTGAACGCGCTGCCACGCCGAGCGCCGCCGAAGGTTGGTTCCTTGATTTCGGCTTCGCCGTGAACGACTACGGTGGTTTGATCGAGGCGTTCTTTCCGAGCTTTGGTGTCCAGGGCGGCCTGGTGACCGACTTCGGATTGCGTCTGACCCTACGCGCCGACACCTCAGCCTCCGTCACTAGCGACGGCCAGCGCGACAATGGCACGTATGCGCCCTGGCTGGTGTACGCTGCGGGAGTCGGAGTGGTTGGCCTGCGCACGCCCAACCTGGTAATCGCTCCATCGCTGGTGGTGGCTCGCACCAGCAATCACCGCCTCGGCACCAACCTGTTGCTGGTGTATCCGATCGACTGGACCTTGGATTCGGGATTTCGCCTCGGCGTGGATCTCGGGCTGGGCTACAACTTCTCTGGAGTGGACTACGAGGTCTACGACGAGTACCGCTCCCCGTCCACGTCGCACGATCTGGCGCGCGTCCTACTGGTCGGGGTCCGTTCCGGCTGGGGTGAGCGGAAGGGCAAGGCGCCACGCTCGCCCACCGCCGATAGGGCCCAAGCTGTGGCAGTCTCCCTGGATGCCATGCTTGGGCTGGTCAAAGCTGGGCGACACTGGGGCGGATGGACTGCTGGCGCACAGCTGGCAGCGCTGCTCCCGGGAAGCATCCGGCTGGCAACACGCTTCGAGCGCCCTTCGTCCGATACCACCACGGAGCTAATTTCGTACGACCAGTACACGATGGCCCCGAGCATCGTGTTCACGGGTGCCGCAGGGTTCGCGCTGATCGATCGCTCGGATACCACACTTGCACCGTCGCTCGCGTTCACCGCGACCAATCAGCCCGACTTGGGCTACATCATTTCGCTCTTGGTGCCGGCGATGTATCGAACTGCCAGCGGGTTTCAGTTCGGGGCCGAGGGGGGAGTTGGCAGGGCATTTGGCGGGAGCAAGCTCGTCGATGCCTGCACTATTCCGGGAGAAGGAGGAGTCTGCGGGCAGCTCGTGGAGCGAGACGTGCCCGCGAACTGGGCTGGGTCAGCCGGGATGTACGTCGGGTGGAGCTTGCCACTATGACGCAACACGTCCGTTGTGCTGGCTACCGGTCTCCTCCGCCCCAGGATCACTCAAGATTCCGGCATTCACAGGCTTGCAGCTTCCGCGCCCCTCGGGCCAGATCCGTCCCGTGCTGTCGACCCTCCGACGCCGCATGCGCCTCTTCGTCTCCCTGCTGGTCTGGTTCCTCCGCGCCGTGTTCACCTCGCGCGGCTCGCTCGCCCTCGAGAACCTCGCCCTGCGCCAGCAGCTCGCCACTTACGCTCGCAGGGAGAAGCGTCCCCGCTTGAAGCCTCAGGAGCGGGCATTCTGGGTGGCGCTGTCGAGGGTCTGGCAAAGCTGGCGGTCCCCGCTGGTGTTCGTGAAGCCAGCAACGGTGATCGACTGGCATCGACGAGGATTTCGGCGGTACTGGCGCTGGAAGTCCGGCAAGCCCGGTCGGCCCCGCATCCCCGTCGAGCACATCGCCTTCATTCGTCGTATCAGCTCCGAGCAGCCCGGGTGGGGCGAGGACAGAATCGCCGAGGAGCGCAACTACTATCATCGGGACGCTGCCTGAACCGTCGCGGTGTGCTGGTTCCGCCGTCCTCGGCTCCCGTGGCGAGGGACTGATGCGCGCTGTGGCGGACCGGCCTGCGGAGTCGGGGTTTCTTGCTGCTGTCTGCCCGCCAGTGGCTCGCCGGCTGCGGCTAGATCGATCCCCGATCGTGACCGCGCGACTGCCATCTTGCGTCGCTCGGAAGGGCTTGCTCCTTGCCGGATTGCCCACAGCACCCTCGCTTGAATATTGGGACACTACACCGACGACCGCTTTGATACCGTTCCACAAGGGAGCCGCTCCAATGGATGTCGCCGGCGTCACAACCACAGCTTCGTTTGACAGACGCACGCGTCCGAGGCCGTTTCTGAAGTGGGCGGGCGGAAAGACCCAACTCCTGGAACAGTACGCTCGCCTGCTCCCGACCACCTACCGAAGGTACTACGAGGCGTTCGTTGGGGGTGGTGCTCTGTTCTTTGCACTTCGTCCCCGTGAAGCCCAACTGTCCGATGTCAACGAGGAGTTGATCGACTGCTATCGAGGGATACGCGATGACGTCGACTCCGTGATCACCGCCCTTCGCACCCACAGGTATGATCGCGACCACTTCTACAGCGAACGCGCGCGCGACCCGTCAGAGCTTGGCTTGGCCGAAAGGGCCGCCCGCACCATCTTCCTGAACAAGACAGCGTTCAACGGTCTCTATCGCGTGAACAGTAGAGGGCTCTTCAACGTCCCGTTTGGGCGTCACAGGAACCCCAATATTTGCGATGAACCCAACCTGCGAGCCTGCGCCGCTGCACTCCAGGAAGTGGACTTGGCCGCGGGTGACTTCGAACAGTGTCTGGCTGACGCACGCGCGGGTGACTTCGTCTACTTGGATCCGCCATACGTTCCGCTATCGGATACCTCGTATTTCACATCGTATTCCCGAGATGGCTTTGTCTGGCCCAAGCAGCGCAGACTCGCCAACGTGTTCGCCGAGTTGGCTCAAAGGGGCGTCCAGGTAATGCTGTCCAACTCCGACGTACCGGAACTGCGCGCTCTCTTCGGGGGCTTCGTCATTGATTCTGTCAGGGCTACGCGTAGGATAAGTCGCGACGCCGCAGGCCGAGGCGAGATCGGCGAACTTGTTGTGCGCTCCTACAGATAGGCTGTTCGCCGTTGCCTTGCTCACGCAGCACACGGCGTTCTTCACGGTCGTGCACATCTTCGTGATCATGCAGATCCCGTCTCGGCGCATCGTGCTCATCAACGCGACCACCACCCCGGGGCTCGCCTGGGTGCCGCGGACGGCCAGGTCTGCACGAGGTGCCGATGCCCGCTCGCCGGCTCCAGTCAGAGTGCAACTCTGGCCATCGGTGCGCACCCAATCACCGGGCTCACGCCCGCCACTCCCCTGCTTGCAGCCGTGCGCTTGGATAATCACGCGGCTACGCTTGGTTCGCCTCCTCATCGACCGTGTGGTGGTCCACCCGAACCTGGACCTTGAGATCCACTACGTCCTGCCGGGGGCCGGGCGGCTCCCGGGCGGCTTCTCGCACGCCGGGAAGCCGCTGCCCGAGGGCCAGCCGCCGGTCCCTGACGGGGTAGTGTCAGGCAAATCAGGATTGCATTCACAGCGTCAACTGGCGACGGGGGCTGAAGAAGGCGAGGCTGGAGAGGAGCAAGGAACGGATGACGTTCAACACGGCCGGGGACGGTCGCTCGGTCCCCGCCGGACCAATGATCTTGGGGTGGACGGAGTCTTCGGGACCCACACGGCACGCAGGCCACGGAGACGTTCCTGTAGCGTCGCAACCCAACCGGTTGGAGCTGAGCTGTGGTCAGGGGTAGCGGCAACGCTGCCGTGGTTCTTCCGCGGTGCTCGCTGCGAGGACCGGGGCTCGGCGTGATGACTCCCGAGCAGCGACCTTCCAGGATAAGGGTTATCCACCCGGAAACATTGCAGAAAAGTCCCGTACTCACGGCAAGCGTCAGAGGTTCTGATCAAAGCAGGGCAATGCGGGACTTTGCACTTGTTGCGCCGGAGCCGTGGCTGCAGCCTGACCGCGCAGGTTCGGGTCGCGTCCGCACCCGCGGCACTTCGGGGGAGTGAGCGAATGAAAAAATCCTGGCCAAACCACATCCATAGCCGCGTCCTGGGGGGACCAGGGCTCTGCGCTTTGTCCTTGTTGGCATGCATTGCCTGCAGCAGCACCGACGACGGCGACGACGACGATGCGCCAGCCGCAGGCGGCAGTGCCAGCGGCGGCGATGGGCAGGTCGCCACCGGGGGACTCGGCGGAGTGCCTGGTGCGACCCAGGGCGCCGGCGGCGCGGGAGCTACCGGAGGCACGGGCACCACACCTGCGGTTGGTGGAACCACGGGCGGCGCACCCGCAGCGGGTGGGGTCGGCACCGGTGGAGACGGCGTCGGTGGGGTCGGCACCGGCGGCGTGGGCGTCGGCACGGGCGGAGTCAGCGTCGGTACGGGCGGCGACGGCATGGGGGGCAACGCAGTCGGCAGCGGAGGGGCCGGCACGGGCGGCGTCAGTGCCGGCACGGGCGGCGTCGACGTCGGCACAGGGGGCGACGGCACGGGCGGCGGCGTGGTCGGCAGCGGAGGCGCCGGAACCGGCGGCGTGGGAACCGGCGGTGTGGGAACTGCCGGCGCTGGCGGCACCGGGGGTGTCGGAGGCGCGGCGGGCAGCAACGATATCGTCACGCGCACCGACTCCGCGTTCACCTTTCAACACTTTCCAATCGAGACAGACAGCAACGACGTCTGGAACGGTGCATCGACTCCCGGCGATCAACCCACGAGCACGACGTTTGACACCGTGGTCCTGGAAAACGGCTACCTACGAGTCACGCTACTGCCGGAGTACGGTGGTCGCGTCTTGAGCATCGTGCACAAGCCCACCAACCGCGAGCTTCTCTACCAGAACCCGCTAGGGACCCCGTACCTGATGTACGAGGACATCTTCTACTACAACTACCTCGTCATCATGGGTGGCATCTTCCCCAGCTTCCCAGAGCCTGAGCACGGAAAGTATTGGAACCAGCCCTACGACTTCCAAGTAGTCAGTGAGAGCGAAGAGGCGATCACGGTTCGGATGTCGAGACAAGACGATCGGGACCCGGTCGCTGGAGTTCCAGAAGCCTACGACGTCGGCCGCACCGACGTCCTCGTCGAGGTGAACGTGACGCTGCGAGCCGGCAGCACCAGCCTGGAGCTCGATACGACACTCACCAATACCCGAAGCAGCTCCATTCCCCAGTTCGAGTACTGGATGACGACCACGCTGGCTCCAGGCTCGCCTCCGGGGAACACCGCCATTCCGCTGAATACGCGAATCTTGGCGGCAATGGACCAGGTCCACCTCCTGGAAAGCTCTTGGGCCTGGTTTGGTGATGCCGAAGAGCGGGTTAGCGGCGAAGTCTTCAGGTGGAACAACCTTTCCTACTTCGAAAACTGGGTGGACCAGGGCACGGCCTTCGCGAACCCCAACTACCAAGCCAACTGGTGGGGCTTGATCAACTACGACAACGATATCGGTATTCTGCGCGTGTCCGACAACGTGCAGACGCCGGGGTTGAAGCTGTGGACGTTTGGAACAGGCAGCCTGAACATCGACATGAACGACAGTGACGAGTGGCTCCGCCCGACCATCGAGATGTGGTGCGGCGTCACGCCGGAGTTCTGGTCCCGGGGGACGATGGCCGCCAACGAAGTCCGACAATGGAGCGACAGCTACTTCCCGACCCTGGGTCTCAGGGAGGTCACGGCCGCCAGTGAGTACGGTGCTCTATACCTGTCGAGCGCGGACACCGGTGCGGACACGGTGCTCAGCGCAGCCGCAACGCTGACGCTGCCGGACCAGACCGTGACCGCAGTCTTGCGGCTCGACGGCAGTGTTGTCGCCGAACAGGACGTGGTCGTTGCCGCCACGGGTCCAACGACAGTAGACGCGACCGTAGCAAGCAGCGAGGTCTCCCCTGGAGCCATTTTCGAAGCTGAGTTCTCGCAGGGCAACAGCAGCTTGTTGTCGGGGCAGATAGCCCTTCAATAGAGCTCCGCAGCGATCACCCACTGACAAAACGGGCCACCTTTCGGCAGCCCGTTTCGTCATGGCCTCTCAGCGGCCCTTGGCCCGCAGGTCAGCACAAAGTCGCACTTTGACCGAATGTTATGTCAACCTCGCCGCCTGCCGCAGCGTCAAGGATCCTAGTACCCTTTGGAGTTCCTACCCGCCCACGCTGGGACTAGGTAGACCGGCGCAGTCATCGGGCTTTCCGGCGCTCCGAAGTGCAGACGTCGAACTCGGCGGCAGCCGCTCAGCAAGGCCATCTCCCGGACGTGACACACTTCCTCTCCGTGGGCTCCCGGGGGACCACCACCGCATTCGTTCTGATGGCCGTGGGCGTGGCCTGTGGTGGCATCGTCGGCACGGATGAGGCGCTGGTCGCTGACAGTGGCACGGGCGGCATCGGCGGCGTTGCGCCCGATGCCGGAGACTCCTCGGATGCGTCCGACGGCTTTGGTGGTAACTCGTACAGCAACACCGGCGGCGCTTCGCTGTCTGGTGGTGCGGGCGGCACTGGTGGAGCTTCTGCTGGGGGCGGCTCAGCTGGCGACGGTGGTGACGCCCGGTCTGGTGGCAGCGCTGGCTCGTCTCCAGTGGCTGGGGGCGGCGGTCAGACACCCATTGCTGGCACCGCTGGCGGCCTGCCCACCGCCGGTAATGCTGGCGGGCCACCCTGGGCGGGCCAGGCTGGCATGGCAGGAAGCGCTGGCAGAAGAGACGGTGGTGCTCAAGGTGGGTTTGCCGGGATGGCCGGTGCCGGTGGATTCGCTGGCATCATGTTCGCCGGAGGCTCGGCTGGCATGGCCGGTGTCGGCGGCGGCCCCACTGGCGTGGGGGGCTCTTCCGGCTTGGGCGGCAGTCCACTTGGCGTGGGGGGCTCTCCCGGCTTGGGCGGCAGTCCACTTGGCGTGGGCGGCGATCCGTTCGGCGTCGGCGGCAGTCCGGACAGCGGCGGAACCGCCGGGGCAGACACCCTCAACGCGGAAGCTGACGCCATCAGTACGGACGGCCTGATTCTAAGGGTTGCAATGATCCTCTCGAACGACAGCGCCGATGAGATTGACACGCGCTTCATCACTATCCGCTACTGGTTCTCCGTGGATGGACACGAGGCATTCGACTTCGCGTTCGTGTGCGTGTACTCGGACGTCCCACCGGCCTCCTGCACCAATGTGGACAGACAGTCTGTGCCGTACGCAACGGACGACACGTCCGCTGATGCATACGTGGAGATCTCCTTCGTGGGTGGCAGCGGCATCCTCTACCCAACCGACCAGGCGCTGATCGACTTCGTTCTCTACGCCAGCGACTTTTCCGAATTTGACGCCACCAACGACTACTCGTACACCACCACCCTCGCCCAGCCATGGGACACCGTCACCCTGTACGTCGACGGTGAGCTGGTCTGGGGCACGCCACCGGGGTAGTCGCGGGGCTGCGCCCCCCAGTGCCCAGTTCTGAGCTCACTCGGTGCGTTGGTGCACAGCTCGCATCTGCTCTGAGCGCTCCCCATCTCGGGTCAGGCTCAGCCCACCCGATGGCTCTCGGGCAT
>CAZSVU010000373.1:0-8174 GCA_964610275.1 uncultured Polyangiaceae bacterium | reverse complement strand
ACACCGAGGTCGCCGCCCACACCGAGGTCGCCGCCCACACCGAGATCGCCGCCCACGCCGAGATCACCGCCCACGCCGAGATCGCCGCCCACGCCGAGATCGCCGCCCACGCCGAGATCGCCCCCAACTCCAACGGCTCCACCGACTCCGACGGCTCCACCGATTCCAACGGCTCCACCGACTCCGACGACTCCGCCAATCCCAACGGCTCCACCGATTCCAACGGCTCCACCGATTCCAACCGCACCGCCGGTACCCATCGCACCGCCCAAGCCCATCGCACCGCCGGTGGTCGGCAAACCGCCGGTCGCGACACCGCCACCCAGACCCGTGCCGCCTCCGAGCGAGGTGGTCCCGTCCGGGTTCTCATCGCTGCTGGTGTCGTCAGGTGAACCACATGCAAACGCGACCCACACCAACCCGAGCACGACGACGTTGACTCTGGACACGGCTACCTCCTGGTTGACGACTCTCGGGAGCGGGGTGCCCGGTCGGCTGCCATGCGGATCCACCCGGTCGCCATTCCACCCGGCGCATGCATCGGCGCGTCTCCGCTCTGGCGGTAATTATCCAAAAATGGAACTGCCCGCGGAAAGGCGTCGCGAGAACCGGGTGAAAACATCGTCCGTCTGCCCCCGAACTACCCGACTCCAGCTGGCGTCGGGTATGGCCCAAGTACCGTAGTAGTAGCGGTGCCAGCCTGTGGCGTGTCAGGGACTACGGTCGCGGGCTCACTCGACGTGTTGGTCGGAGCACCCGCGAGGCGCAACACCAGCGCTCAGCCGCTACCGGCCCGATAATCGGGCAGTGCGGCCAAGGCGTCGCAGGGCGGGAGGATCGGGTGGACGTGCGGCGGCGTAGCCGCGCCGGCTCGAGCGCTGAATCTACGACTTGCGCGCTCGCCGACGCGCCGGTGGAGCTGCCGTGCTCTCCCGAACGACGAGCTCGACGTCGTATTCGATTGGGGCCTCTGGATCGGGATCCCGCCCGGCGAGGCGTTCCAACAGCACGCGGCACGCCGCAGCTCCCATCTCGTACGCCGGCTGACGCACCGTAGTCAGCCCCGGCCAATACAGCGCAGCGTCCGAGATGTCGTCGAACCCAACGACAGACAGGTCCGCGGGGATCTTGACGCCCCGTTGCAGCACGGCGCGCATGAAGGCGAGCGCCATGGCATCGTTGCCTGCCACCACTGCCGTGGGGCGCGCGCTCTTGCGGAGCTTCAGATAGCGAGCCGCGAACTCGGCCCCGCCGGCGTGCGTGTAGTCTCCGCCTTGCCAGACGTCGGCCGCTGACATGCGGACCCCCCGCCGCGACAACTCGGTGCGCAGGCCCCGGAGACGGTCTCGAGAATCCAGCGAATCACGCGGCCCGGCAGCGTAGGCGATACGCCGATGACCGAGACTCGCCAGATGCGCCGCCACCAACCAGCCGGCTCTCACGTTGTCGCAGCGGACGACATATCCAGCCGGGTGCAAGACGTCAGGGGCCAACAGCACCACCGGAAGCCCCGCCGCCTCGGCCGCGTCGCAGAGCGTACGCTCACGTCGAGTGTACCTGGCAAACACCAAACCATCGACTCTGCGCTCATGAATCCACGTGCTGACGGTGCTCGAATCGTAGGTCCCCTCGAGCAGCAGGCTGCCCAGCAGCACGCTGTGCCGGCTGTGCGCCAGCGTCGCCTCCATACCGGCCAGGATGTCCGACACCCACGGGCTTCGCCGAGAGTGCGTCACGATGCCCACGCAGCCCGTACGCCCGCGAACCAAGCTGCGGGCGGTATCCGATGGCGCATAACCCAGCGCCCGGATCGCCCTCTGGACTCGGCCTTTGACCCCCTCACTCGCGTATCCGCCGTTCAGCACGCGGGAGACGGTACTCACCGCCACGCGGGCCCGCACGGCGACAGCGCGGATGGTTGGTCTGCCGTTGCCGGTCGGCTTCTCACGCGGCCGGGGTCGTTTTGCCGTCCGCGGCGATTTGCGGGACCTCGCCATGGGCGCGCACCTTATCACACATCGGCCGGCGCAAGCGTCTTCGGCGATTGTGGTTTCAACAGATGGCCGTTGCCAAGCGCAGCCCCTCGCGGCCAGCCTGCCGAGAGGCCAGCACGCGATCAGCCGCAGACCGCGCAACTGCGCCGGAAACGCAACCCGCGGGACTTGGGGAAACGTTTCCAGTCGACTATCCCGAAGCAGCGATCTTCTGCGATTGATCCGCCTCGGGAAGCCCCGTGAATCCCCCTCTGCGCGCACCACGGTGACGCCGCAGCTCGCGCCGTGGGTGACCGCCGACTCCCAGGCACCAGCGCAACGGTCCGCCATATCCGTATCCGCCGAGGCGTTCGACTGGGCCCGCGCCCTGACGCTGCCGCTGGCTCTCGCGACGCTCCGCCGACGCGACACTGCTTCGAACGCTGACGCGTCACGCGGGCACGCAGAGATCGTCAGCGCACGGCGGAGTGGATGACGCTTGCTCGTGCGACTCCGCACACCGCACACCGCACGCCGCACACCGCACACCGCACGCCGCACACCGCACACCGCACACCGCACACCGCACACCGCACACCGCACGCCGCTCACAAGTGTGCTACTGCCGCGTCAGGGCGCACCGTCTCTCAACGAAGTTTGCAGGCCGAGGGTGAGGATTTTCTCGCCCCAGATGCTCAACACGGCGAGTCGAGGTACAGTCTGCTTTCCAGGGTTTGGGGCACTCGCGCTGCCTGGCGCGAATCGATGGTGGATTCGACTGGCGAGAACGCCGCCGGAATGCTCTCCTAAGGTTGGATGCACTTCCCATGAACGCACAGATCCTCATCGATGCCATCGTGCGCCAGACGATGGTCCTCATTGCACAACTGTCGACCGCCGACGGTGTGCGCTCACCGCTGTCTCACCTCGCCGACGAAGTCTTCATGGGACTCGTACGGGAGCTCGAGAGCCAAGGGCTCGGAAAGAAGGTGATCGCGGACATGTTCGGCCTCGCGCTGCGGTCCTACCAGCAGAAGGTGCAGCGGCTGGGTGAGTCCGCCACCAAGCGGGGGGTCACTCTCTGGGGCGCGGTGCACACGTTTCTCACCGAGGTCCCCTCCGCCACACGTGCCGAGGTATTCGAACACTTCGAGCATGATGAAGAGCAGAAGGTTCGCAGCATCCTCAACGACCTCGTCGAGTCCGGGATCGTAGTGCGCAGTGGACGAGGAAGTGAGACCTGGTACCGCGTGGCGACTGCAGAAGAGTTGGAGGACCTCGGCGCCAGCGCGACGGCCGATGCGGTGGACACCAATGCGGCCCTGGTCTGGGTGCATGTCTACCGCGCCAGCCCGCTCCGCAAGGATGAGCTCGCTCGGATGCTGCCTCTTCCGGCACCTTCGCTGGAGGCGGCCATCGAACGTCTCGTCGCGGACGAGCGGATCTGGCTCGAGACCCGGTCGGACGGGATCTACTGTTCGACGCACCGTTGTCTCATCCCGCTCGGTGAGGCGGCTGGTTGGGAGGCCGCCATCGTGGACCACCATCGCGCCGTTCTCAGCGCCTTGGCAGCCAAAGTGGTGAGCGGACAGCACATTTCTGCCGCCAAGGACGAGGTGGGGGGCACGACCCTGTCGATCGACCTGTGGCCCGGTCATCCCCACGAAGCCGAAGTGCGGCGGCTCCTGTCCGGGGTCCGGGGGCAAGTTCTGCCACTCTGGGAGAAAGTCGCGGCGTATAATCGCGAGAATCGTCCGGATGACACCTATAAAGTGACCTTCTACTGCGGCCAGTACCTGGTAGGAGACCACGACGACAGATGAATACGGAGCTCAAGGCGTGGATTCGAGGGACGCTCCTGGCCGCCATCGGCTTGGTCGCTGCTGCCTGCGATCCGAGCCGCGGCCCACAGACGGACAGTCAGACCAACTGGCTCAAGACGTGCGCGAGCGACTCCGAGTGCGACGACCTGGAATGCCTGTGCGGCGTATGCAGCCGTCCCTGTGACTCAACCTCCGCTTGCGAGCACCTGGAGGGCGCCTCCTGCGTCTCGGAGGGGGACCCCGGCGCCATCGCCCTGTGCAGCGGACGCATGCTTGAGTCTGGAGTCTGTCTGCCACCGTGTGACGCTGACCAGTGCGCAGACGGACAGATGTGTGTTGCCGGAGCCTGCCAGCCGGTGCCCGAGGCGACGGCCCGGGTCGTGGTCGACACCTCGGTTCGGTACCAGACGCTCATCGGATTCGGAGCGACGCTCGCCTACGCAGAGTACGAAATCGTCGTACACCCGGACCAGGCAGCCCTTTTCGAGGCCATGTCCTCCGAGCTGGGGCTGGATGTCTTGCGGCTCAGAAACCGCTACGGCGTCGCGGGTGACGACGACCTCTCCTCGGCGAGCACGATCGTCGACAGAGTCGGAGCCAACCTCGGGCGCGCTCCCACCGTGCTGCTGACGTCATGGAGCCCTCCCGCCTCGCTCAAGGCCAGCGGGGAGCTGGAGTGCCAGGGGAACGTCGACACCTGCACCCTCGCTCGAGCCACTGACGGGAGCTTCGACTATGCGGGGTTCGCGAGCTACTGGCGCGAATCGCTCGACGCGTACGCTGCTGCCGGTGTCGTTCCCGATTTCGTCTCCATCCAGAACAACCCGGACTTCGTCCCAGACGCCCTGACCCCTGCCGAAGCATGCCGGCTCCTGCCCACCGAAGGGACCGAGACGGTGTCGATCGACGGCACGGACACCGATGTCGAGTACCCCGGATTCGCCGAAGCCCTGACGGCCGTCACCGAGGCTCTGGTCGGGCTCGAGGCACCTCCGGGGATCGCCGCACCGGAAACGTCGACCATCTGGAGCGTCGCGGAGTACACGGACTCGCTGGACCTCTCGCAGGTGGACGCGATTTCTCACCACCTGTACGGCACCAGTCCAAACGCAGTCGACGTGCCCTCCCTGACGGCCCTCGGCGAGCTCGGGCAGAACGCCAACCTGCCGCTGCTACAAACGGAGGCGCAGGCAGATGGCATGGACACCGCGGTGCTCATGCACTACGCGCTCTCGGCGGAAGGGGTATCCGCGTATCTCCACGGCGTGCTCGCCGCACCGGAGGCCGTCGCGGCCGTCAATCCGGGAACGCTGATCACGCTCGGCACCGACGACTTCGCGCTCGACGACCCGTATCACGCCCTGCGCCACTACGCGCGCAACACCGATCCCGACTGGATCCGCGCCGACGCCGCCTCCGACGCCGTGGATCTACTCGTCACCGCGTGGCTCTCTCCGGACGAAAACGCGCTGACGGTGGTGCTCGTCAATGCCGGCGACACCGACATCGACGCGGCCCTCGACTTGGGCGACAGAGCTTCCTGGTCCTCGGACGTAACCCGAACCGCGTTTGACGGCATCGAGCGCTCCGCCGAGCTCGGCACCCTGTCGACCGAGGGGATCGTCCGAGTGCCGGGTCAGGCGATCGTCACGGTGGCGTTGAGGCAGTAGGGGTCCGCCCCCGAGCCCCAAGCTCGGGGGCTTCCGTACCATCTTCCGTTCCCGCGCCGTCCCGACCCCAAGACGCGCCCCAACGCGCTTCCACGCCTGACTCGCTCAGACCCGTCAACGCCGTCCCCACGCAGCCGAGGCCGCCAAGTGGGGAGTCTGAACCAGCCCGACGCTGTGCGCGGCAATGGGGCTGCACAACCGCCCCGGCGCCTATTAGTACAGTCTTGGGATACAAATCCAGCGTGAGGCCACTTGGACTCCTTCCCGGGCCGCAAGTCGATACACGCCGGCTGCGTACATTGCCTGAGCCCTGGTCACGAGTGTAAATTTAGGTTCATAGGGCGTGAACCCTACGCGGATTCCCGACAACCCGCGGACACCGAGTAGCAGCCGTCAGACGCTGGCAATAGCCGCGCATCGATTTCGATCAGTTGAGCACAATCTGGGCAGCAACCGTGTGCCGCTTGCCCGCCACTCAGAGTGCTCTGCCTCACTGGCAACCCCGAACGCACTGACTTTGAGCTAAGGACCTCGCCATGCGGATCACTCCAATCTCCACTTTTGCGCTTCTGGTCATTGGCGGCGCCCTCGCGAACTGCAGCCCTGCGCCATCCAACGACCCCTTGACGTTCCCCTCGACCGGCGGGAACGGGGCGGCCGTCGGCGGTGGTCCGGGCACGGGGGGCGGCATGGGTGAGACCGGTGGCGGCATGGGCGTCGGCGTCGGCGGCAACATGGTGGTCGGAGCGGGTGGCTCCATAGTGCCCGGCAGCGGCGGCGCCGTGGTGCCCGGCAGCGGTGGTGCCGTGGTGCCCGGCAGCGGTGGCGCCGTGGTGCCCGGCAGCGGCGGCGCCGTGGTGCCCGGCAGCGGCGGTGCCGTGGTGCCCGGCAGCGGCGGCGCCGTGGTGCCCGGCAGCGGTGGCGCCGTAGTGCCCGGCAGCGGTGGCGCCGTAGTGCCCGGCAGCGGTGGCGCCGTGGTGCCCGGCAGCGGCGGGGCGGATGTCGGTGCCGGCGGCACCACCGGAACGGGCGGGGATGCGCCGGCGATGGGAGGCGCCGGCGGCGATCCCATCGACTGCAGCACGCTCAGCGGATCGGGCCTGCCCATCAACGATTCGGGCTGGCTTGACGCCTCGTGCAACTCCATCGGCATGCAAGGGGCCTGGTTCTGCTTCACCGACGAGATCGAGGCGTCCACCTGCGTCGACGGAACGCCGCCCTGGGAGGAAGGGAGCGGCATGTGCCTGACCGGAACGTCGGTGGTCGACTCGGAGTACGCATCGTGGGGTGGAGGCATTGGCCTCTCACTCAATGAGACCGGCGGGGACGATTCGGTCAAGAACACCTACAACGCCACGGCCAACGGCGTCGTCGGCTACCGGCTCACGCTCGAAGGCGACAGCCTGGGGCAGTCGATGCGCATCGGCTATTCGACTCACTTCCCGGCCGGCGACAACCTCACCCCGTTCGTCGAGGTGGGAGAGCTCACCCCGGGGTCGCCGCTCACCGTGGAGGTCATCATCGCGGACACCGTGGTTCCCGAGGCGTGGGAGAGCATTCCCAACGCCGGCGAGTACGCCGATCCGAGCGCGATCTACGACCTGCAGATTCAGTTCCCAGGCGGAGACGTCGCCGGGCAATATAGCTTCTGCATCACCAGCCTCGAGCCGCTCACCACCGGCGATATCCCGGTGGTCGACTGCAACCTGTCCGGCGCAGTCGGGACCCTCTACGGCCAGTACGACACGATGGACGTCGCCGGTTACATGATCCAGAACAACGTGTGGAACAGCGCGGCGGTGGGGCACCAGAACGTCACGGCGTACAACGCGTCGGGAGGGGTCGGGTTCATCGTTCATGCGGACACCGGCTACAACGTGCTCTCCGACGCGAACGGCAGGCCCGGCGGCTACGGGTCGGCCGTATACGGCTGGCATACGGACGGCGCCTTCCACGGGGGCCTCTCCTCCGCTCGCCAACTATCGAGCATTGGCTCGATTCCCACGCACTGGGAGCACTGCACCCCGGGGGCCGGCAACTGGAACGCTTCCTACGACATCTGGCTGGCGCCCGGCGGCAGCAGCCCGAGCGGCGATCAAGGAACCGAGTTCATGATCTGGACGGCGCAGCGCGACGCGACGCCCATCGGCAGCGAGGTGGGGACGGCCAGCGTCAACGGCGCCAACTGGGAGATCTGGGTCGGAGAATCGGCGGGAGCGTGGCAGACGATCTCGTTCCGACGCATCACGAACACGCACGTGTTCGACGCGAACCTCATGGACTTCTTCCAGGCCGGCGACCAGTACGCCGACTACGACATGAGCCACAGCGTGTATGGCATCCAGGCTGGCTACGAGATCTGGAGTTCCTCCAACCAAAACCTGAACTTCACCACCGCGACCTACAGCGTTTCGGTGCAGTGAGTCTGAAGCACATCTGCGGCGCGCGCCGAGCGTTCGCGTCGCCCTGAGGGGCTCGAGCGTCGAGCTCGGCCCCTGAGCGCGGACGACGCTTTGTCGCGTCGTGCCGAGGCTCGGGGTCGAGGCATCTCCGTGGGTGGACAGGGCAGTGCAGCTGACGCCAAGAAAAAATTGGCTCTTCGGCAGAATCTGTGGGTGAAATCGCTAGGGTGCGGCTCTTTTGGGGCCGGCAACGTTCCGCGTGAGGCAGCTTACTGGCCGCGTCGGGGCAGCCTGATCCAGCAAGCT
>CAZSVU010000372.1:4382-8200 GCA_964610275.1 uncultured Polyangiaceae bacterium | reverse complement strand
TGTGGGATTCGGTCCGCGTACTGGCTCGCCTGATGGCGCGGGCCCGCGAGGATTGTAGCATCGCATTTCATGCCCACCGGCGGCAGGCCGCCACGCCAGGCGTGCTTCGATGGCGGATTCGCGTCCCGTGCCAATCTGGCCGACATCAGGGCGCTGGGGGTTGAAGATGTCGCCTTCCACAAGCGTTGTCGGCTCGAGATCGAGGATATGGTCAAGTCGACCTGGGTGTATCGTCGGTTGCGCGCCTTCCGTGCTGGCATCGAAGGCGTCATCTCCTTCCTCAAGCGCGGCTTCGGACTCGGCCGTTGCCCCTGGCGAGGCTTCCGATCCTTTCAGGCTTACGTGCAAGCTTCAGTGCTGGCCTGCAACCTGCTCGTCGTCGCGCGCCACGCCTTGGCCGCAGCCAAGCCAGACTGACCAAAAACACGGCAACGCTACCTGCTCTGGCACCAGCCTGATGCGGCGCCCGGCACCGGTGCGCCCGCAGCGCCCGCCACCACCCCTCAGCACGGGCCGGCAGCGCGCCCGCTGCCGCGGCGCGTCCGCGGGCCCCCGTCGACGCCCTACCACCGCTACGGTATCGTCTCGCGATTGCGGCGTTTAGCGCCGGGAACTAGCCAAATCAGCGAGCGCGGATCCTCTCCTGCTATTACGAGCCCCCTGCGGGTGAGGACTCGCAACAGCGGGAGGGGGCCGCGATTGTGCTCGGGACAGATTCCGGTTGTTCTTTCGGGGTCTGCCGCAGCTGAGCATTGGTCGGATCTCTTGGTCGGTGGCCTGCGGGTGCTGAATCTGGTCAGGGGCACGCAATGCTCGCACGCGGCACCCGCGGTTCACCGGCTGCTACTGGTCCGGTCGTAGCCCGCTCTGGGCACTGGCCCCCCCGGCAGCGCCTCCCGGTGCTTCCACCAGCAGCCCGGGCGTTCGCGTTCGCAATGTCGACCTGGCGAACCGCACGGTGTCGAGTCGGTGAAGAGCGCAAGATCGGCGCAACGCGAGCCAGCGGCGACCAAAGCTGGCGAAACGTCCGGTATTCCGGACACTTCGGCCACGTTGGCCAGCCCATGCGACGCCGAGGAGGAGCGACGCTCTTGCGCAGCTCGCAGGGAGCGCTGGTCGAAGCGCCCGATTTCCGCAACTCACGAGGAGCGCTGGCCGAAGGGGGACTGCAACGCAGGAGGCCCCAGGTGAGACGAATCGACCGCGCAGCGGAGATGATGCACGACTTTGGCCATTGCGAGCCCATGGCGGTGCTGGCCAAAGGTTGGATCGAGATCGAGCCCCAGGATGAGCGGGACCAGTTGCTCCGAGACGCTATCGGGTGGGCTCTCAACCAACTTCTCGAGATGGCGGCACTGCTCACCGCCCACCAGGTGGTGCCAACGCCCCGGCGCTACGAGGAAAAGGTGACGGCGCTTCGGGACGAAATCCTGCGGACGCTGGAGACGACAACCTGGTGTCCGTTTTGTGCGGCAGAGCAGGCGAAGCAGAAGCCGAATCTGCGCGTGATTCCCGGCGGCGGGTAGCCAGACGAGCCGGTTGGTGGCGCCACCCTGGCGGCGTGTACCCCAGGAGCAAAGCAGCCAGACGGCGTCCTACTATCCCCGCCGGGGAGATTCCATGGCGCGAGCGGGGCTGAAGGTGGGTGCGGCTGTCGAGTCGGGTCCTCACCGGGGCGTGGCGGGGTCCTCGTGCTGCTGGGGGCCGCAGGTGCCTTGTGCGGTCTTCGTCGCCGGAGGGCAATTCTAGGGTAGTCTTTGCCGGACATGGGAGACTACCTGTCAGTCCTGCATCGGACCTTCCCGGGCGCTGTTCCCAAAGCCGACTTCTTGCGAGGCACGTTCGAGGCGCTCATTCCCCACGGCTTCGATGCCGACAACACCATCGCGTGTCTGGCCGTCTGTCGGGATGAAGTCTGCCATCCTACGGTGGTGCAAGTGTCGGAGGTATGGGGGGAAGCGTTCAACTTCTCCAGCCTGGCCGGAATGCTCTTTCTCGGGCGCGCCGGGTTTCGAGCGGCGCATGCCCACGGCCCCAGCTTCGGTGGGCGCCAGCGGTTTGCCTACGTGGTGATGGCGCACATCGGGCTGGGCGAAACCGGCACCATCGGCGAATGCAGGCGCCCGGGCCTGCCTGGCTTGTCACACGCATGCGGAGCCCTGTGGGCGCTGCAGCGCGAGATCGCTGGCGGGCAACTCGACTTCGGATTCGACCGCGACGACGCTGAGTTCAGCCTGCTGCGGCGGCGTATGGCGCGGGCTCTCGGGTGGGGGACGGTTCCAGATCTTCTGCAGCTGACCGAGGTGGCAGAGCGGGTGATCGTCGAGGACCTGGAGCGCTTGATCGCGCTGACTTTGGACACGACGCGGGCCGACTACGCCGTGCTCAGCGGCCTGCTCATTCACGGACCCGAGCAGCAAAGCTACGTGCGCCCCGGGGTTTGCTATGGCGTGGTGAACGGGGAACGAGTCGAGGTGACGGTGGGGTGAAGGGGGGCTGAGGAGCCCCCTCGAGCGCTTCTCGGGGTCGGTACGGCGTTGTCGCGGAGAATGGAATGAGGCAGCTCCCGAGCAAGCTCGGGAGCTGCAGCCTAATCCCGCGAGCCGATGAAGATGAGAAGGATGTACCAGAACATCAGCGCGATGGAGGCGAACAGCTCCAGGGCGGCGCCGACGTAGCGGTCCTCCGGGTAGTGGTGGAGCACGTTCGAGGTGTCATAGAGCACTGCGGCACCGGCGAAAGCGACCATGGCCACGCTGAAGAAGGTGCCGAGCTCGAATCCGAAGATGACGCCAGCCACGATCAGCACCAACGCGGCGATGCCGCCCCACATCAACACGCCACGCAGGAACGAGAAGTCTTTGCGAGTGACGAACGCGATCGCCGTGAGGCCCGCGAAGCCGACCATGGTGACGAGGCCGGCGCTCTGAATGGCTCCAGGCGCGTACAATTCGGCCATGAAGAGCAGCGGGACGAAGATGATCGCTTCGGCGACGACCATGGCGCCGAGCCCGAGATACTGCATGGCCCGCGACTCGGACCGGTTGGCCCAGCTGCGAGCGAGCCAACCCGCGACCATGAATCCGCCCAGCGCCAGCAGCCAACTCGTGCCCAGCATGGCCTGGGCGATCACCGCTGCCATGCCCGACATGAACAGCGCGATTTCGATCGCCGTGAATGCCAGGATGGCCAGGAACAGGTGGTTGTAGGTGCGGACGATGAACCGGGCGCGAGAGTCCACTGCGCTCCGAGCAGCAGGTGCGACCGGATAGGTTCGGGACTGTGGATAGCTGGGACTCATGTCGATCCTCTCTGGCTGGGCTGCAGGCGACCGTGTCGCGCCGGCGCGCTACGGACCCTAGCCCTCAATCAACCGGGCTCACGGTTCGAATATTCCGCCGTGGGGCCGGAACGTCTCGCCCCTGCGGCACAACGCTACCACGCACGCCAAACGAGCGCTGCCGTCGGACGGTCGTCGCCATTCGAGAACAATCTTTGGCTGCGGGGCAGTCTGCGTGGTGCACGGCAGTACTGAATGTAGGTCGGCTCGTGCGCGGCGCAATGCCACTGCGTTGACTCCAACCCGACCCTATGCTCCGACCCAGGACACCCGCCAACCTATCGGGGGGCCGGACCGAATCCTGCGCAGGCCGCGGCCACGTCCGCTGCCCCATGCGGCTCCCGACTCCCAGGCGTTTCCCGATTCTCATGCAACCTGTCGCTCCGCTCGAGGCTGTCCACCTGCCCCCGCTGCCTGGCGACGCAGCGCGCCAACTCAGCCGCGAGCTCGGCATCTCCGTGACGGTGGCCGAGGTACT
>CAZSVU010000372.1:0-4282 GCA_964610275.1 uncultured Polyangiaceae bacterium | reverse complement strand
CGTTTCGACGGGGGGTATGGCATCTCGCCCGCGGCAGTGCAGCGCATCGTGGCTGCGCAGCCCCGGCTGGTGGTGGCGTGCGACTGCGGGAGCTCCGACCACGAGAGCCTGGCAGCGCTGCGTCGCGACGGAATGGATGCGATCGTCATCGATCATCATGAGGTTTCGCCAGAGCCCCTGCCGGTGCTGGCATTCGTCAATCCCAAGCGACCGGATTGCTCCTTTCCCTACGAGTCCCTGGCGACATGTGGTCTGGCGTTCAGCGTGGCGGCCGCGCTGCGGCGCAGTCTCGGCTGCAACCTGGATCTGCGGCAGTGGCTCGACCTGGTGGCCATCGGAACGGTCGCCGACGTGGTGGACCTGCGAGGGGACAATCGAGCTCTCGTCCGGGCCGGCCTCGACCGGCTGCGAGAGCCGAAACGACCTGGCCTGCGTGCCTTGCTCGAGTTGGGTCGAAGGGACCAGCACGCGCCCGTGACCGGTGAGGACATCGCGTTTCGCTTGGCGCCGAGGCTGAACGCGCCGGGGCGCATGGGCTCGCCAGAGCCCGCACTCGAGCTATTGCTGTCACCCAATGCCGAAACGGCTCGAGCCCTGGCTGGACGGGTGGAGCACCTCTCCCAGCAGCGCCGGGCCGCGCAGGACCAGATGGCGGGCGAGGCGGTCGAGCTCATCGAGCGGCAGGGATGGGCGGGTCGCCCGGCATTGGTCGTCGGTCAGTCCGGCTGGAACCATGGGATCGTCGGTATCGTGGCTGCCAAGCTGGTGAAGCGCTTCCAATGTCCGGTGGCCGTGGTGGGTTTCGACGCAGACGGTCAGGGTCGGGGCTCGGTACGCGGCCCCGAAGGCTGTCGACTCCACGACGCTCTGTCGGCCGCCAGCTCTGCGCTGGATCGATTTGGCGGACACCAAGCCGCCGCCGGCCTGGAAGTCCGCGCCGACCGGATCGACGAGCTGCGCGAACGCTTCGAGCGTGCGTGCGAGGCCCAAGCCTGCACCGCTGCCGCTCGCGACACGGGATCTCTCGGCGAGGTCTACGCGTTGAGCCCGGAAGACGACCTGGCCGCGGTATTGGCGGATTTGGAACGGCTCGAGCCCTGCGGCACCGGCAATCCGATTCCCCGCTGGGTGGTGCACGCCGGGGTCGTTTCTGCCCGCGCGGTGCGTGGGGGACACCTCAAGCTGGATCTGACCCTCGCCCCGGGGCAACGATTGGCGGGATTCGCGCCGTCTCTGGGCGACCGTGCCGGCACGCTCACGGATTCGACCGTGCTGGTTGGCACCCTGCGTCGAGACACGTGGCGCGGCGGCGACGCTGCGGAAATCAAGGTCGAACGGATCCTGAGCTGACGCCGTCGGTGCCCGCGATCGATTGCACGCTCTGAGGCTGAGGGCGGCGTGCGAGATCTGCTACCCTCGGCTCTCCCCCATGAGCGAAGTGCTGATCCGGTTCAGTGGCATCAAGAAGGCTTTCGGCCCCAAGCTCGTATTCAACGGTCTGACCCTGGGTGTCGAGCGGGGCACGGTATTGACCGTCGTGGGCGGCTCTGGAGTGGGCAAGAGCGTGATGCTGAAGCTGCTCATCGGTCTCTTGCCCGCCGATGCCGGGAACATCTACTTCGACGGCAAGGACGTCACCCAGTGCAAGGAGCGGGCGCTGAGCGTCTTGCGGCAGCGCATCGCGATGCTGTTTCAGGGTGGCGCCCTGTTCGACTCCCAGAGTGTCGGGGAAAACGTGGCCTATGGCCTGCAGGAGCACTTCCGCAACAAGATGAGCCAGAGCGAGATCCGCGACCGCGTGGCATGGGCTCTGGGACTGGTCGATCTGCCCGGTATCGAGCAGATGTGGCCTGCCGATCTCTCCGGCGGCATGCGCAAACGAGTGGGGCTCGCGCGCGCCATTGCCGTGCAGCCCGAGGTCGTGCTCTACGACGAACCCACGACGGGTCTCGATCCGATCAACACGGCTCGGATCAATCACCTGATTCTCGGGCTACAGCGCAAGCTCAACATCACCAGCATCGTGGTCACGCACGACATGAAGAGCGCGTTTGCCATCAGTCACACCGTCGCCATGCTCCATCGGGGGCGCGTCATCGCCCAGGGAGCGCCGGAGGAGTTCCAGCGGATCGAAGACCCGCGAGTGAAGGACTTCATCGAGGGGAATGCTCCGGTGAAGGAAGACGTCGAGACTCTGCTCAACACATGACGCACAGCGTCTAACGCACGCCCGAGGCAGGCGCTGCTGGGCCTCGACCGCCCTCCTGGTACCTTTTCGGCGTGGATTCGGCCCATGCGCAGAGCCGAAGACGTCGGCGCCAGGTCGACCGTCCTACTGACCACCACCGCGATTGCCTCCGGCTGCAGGGCTTGTATGGTCTGGGGCGGATCTTCGCCAAAGAGCTGCTAATCCAATGGCGCTTGGAGTGGGCGTACGGAGTGGCAGCTGGCGGCTGATGGCTCAAGGTATCGGATGGCTTAGCGATGGCGACCTCACGTGACGTCAAAGTCGGCGCGTTCGTGCTCGCCGGGCTGGCCTCCATGGCCGTCGTCATCTTCCTGATTGGGGATGAGCGGGGGCTGTTCAAGCGCAGCCAGGACTACATGGTCGTGTTTGACGACGTGGAGGGCCTCAAGCGGGGTTCGCCCGTCCGGATGGGCGGCGTCGACGTGGGGAGCGTCGACGGCATTCGCTACTCCGAAGATGCCAACGATCCTCGACTCTACGTCGTCATCAGCGTCGCGGAGGACGAGGCGCGTCGGATCCGCGCCGACAGCGCGGCGAGCATCTCCGCCAAGGGACTGCTCGGCGACAAGATGATCACGATCACCGTGGGGTCATCGGAGAAGGAGCAGGTGCCTGTCGGGGGAGTCATCGAGACTGGTGAAGGCAGCGACCTCGATCGCTTCATCGGCAGGGTGGACCGTTTGGGGGACCGCGCCGAGGAAGTGATGATCAATCTGGAGATGACGACCAGCACGCTCGCCGACGAGAAATTCCGCAACGACTTGCAGTCCGCCGTGAAGTCGCTGAGCGGTATTCTGAAATCGGTCAACGAGGGCGACGGCTACGCGGCGCGCATCGTGAAGGATCCCGGAGAAGCGGATCGCCTCTCCCGGACGGTCACGAACCTGGAGCAGACCAGCGCCGAGCTCCAGCAGACGATCCAAGGGGTGAATCGGATTGTCGGGCGCATCAATCAAGGGCCGGGGTTCGCCCACGACGTGATCTACGGAGACTCCGCGACGCAGACCCTGGTGCAGTTCGGCAGTGCGGCCGAAGAAGTCGCGTTGACGCTGCGGGGTGTTCGGGAAGGGAATGGCCTGGCGCACAGCCTGCTCTACGGTGGGGACGAGACCGAGGACGTCATGGGGAACCTGACCGCGATGAGTGCCGATCTGCGTCAGATCGTGGCCGACGTGCGTGCGGGGAAAGGCACCATCGGAGCGCTGCTCGTCGACCCCTCGGTGTACGAGGACGTCAAGGTGCTGTTGGGCAACGTCCAGCGCAATCGCACGCTCCGAGCGCTGGTTCGCTACTCGATCAAGCGCGACGAGAAGACACCCGGCGTCGAAGTTCGGGATCCCACGCCCGTTCCGGTTGGAACCGGGAGGGCAGCCGCTCGCGGCAGGGCGGATTCGGACTCCGGTCCTGCGTCCGGCGGTGGGAACAGCAGTGCTGGGCCGTGACCCAGTCGCTGGCCGTTTTGTCCAAACAGGGGAGCGCACATGTCGATCAATGGTCGCTTCTGCGCCCTGTTCGCCCCGTTTGGGGTGGGGCCCCTCCCACGCGCAACCCCCGCGTGCATGCACGCGGGGGGCCTGGCGCGCGGGAACCCTGCGGGGCGAGGTCTGCGGCGGACCCCGAAAAGGCAATAGGAATCTAGCCTCTGAGGTTCTGCGAGGCCTGACCCGGCTGGGGGCTCGTAGCATCGTTCGAGAATCGCGCTCGCTGACTCAGGATCACACTGCCCGACCCCGGGTGAGGCCGTATACTCCCCGGAATGCGTATCTTGGAGCGGATCGGTCGCGCCCTAGTGGTGCTCGGCATGTTTGCCGTGGCAGCGGGATTCGCCCTGAACTTCGGCACGGGAGGGCTCTGGAGCGGACTGGAAGCGGCCCATGCCGTTGCGGCACCCGGCGAGTCGCAGGGTCCGTACGACCTCACCCAATTGGTCGCGGTGAACGAGACGCTGGAAACGGTCCGCAGCAAGTACGTGGACCCGGCCCGGATCAAGCCGCGGCAGATGTTCCTCAGCGCCCTGAACCAGATCCAGAAGGA
>CAZSVU010000371.1:0-8256 GCA_964610275.1 uncultured Polyangiaceae bacterium | reverse complement strand
GGGAGGCGCCACCGAGCCCTGCACTTCCGGGCTCACGCTCTGCGGCGCCGTTTGCGTCGACCTCGCCACCGACCCCGCCAACTGCGGCAACTGCGGCGCAATCTGCCCGGAGGGACAGTTCTGCTCGGGCAGCTTCTGCGCGACAGCCTGCCCTGCCGGGCTAGCTCAGTGCGGGCAGTCCTGCGTCGACTTGATGTCGAGCGTCCTGCATTGCGGCGGGTGCAACACTCCGTGTCTCGGCGGACAGCAGTGCGTGAACGGCGCGTGCGTCGGCGATCCGACTGGCGGCGCCGTGACCCAACCGGTCACCCCCCAAGCCGACACGGAATCCGAATCACCGGACGAGGATGCCGGGTGCGGGTGTGTCACGGCTGCGAGCCCGCAGCGACGGGTTCCTTTCTGGTCCGGTCTGGCGGCCCTGGTCGCGGGCGTTCTCGTGCGGCGGCGGCGGCGGATCTAGCGCCGGCACCCCCATCACGGCCGATCCTGCGCGATGAAGTCGCGGATGTCATCGTGGAGCTGGTCGGGCTGGTCGCGACAGACGGCGTGGCCACTCTCGAGGTACCGGGGCGCGAACACCTCGCGAACTGCACCCTGAGCATAGTGAACCATCAGGCGCTCGTCGCCGGTCGCCTCGACGCTCAGAACCTCATCGTAGCTCGCCAGAGTCGGCGCGATCGCCGGCGAGTACACCACCAGGTCGTATTCGGCGTGGGTGATGAGCGCGGCCGTCAGCTCGAGATTCTGAAGGAACAGGGGAACGAAACTGGGCTGAGCTGGATCGCCACCCACCGCTTCGGAGGGACCAGAGAAGAATGCGTTGATGGCTTCGCCGTTGAGCGCGACAAAATGGGCGTCCCAGGGCTGCAGCGTGCCATAGCGGTCTTCGAGGTCTCCGCGCACGACTGCGCTCGCGTGCCGCAGATCCGCAAAGCGATAGGCGCCGGGTCTTGGCTGTGCCAGTAGCTCGTCCAAGGTGGTGAGCTCGAGGCCCACCAGTGGGGCGAGTGTGTCCCGGTGCGTCACCGCCGCGGCCACCACTTCGAGGTGGTGCGCGAGCCATTCCGGGGAAGCGCGCGTGTCGTACGGGCTGAGACCCAACGTCTCCACGAGCTCGTACGCATTGGTGTACGGATCGCAGGGTTCGGTTTGCTGGCTGCAGGGCACGTAGCTGACTCCCGCAGCGGCGGCCAGTTGGGGCAGGACGGATTCCGGCTGTTCGAGGAGCTCGCCTGCCGTGGCCGTCTGTCGTACCCCCCCGAAGTATGGCTGCAGCAGGATCTGTCCGCGAAAGACCGTCGCCCGGGCCTCGGGCGTTCGGTCGCTGTCACCGAAGCGCAGCCGCCAGATCCCGCGCACGGCGTCGTCCAACCCAGGGTCCCAGAACGTTCGCTGGCCCGCCGCGTATTCGTCGTGAAACAAGAGCAGGTTGAGCATGACGGCGGTGCGGGCGGCGCCGTAGCTCTCGGACAAGAAGTACGTGGGTCGTTCCACCAGCTCGGGGTGCGACTCGAGGAAGGCGGACAGCACCTGGAGCACGTCGGCGGCGTCGCGATACACGTTGTAGTCGTTTGCCGAGAAGCAGAGCTCGCGGTCCTCTGGCGCGCTGGGATCCTCCAGGACCGCGTGGGAGAAGCCGGCGTTGCGCGCATCGATGTGCACGACGTGCGCGAAGTCGGTCAGCGGGGTAGGATTTCCTGCAACCGCCAGCGTCCCGGCAGGACCCTCCGCAACTCGGTAGTTCCCCGAGCAAAAAGCGAACAGGAATGCGCAGGCGGCGGCCGGTCCTCCTCCGGTGACCACCAGCAGGGGCGGGTCCTGCGCGTCTGGCGCGGCCGGCAAGAAGTCATAGAAGAGCCGCGACGGAGAAGCCTCCAGTTCCTGGCCACCGAGGGAGTAGGTCAGGCGGTCCAGTGACACCCACCCGGCCTCCGCCGACGGCCCACTCTCACTGCAGTCGCTTCCTGCACCGTCGGCGCAGGTCCCGTCGACCGAGCGGTCGTCACCGCAGCCCGTCAGCAACAGAATCGTCACGGCCAGCGCCAGCGCGATCCGCGACCGGGTGCTCGCGGCGACCCTCTGCTCGTCGGCGCTCATCCCTTCCGCCTTGGTCTTAGCACAGCTGGGCGGATTCACCGACTCGATCGGCCGCCACTTCCAGAGGCACGGCATGGGTCGGGCTCTGCTGGCTGCCGCCGAGGACGACGCCCGCCAGCTCGGCGCCAAAGGGATGGCGGCATGGGGTGTCTGGCTCCCCTTCTGGACGAAGGCTTCTTGGTTCAAGCAGCAGGGCTACCGCAAGACCGATCGACAGGGCCTCGCGGTTCTGCTGTGGAAGCCGTTCGTCGAGGACGGTCAACCCCCGCGCTGGTTCCCCGCGGGGGTGAAGGAACTCGAGCCGGTTCCGGGCGAGGTCAACGTCACGGCATTCTCCAGCGGCTGGTGTCTCGCTCAGAACCTGGTCTATGAGCGCGCCAAGCGCGCGGCAGCCGAGCTGGGCGAGCAGGTCGTCCTCCGCGAGATCGACACGTCAGAGCGAAGTGCAGTCGGCGAGTGGGGCATGACGGACGCCATGCTCGTCGATGGTAGGGACCTCCAGAAAGGTCCGCCACCGAGCTACGACAAGGTTCGCGAAGCGATCGCGAAGCGACTCCGGCGTTGGTAGGTGCACCAAACCGCGGGGACGAGGCAGGAGCGCGCACAGGCGATCCGAAGGGATTCGGCGAGAGCCGCGCGAGCAGCCGCCATGACGCAGTGGTGGCGTGATCTCGTCGCTGACTTGCAGACCACGCGCCGCTGGCGCTAGCCAATCAGTGGAA
Organism: uncultured Polyangiaceae bacterium; assembly: GCA_964610275.1. Taxonomy (GTDB): domain Bacteria; phylum Myxococcota_A; class Polyangia; order Polyangiales; family Polyangiaceae; genus JAFGBI01. The sequence goes on along the minus strand of CAZSVU010000371.1, from coordinate 5,437 downwards.
GGTGAACGAAGCCAGGACTGCAGGCGCCCAGGTGCTGTAGCTGACGTCGTTGAGGCTCAGCGGCGCGTAGGCAATGCGGCCCAGGATACCGATGCTCCACTCGTCGGCAACCCACCACTCGTAGCCACCGGCCAACGACATCACGAGTCCGGTAGGGTCACTACCGCCGGCGTCACCCTGATAGGTCGCCTCGAGTCCGCCCCAGCCAAAGAACAGCCAAAAGTGCAGACCGTCGGTGGGATCCGGGTAGAAGTCCGCGAACATGCCCATGCCAATGAGATAGAGGCTGACGTCCGCGTCGGAACCCATGTCTTCGCCGTTCACGGACACGCTGGGGCCGGTGGACTGGTCGGTGATGAAGCCCCCGCCGATAACCAACCCTTCGATGGGGGAGCCGCCGATGAGCAGCCCTGTCGCGACCGTCAACCCGCTGTACTCCACCTCGATACCACCGGCCTCAGCGGTAGTGGTCAAGTAGCCAAACCCCAGCTGGGGCTCCAGGTAGAACCCATCGTGGACGTGTGGCGCCGCCCACGCGGCTGGTGCCACACCCGCAACATCAGTACCAGAGCCCCACCAACCCCGAACAGTCTTGCCTGACGCATCGTTCCTCCCTGTTCGTTCCGGGGCATGCCCCCGCTCGCCCGACCCATTCAGGACGCCGTCTCCGAGGCGAGGACAGCCCAGCTTCAATCAGATCCCAGACTACACCACCGCAGCAAACCCGTGAAGCGATGCCTGCGCCGGCAGGGACCAGCGCGACGAACCGAGCGCACTCCTGCCTCGCTGGCCCGGACATTGGCTGCGGAAAGCGGGGGAATCCTCGGTCAAACCCCGTGATTCACTTCTGAGCTCGCGCGTCGAACTTCCATGTGGTCGCTGCACCTACCTGCCCTCACGACGGCGGCGTTGATTCTCCATCGCGGCAGCGCAGTCTCCTGCTCAGCGGCCGTGGAATCGGACCTCGACCCGCCGAAGACACGGGCACGAGCTCCCAGAGCCGGGCGGTGGTGTCGCGGTGTCCGGTCAGGAGCAACGCTGCGTGCGGTGAAACGTCGATGGTCGTGACCACAGAGGGCGCAAAGGAGCTCTGGATCTCCGCTCCCGAGGAGGCATCCCATACCCGAAGCGTGCCGTCCTCCGCGCCGGAGAACAACGCCGCACCATCGCGAGCAAACGCCAGCGCGGTGACCGACTTGGTGTGACCGGCCAGCTCGAGTGTGACGCGACCGGAAGCGGTGTCGCGCAAGCGGATACTCCCATCCGCGTCGCCCAAGGCCACCCACCGTCCGTCACGAGAGAAGGCCCAAGCCTTGGTCCTGCCGGGATGCTCGCTGGGGAGGCTGACCAAACGAGCATCATCCTGCGCCACGTGACGAAGCAGCAACCGATAGCGCCCCGTCGCGTGCCATTCCTCGGGTCTCTCTCCGAACGAGAGTCGCCCGTGCTTGGGTCCATTCGCCAGTAGCGCGGCCAGCCGCCCGCCGTCCGGAGCAATCCACAGCGCCGACACGCGGCTCTCACAGCCATCGGTGAACTGCGGTTGTGCTGCGCCCGAGCCCCTGGGATCGTAGGCGAAGATGCGGCACCCGGTGCTGGCCACGATCAGGGAGGAGTCTGCCACAGCCAGGTCCTGGCAGCGCGCAGAGGTCTGCCACGTCGGTTCGCGAGTGGTGGCGTTGAACAACTGGAGCTTGGACTCGCTCCGGGACTCGTGCCGACACCCCACGGCGATGCGCCCATTCGGGGAGACCGAGACGGGTCCCACACCCTCGATTCGGCCGAGCCTCTGGCCGCTACGCGTGTCCCAGTGGTGAACCGGTCCTGCGCTGGTGATCGCTCCGCCTCCGGCGACGAAGAACGCTCGTTGGATGGCCGTCTCGTGATGCGAGTCCGTCAGAACGGGAGTACCGCTCGGAAGCGCCCATATCCGCACGGCGTTTCCTGAGTTGATGGTCGCCAGCCGCGACCCGTCGCCGGGCGCTGCGATGGACTCGGCTGCAGCCAGACTCGCCAGGCTCACGCCCGACGGCCACTCGAGGACCCGAACGGGATCGGGAGCTCCGAAATGCCCTCCGTCCGCCTGGGCGAGCGTCACCCACCTCAGGTCCGGATCGAAGACGAACTGGGAATGATCCCAAGATTCGTCCGAGACACTGCCCACGATGCGCGAAGCCCGCCAGTCCCACAGATCGAGACCGTACCAGTCGAATCCGGCGTCCTCGTCAGCCTGCCGCACCTGGACGGCCAGGAGCCCACGCTGGGGCAGGAATTGCACGACTGGGCCTCCGGGCAGCTTCCGCATCAGCTTGCCCTGGGCCAGGTCCCAGAGCTCCACCGCGCTCGAAGTGCCGACAGCCAGTGTCGTACCGTCCGGGGAGCAGGCCAGGCTCGGGGGGTCGTCTGAGTCGTCAGGGGGGCGCAGCTCCCTGGGCGGCTCGGGATCCCCCACGTCCCAGACCAGCACCGATCCGTATCTGAGGCTGGCAGCCAGGCGAGTCGACTGGCGGCAGAACGTCAGCGCCTCGACTTGCCGGTGCGCCACTGATCGATCTTGCACCACCTTCCCCGTCGCCGTGTTCCACACCAACACGCGGCACCGATCCCGCGCCGCGCCTTGCGGCGCGCACCCCGCCGCCAACAGCCGTCCGTCAGCGCTCAGGGCGATCCGTTCCACCCAGGCCTGGAACCGGCGAATCAGTTTCCCTGACGCCGAATCCCACACGTGGATGAAGCCATCCCGTGCGAGGGAGGCGAGGCGCTCCCCATTGGCCGAGAAGGCGACGGTCCTGATGCTCGCCTCGTGGCGGAACCGCGCCGTGCCGAGCACCCGTGGTTCCACCCCCGCCCGGATGACGGGAAGCGCCGGAACAGGGGGCGAGGAAGGCTGGGTCGACAGCACCAGCGCGGTTCCGGCTTCGCGCTTGCCCAGCCTCGGCGAACAGGCCAGCAGCACGACCACAAGCCCGGCCGCCACCCACCTGATCCGTCCCATGGTCCATCCAACGTCGACGGTCCCGAGGCCATTCCGCCGCGTCCTCCTACGGTACCAGCTGAACGACGTCAACTCGTGCGTCGTGCGCACCCGTCCTTGATCCATGTTCCGCCGGCCGCCAGCGGCCGCCGAAACGCGGGGTTGGTTTCGTGACCGCGACCGGGGCTGGGTCCGGGGACCATGACCGGGACGGTGGCAGCAACCGGGTGGACCGCAACCGGTGCCGGGGTCCGCGCCGGAGCAGCGTAACTTCTGCGCCGCGCTTCAATCCCGCCACCACCGGCCTGCTGGCAGGAAAACCTACCGGCCTTGTGGGTTCGCCGCAGGCCGCCCCGAGTCGAGCCGGCGCCGTGCCAATCACACGCCTGGTTTGGTCCGCGAGCACGCTCTCACTACAATCCGGCCAAGTCATGAGCGACGCGCGCAAGCAACAACTGCGAGGGGAGTACGTGGCCCGCATCAACCGGGTCATCGACCACATCGAGGCGCACCTGGCCGATGACCTCCGGCTCGACGAGCTGGCCCGCGTCGCCAGCTTCTCTCGCTTTCACTTTCACCGCCTCTTCGGCGCACTGGTGGGTGAAACGCTCAATCAGTTCATTCAGCGACTGCGCGTGGAGAAAGCCGCCTCTCTGCTGGTCGCCAATCCCCAGGTTGCCATCACCGACATTGCGCTCGATTGCGGGTTCTCGAGCTCGGCGACGTTTGCCCGCACATTCCGCGATGCCTTTGGCATGAGCGCTAGCGAGTGGCGCGCGGGCGGGCACCACGAGCTGCGCAAGATCCGCAAACTGAATCGCAATGTCGGAAAAACCGTCGGCAACGCCAGCAAAGCCTGCGCCGTCTCGATTTGCCAGATTGACGCCGTAACTCAGCAGCCAACCTGGAGGATCGAAATGAAGACGAAGCAAGGCAAGAAGATCGAAGGCGAGGTCGAGATCAAGGAACTGCCTGAGCTCCACGTCGCGTACGTTCGCCACGTGGGCCCGTACGCGGGTCAGTCCGAAGTGTTCGAGCGCATTTTCGGCAAACTGATGGCCTGGGCGACGCCGCGGGGTCTGTGCCGGTTCCCCGGGACCCAAGTTCTCAGCGTCTACCACGACGACCCCAACGTCACCGAGGAGGAGAAACTCCGTGTCAGCGCCTGCATCACCGTTCCCGAAGACACCGAAGTGACGGGAGAGATCGGCAAGATGACGGTGCCGGGCGGCAAGTTCGCGGTGGGGCACTTCGAGCTGGGAGCCGACGAGTACTCCGATGCGTGGAACATGCTGATGGGCGGATGGTTGCCGGAGAGCGGGTACCAGCCCGACGACCGCCTCTGCTACGAGCACTGCCTCACTGACCCGAAGCAGCACCCCGAGGGCAAGGTTCGCGTCGATATCTGCGTGCCGGTCAAGCCGCTGTAGCCCACCAGCCCACTGAGGTCAGGGCAACCCGCCGCGCCGACCACGGCACGTGCACCATGGCGGCAGCTACGGGAGCTTCTATCGGCATCGCGTTCCAGGCTCGGGTGTCGACTTTGTTGTTGACCTGCCGGCCAGGAGCCGCTGAGTAGTACCTCGACGGGCCCTGAGAAGCGCCCGTCCGCGGGCCACCTCGGGCTTGCGCAGGTGCTTCCGGACGTCCATAGCCAATGCTGGTGTCACTGTGGTCACGCTTTGCAGCTCCGGCTCTCGTGGCCACCCTTGCCTGGCCTGCCGCCGCGCAGCCCAGCGGCGAGCCCCAGCAGGCGATCGCGGCGACCGCTGACGGCGCGGACGGCGCACCGTTCGGCATGCTGCTGGCGGGAGGAGCGGCGATCGACCTGGTGCCCGGAGTCGCACCCGTGGCGCACATCGCAACGGACGCGCAGCTGTGGGGCTCGGCACGCTGGCGACTCGGTCTGCTCCACTGCCCCGGAGACGGTGTGCACGTGGGCGAGCGGAGGTTCTCGGCGCAGCTGACCGCCGCCACCGCCAGCGCGTGCGTGCGCGTGGCGGGCGGGGACGACGGCCACATGCTCGGCTGCGCGGGAGTGGTCGGGGGCTCGCTCCACCCCGTCGCGTACGAGCCGCAGCGGACGAGCTTCGATGCGCTGGCCTGGGGTGGCGTCAGGATGGACGTGGGCTTCGCGGTGGCGCTGTCCGGTCTATTCTGGGTGGAGGGCAAGGCGGTCGCGCTGGCTCCCATCACGCGCTGGCAGCACCACGACGAGAGCGGGCCCAACGGGTTTGCCCAGCCCTGGGTCATCCCCTCGGCGGAGCTCGCCGTCGGCATCCGGTTCGGTCGCGCCGAGCAGCCCGCAGACGAGCCCCGTCCCGTGCCCACTGCCCCGCTGGTGGCTCAGCCCAAGCCGGCACCGACGAGTAGCTACGAGACGCCGCCGCCCCAGCTCCCCACCCTCGGAGGAGGCCGTACCGCGCGCGGACCAGAGCCAGTGCAGCCAGCGGCGCCGCCGGA
>CAZSVU010000370.1:0-8297 GCA_964610275.1 uncultured Polyangiaceae bacterium | reverse complement strand
CGTCACGGTCTCGCAGGAGGTAGCGTGGAGCGGATTCCTCCGGGAAAGCCTGCACGATCTGCTGGGCGGTCCACTCGGCGCTGGGACTGGAGGTCACGTTGAAGTGCAGTACGCGGCGGCGGTCGTGAGCAAGGATGAGAAACCCGAAGAGCACCCGAAACGTGGCGGTTGGCACGACGAAGAAGTCGATGGAGACCAGGTCCTTCAGGTGATTGTCGAGGAAGGCGCGCCAGGTAGGCGAAGGCGGCTTGCGATGCCGGATCATGTACTTGGCGATGGTGGCGCGGCTCAGTTCGATCCCGAGCTTGGCGAGCTCGTTGCGGATGCGGGGGGCGCCCCACGTCGGGTTCGAGCGCGACATCTTGCGGATCAGGTCCCGCACTCCGCGGGCGAGCGACGGACGGCCGCCGAGACCGGACCGGCTCCTGCGAGTCCAGTAGCGCTTGAAACCCTCGCGGCGCCAGCGAATCACGGTGGCTGGCTGGACGACAGCCAGCGCCTGCTCCCACCCGACCCAGATGCGGGAGAACCCAGCCCAGAAGCCGCGGTCGACAGCGCCCAGCCGCAGTCGTCGCTTGCCCACGGTGCGTTTGAGCACGCCGATCTGGTGACGCAGGGCCAGGTTCTCGACCGCCAGATCGCGCCCGGTCCGGAGGAACGAGCGGGCGGCGCCGAGCAAGCTTCGCAGCAGAGTCATCATGGTCTGGGGGAGGCCACCTCACGTGCCAGGAATCCGCAAGCATTTCGCTCCGGATGGGTATTTGGTAGGGACAGGCGTATCGCGAGTCGCTTTCCTGGCCAAACTGGCCGACTTCGGCGTCGACACGTTCCGCCACACTGAGACCGAGCTCGGCGACGACCTTGCCCATGCGTGACGTCGTCTCGAACACGTCTGCTCACGTTCTGAAGCGAGTTCGACGTCTCCCCTGGCAAATGGGCCGCGTCACGCGCGGTTAGCCCCCTCGGGGCACGGCCTCTGGCTCTCAGCCGCGAGCGGAGCTACGCTCTCTGAGCATGCAGGCATTCGAATCCAGACCGCCTCCGTTGGCAGAAGCCCCCGGCGGAGTGCTCCGCGTGAAAGGAACACGTGTCAGCTTGGATTCGATCGTGGGCGCGTTCGACATGGGCGCAACTCCCGAGGAGATCGTTCACAAGTACCCGTCGCTGGACATTACGGGCGTCTACGAGGTCATCGCCTACGTCCTGCGCAACCGCCCCGAGGTGGATGAGTACTTGGCAGCGCGCGCCCAGCGGGCAGCAGAGACACAAGCCGCGATCGAAACCCGATTTCCCCCGGACGGCATCCGCGCCCGCCTCCTCGCCCGCCGAACTCTGAAGCAGTAGCGCCCTTGTCCAATGATTCGGTTCGCCGCGGACGAAGACTTCAACGCGGACATCGTGCGCGCATTGCGCAGGCGTCTGCCCTCCATTGACCTCGTCCGCGTCCAGGACGCTGGGCTCGGAGGCGCCGACGACGCGACCGTGCTAGCGTGGGCCGCGGACGAACGGCGCGTCCTACTGACACATGACGTGTCGACGATGCCAGGGCACGCCCTCGAGCGCATTGGGCATGGCGAGCCCACGCCGGGGGTGATCATCGTGCATCAACGCCTTCCACTCGGCGGCGTCATCGATGACCTCCTCGTGGTGGCTGAGTGCAGCGCCGGCGACGATTGGGCCGAACGCGTCCACTACCTGCCCCTTCGGTAGTGTTGGTTCGGGCGGCGTTCCCGCACGCATTTGCGTTTACCCCCAACTGAGACCCAGCCAGCGGAAGCACAAGTAGCAACGCGCCGACCGCCTTGTGGGACGATCGACGCGCTGTGACTCGAAGAGCGTCCCCAACGGGACACGCTCTCTTATGAACATTTCGCAACTGCCCGAGATTGCACGTGTCCGGATCCCGCTCGACCTGGTCGCGTAGCTTCAGCTGGCCCGGAATGTGAATCACTACAATCACCGCGATCACTGGCCTCTGGTTCGAGGTGCATTGGAGATGTCCCCGCCCTGTCGGTGCTGTGCAGCGTCTCGGCAGCGGGCTAACCAATTCAACGTCTCGGGCAAACTGCCCGTAGCGGAAGGGCCTTCCTGGCGGTAACGCCCTGAATCGAGCCGATCGTTGTCTTGTGGCGGGTGTGCTGCGCCCCGAACAGCGTTCAGCATGCTGCTGGGCGCCGCCTGTTCCAGAGAGCGAAGCCCCTGGCGAGACAGAGTGCGAGGATGCCGGACTATCGATCCGTGAAGTGCGTGAGGTGCGGACCGAGGGTCACGGTCGCAAGGACAGGGCTCTGCGGCAGGGCACGGTCGGTCTGGCACGCGGGTCAGATTCCAGTATGCTTGACTGGTGAGAACGGCGGCGAGAAGGGGATGGCCTGCCATGTTCAGGCGGGCCGCAGTGGCCGTGTGCATGTGCGTCGTGGCAGCCTGCGCTACGTCCAGTGGTGAGTCGCCGTGCTCTGCAGGCCAAGAGCGAGCCTGCGATTGCCCCGATGCTACGGTTGGCGTGCAGGCGTGCATCGGCGACGGGCCCGGTTGGGGAGAGTGTGAGTGCACCCCCACTCCTAGTGCTTGCCTGCGGGGTGCGACGCGCGAGTGCGCGTGCCCCGATGGCACGATGTCGGTGCAGACCTGCACGGCCGGGACTGCTTGGGGTGAATGCGAGTGCGATCCGACAATCGCCATCTGCGTGGTCGGAACTGACAGGCCGTGCATGTGTGCGGACGGCAGTTCGGGATTTCAGTGGTGCGCCGGAGGGACTGCCTGGGACACTTGCTCCTGCCCGCCCGAGCTCCTCTGCCGACCGGGAGAGGTACGGCCCTGCACCTGCGGGGACGGCGCCATCTCCGAGAGCACGTGCACTGCCTCTGGCGACGAGTTCGGAGCGTGCGCTTGCGTGGTCCCGCCCCCCGAGTGCACGCCCGGTGCGCTCGTGCAGTGCACCTGTGCTGACGGGCGGGCTGGAACACAGGTCTGCACGGAGGAGTGGGTCTGGCAGGACTGCGCGTGCGCCGCCATTGGCGGCGCAGGAGGCAGCACCGGTGGGATCGCCGACGGTGGCACAGGCGGGATGGTCACCGGCGGCGATGGGGGAACCGATGACGGTGGCAGCAGTGGGATGGCCACTGCGGGTAGCGCCGGAGGTGACGGCGGCGGCAGCGCCCCGCTCCCAGACTAATGTGACACCCCGGTCGCAGAGCAATGTTTCATGCTCCGCGCAGCACGCCGCCTACCCGAAGTGTCCTGCAGCCATCCCATGCACAACGCAGCAACGCGCCGACCGCCCACTGGGACGATCGGCCCGCTGTGACTCGAACTGCGTCCCCAAGGGGATTCGAAACGTTACTGACAGGCTTGGGGGCCGACGCCACGGCTCTCCGACTGACCGCATGATTGGGCCCAATCCCGCTTCTTTCCACAGGCTCCCCCCGCGGCTCGCGCCGACCGTCGAGCAGGTGCTACCCTATCGCATGTGGCCAAGATCATCTTTGGAGACTTTGAGTGGGACGCCGACAAGGCCGCCGCCAATGTCGCCAAGCACGGCGTCACATTCGAAGAAGCCGTCACGGTGTTCTTGGACCTGGACTACCTACTCATCAGGGACTCCAGCGCCGACGACCGTTTCGTGGCCATCGGCCTGTCCAAAAGCGCCCGAGTGCTCTTCGTCGTGCACTGCGAGCGGGGTGAGAAGGTCAGAGTGATCAGTGCGCGGCGCGCTACACGTCGGGAGCGCGAGAGCTATGACCGAAAACGACAACCCGATTGAGCCATCCGCAGAGTCGCTAGCGGAGATACCCGAGCAGGATTTCTCGCGCGGTATTCGACCGAATCGATACGCGAACCTGCGCGGGGACTTTCAACACGCCGTGTTCCTGGATCGCGAGGTTTGGGACCACTTCGGAAGCGAAGAGCGCGTCGTCGAGGCTCTACGTCTGCTGGTCGACATTGCACGCAAGCGCTCGGCGTAAAGAACCCTGAAGGGAAGCGATACCGGAGCTGCTGACCAGCGCGACCTGGCCGCAGAGCGAGCTGTTGACCAGCCGAGCTGCGGGTCAGCTCAACCTGGCAGTAGTTGGACGACAACTCGACGCTTTTCGTCCCGCCGGCGCTGGCCAACAGCTCCGTAGATGGCCGCAACCTCTCCCAGTGCGGCAGCGCGGTCTCGATGGTCGCGGCTACGTGCGACTGGTTTCCGGCGTCACCAAGGTGTTGACGAGCGGGGCACATCACGCACCAGCACTCAGCGCGCATCGGTCGCACCGGCGTTGTGTGCGGTGACCGCGGTCCCGTGCCCCAACGGGATTCGAAACGTTACTGATAGGCATGGAGGCCGACTGCCAGGTACTGGCACGCACGATCCTGCACCTGGTCGCGTGATGCATGACCGGCTGCGTGTGAGCACCCCGCAATCCTCGTCTCATTCCTGCAGAGATGCATCGAAATGCACCTCCGTTTCCTTCATCCAACGCGAGAGCTCAAGTGTTGCAGGCCCCAACAAGTTCTTGGGGCGCTCCAGAGGTCCCGTGCGAAGCTCAAACGGCCAGAATCTTCCGTTCTGTTCATCTCTAGCGTAGGCAACATAGACAGTGGAAGTTGAACAGTTTGGACACGAACGGGTGTTGACCCGCGGTTCCCGATGAGCTGCCGTCACCAGCGTACGCAGGTCGCGCAGCACTGGTGGGGGGACCACATACGGAGACTGGCGAACGCGGCTGGTGAAGGTAGCGAAATCCTCCCTGCTCACAGGTTTGGTGACAGAATAGAAAGGATCGGAGCCGTAGGGATCGGGGCCGATATGCACCTTGCCGCGCGTGTCAATGATCCATAGACTGACGGACTTGCGGCTTGTGCGCTTCGCAAGGAGTGGACCGGGCGCGTCCCCGGGATTGCAGCCCTCACAGGACACGAGGAAGGCGGCCGCGACAGCAAGGAGCACGAGCAGCGTGCACCTTCCCGCCGGGGACACGAGCTTCCGCCCGCCGCGCGGTTCGTGTGCACCCCTCGGAAGGCTCGGGGCGCGACCCGAGCCGCGGTCCTTCGGCTGGCGGACCGTGGGTTCCTGCATTGTGTATGGGCGCTCCCCTGCTCGACTAGACATCCCTGTTCACCGCGTCAGCCGTCAGACATCGTGTCGTCTGTCGAGTTCCGCCAGAACGGGAACCGCTCAGCTGCCAACATTCCGCAACTGGCCCAGATCGCTCGAATCCGGCTTCCGCTCAGCCTGGTCGCGTTGCCGCACCCACCCCGGAATGTGAATCACCTGAATCGCCTGAGTCACTGGCCTGCAGGTCAGTCGCCCAAGCCCGAGTCGGGGTGGTCTTCCGTCACCCGCGCTTTCGCTCCGCGCCAGCGACGCTAACTTGCTTCCCTGTAGGGCCCGGTGGTGGAAGCAGCGTCTCGCAACCCCTGCGCACGTGCGCGCACAAGGATGTCGGTGATCGTGCTGCTCGGTTCAACGGTGGCCACCGCCGCGTGCATGGAACCGGCAGTGACTTCTGGCGTCGATGCGCCCCGCCTCGCCCCTTCGCCCTCCGCATCCGCTACGGGTCAGGACGAAGCCTTCGTCGAGGAGGCCCAGCCAACGGGCGATCCAGTTACGATTGTGAATCAAGGCTGTCCGGACAGGTGGGCCCGAGCCGAACACCCATTCCAACAAGGCGCAACGCTCAAGGCCATTGTGGACGCTGAGAAGAGGGCCAAGCGTTGCGGCGACGACTCGCGCGTGCGTGGGCAGTGGCGCCTTCAGCTGGTGTATCTCCCGTCTGGGTGCGTCTACAAGGCCGGGGTCGTCGATGGCTCGCCGGGTGAGCCCACGGCCACGTGTATACTCAGGGCGTACCTCACGGGATCGGTCCAACCATTTGAGGGGACACCGGTTCACATCTCCAAGATGCACAGGCTCCCGTAGGCGGCACTCGATGCGCTTCGCGATGCGCGGAACACCCAATAGCACCAGCACGGGTTCCACCACCGGTGCGCCGCTCGGCACAGGAGCTGTTGACCAGCGCAATCTGGCCGCAGAGCGACGAGTACGCGTCACGTTTCGTCCAGGTCGCGCTGGCACACGGCTCGGCTACCCACTGTCCCTCTCACTGTCCCCCAAACGGGAACAGGCGCCCGAAGCGCCTGTTCTGTCGATGAGTTAGAAGGGCGTCCCCAACGGGATTCGAAGCCAGGCCCAGACGAAATCCGCGCACTATTCGTCACTGTTCGTCACTGTTGAGCCGGCGGACCGAGACGTAAGCCTACGAATAGTGACGAACAGTGAAGCCACCGTGGACGATTCGCGGGCGGCCGATCTGGACCTCACCGGAGTGGTCGAGCCCGCCCTCGTCCGGGCGCTCGCACTGGCGGCCGATGCCGGACGACTGGACCTCGTCACGCAGCTCGCCGCTGAGCTTGCTGCAAGGCGGGTGAAACCCCACCACGCCGCCGCTCAGGCGCTCGCAGACGCCGTTCTGCGCGGGCTGCGAGCTGGCGACCTGGTAGCATCGCGGGCGGCAGCACGGGCCCTGAGCGTCTTGGTGGACGCGCTTACGGAAGCGGGCCCCGAGCGGCAACCACAGGTCGGCCACGATCCAGTCGTCACTGGCGGGCGCCGACGGACGTGCAAATGATCCACCGCGTCGCCCGGTACGTGCGGGTGAGCCGCAGCGAGCAGAATCCGAATCTGCAACTCGACGAGACGGGACGCGTCGTCGCCGCTCGGGAATGGGACCTGGTCGACACCTACACCGATCACGGTGTGAGCGGCAGCCGGGACCGCCGCCCCGAGCTTGACCGAATGCTGGCCGACGCCCGCCGTGGCCTATTCGACACGCTCCTCGTCTGGCGCAGCGACCGTCTCTTTCGCAGCCTGCGGCACATGGTTCTGACCATCGAAGAGCTCGCCGCCATGCACATCGACTTCGTCTCGGTCACTGAGCCCTTCGATACGACCACTCCGCAAGGCCGGCTCCTGCTGCACATGGTGAGCGCATTCGCCGAGTTCGAGAGGCAGATCCTGATCGAGCGCACCAAGGCCGGCCTCGACGCCGCGCGCCGCCGCGGAAAGCGTATCGGACGTCCCAAGGCGTTCGTCGACGTGTGCGGCGCGCTGCGCCTCCGCAAGCGGGGCCTCAGCGTTCGCCAAGTCGCCAAGCGTATGGGCGTCGGCTACGGGACCCTGCATCGAGCGCTCAAAGCTGCCCAGTTCGACGGGTCAGACCGGTCTTGAGGCGACGCCGACAGCTGTCGGCTGGCTCGGATTGTTGGATCAAACACTCACCGAGCACAGTCTGCCAACTGACCACTGTTGACGGCATCTACAGACGGTGCGATTAGATTCGCGTGGCGAGGGTCGCCAAGGGTGCATGCTGAGGGTTCCCTGGGTTGCGGGCCCGAGAGTGGAGGAAGACATGCGATCACGGTTGGGAGTGGCAGTTGTTGCGCTATGGGCGGGAGCAGGTGCGACTTCGTGCAGCGACGGGAACGGCAGCAGCGGCTCATCGGACACCCCGTCACCGGTACCTGCGTGCACTGAAGGCTTCACTGCCTGTGGAGGCGACGTGGTTGGACGGTGGGAGGTCGTCAGTGTGTGCAGTCCGCAGCCAGTGCAGTCAGTCGTCCCCAGCTGTCCGGAAGCGACAATGTCCCTGGTTGAGTACGAGCAGACGGGAACGATTGAGTTCATGCTCAATGGAGACGTGGTCACCGACGATAGTGCCCACATGACGTTTGCGGTTCGAATGCCCCAAGACTGTTTGGGCGACACGACGTGCGGTGAGTATCGAGATGGCATGATTTCACAGAACGACAATCCGGAGATCAGCATCTCGTGCGATTCGGTGGGCAGCGATTGTCGATGCACCCTTTCCGAGGATGAACCGCCGGCGACAAACACGGATACTTACGCGATCCAGGACACGCAGCTGATCATCACGGAGTCCGACGGTACTCGGATTGAGATGTCGTACTGCGTCACGGAGGATACTTTGGTGATGCGCACGGACACCGACTTTGACTCAGTCACGTTGCACCGCAGCTGAGTACTCCGGGGGCCCGAACTGCCTCTACCATCTGACGCCGCCCCCGACCGCTTGCATCAAGGCGGGATAAAACTCGTCTTCAGCGCCCTACTGACAACCGAAGTTGTCGAACCCGTTCGGTTCTCTCGCTACGGCGAAGTAGACGTCACATTGGGAGTCCTCCGTGCAGCCTCCGTCGTAGCAGTGACCGCCAATACATCGGCGCCTGTATGGATAGTCTAGTTCGCGGCGCCAAATGACGCAATGGACGGAGGCTACCGCGGCCGCTGGGCG
>CAZSVU010000369.1:8198-8387 GCA_964610275.1 uncultured Polyangiaceae bacterium | reverse complement strand
GCGGCGCACCCTCTGGCGGCGCACCGTCCGGCGGCGCACCCTCTGGCGGCGCACCCTCTGGCGGCGCACCCTCTGGCGGCGCACCCTCTGGCGGCGCCTCCCCGGGCGGCATGGCTGGCATGGCCGGTGCTCCCGACGTTACGGGCGGCATGGCTGGCATGGCCGGTGCTCCCGACGTTACGGGCGGCG
>CAZSVU010000369.1:0-8098 GCA_964610275.1 uncultured Polyangiaceae bacterium | reverse complement strand
CGGCGGGCATGGCTGGTGGCCCGGTGGTGGTCGCGGGCGGCGGCGGCGTCGCCGGTGCTGCCGGTGCTCCTGACGTACCGGGCGGCGCGGCGGGCATGGCTGGTGGCCCGGTGGTGGTCGCGGGCGGCGGCGGCGTCGCCGGAAGCGCCGGCGGCCCGGTCGTGGTCGCTGGTGGCGGCGGCATGGCTGGTGCGGGCGGCGGCGGTGGGGCCGCGAGTCCCGGCGGAGCCGGTGGGGCCAGCGGCGCCAGCGGCGCTAGCGGCGCTAGCGGCGCTAGCGGGGCCGGCACCTAGGTCGTTCGTGTGAGTCGGTAGCGCGCGTTGGAGTTGATCCGGCGCACGTATCTCAACACACTTGTTTGCGCCCGGCGCGAAACGCGTCGGGCGCAAACGCGTCAGCACCTGCGCGGCCTTTTCGAACGGCAACGGAGGAAGGAGCTCCACCTCACATCTGAGGTATACACGTCGAAGCACCCGGGCCGCTTGCCCGGGTAGCAGGGCAGAAGGAAGACCGTGATGAAGAGCCAGCTGAGTCTTGCGGTCGCGTTGGCAGTGGGCGCCGGTGCGTTGGCGCCAGGATGCGGGAGCAGCGGTTCCAAGCATCCGGCGGTCTGCGAGCCCGGCGAGCGGCAGGATTGCAGGTGTCCGGCGACCAGCGTTCTCTCCAGCCAGGAGTGCCTGGAGAACGCCAGCGGCTGGGCGGATTGCGAGTGCGGAGACGGAGGCGCCCCGGGCTCGGGCGGCACCGAGCCTCAGGGCTCAGGGGGAGCCAATGCCAGCGGTGGCGAAGCACAGGTGAGCACCGGAGGAAACGGCGTCGGTGGCGCAGACGCGAGCGGCGGCGCCGGCGGTGCCCGCGGTGCCCGCTGTGATGCCGCGTACACCAATCCGACCATCATCTTGATCGATTCGGTTACCCTGACCGGTGGGGCTGGAGCCGGTGGCGCAGGCAATCCCACCGACCCCGGTGGTTGGGAGTTCGAGACCGGTCTTTCGAGCTGGTACTCCGATCCGGATGGCGGCAACGTCGATGCAACAGCGACCTGGGTCGATACCGGAGACAGTGAAAGCGAATGCGCCAGCGATGGTTGCGTCGCGTTCTCGGTCGCGCTCTGCACCCTCGGCAACGACGGCACCGTCGTGATGGAATTCGCGCAGCCCCATAACCTGATGGGACAAATCCTGACCGTCCGCGTGTACGTCCAGGCCGGGACCGGCGGCTACGCACAGGTGTTTGTGACTGATGCGACGGGTGAGTGGGAAGGCGGCACCTGGGATTCGCTCTGGGGCATCTCGGGGTGGCAGGATCTGGTATTCGACCTGTCGACCCTGTCGGAGGCCAACGTCACACTCATCGACACCCTCGGTCTGCGCATCGCGAGCGAATGAATCCAGAACCGACACGAAATTGCTGATGTGAGCGGCGCTCTCACTCACGCGAGCGGCGTCAAGGCACGCCACGTCTACTTCACCGTCACCGTCACCTGGCTCCCGCCGCTCTCGAGCTTCCCGGTCACCGTCTGCTCCTTGGTGCCGGACTTGACCGCAACGCGATAGGTGCCGAGAAACCCACGGGTCGCATAGCTGCCTTTGGCGTCGGTCTTGCCGCTGGCGTCGGTATGCCAGGTTTCTTTGAGGAGCTTTCGGTAGACCTCGCCCGAGGGCTTGAGGCTCCAGTTCGCTCGGTAGAGCGTAGCGCTCTGCTTCCAGTGGGCGGTGTCCCAGAAACCCCACATGGTGATGTTCTTCACCGCGGGGTGGCTGAACGCCAGGGTGTAGAAGTCCCGGGTGTAGTCCGCGGCGAGCTCTTCGTCGTCCAGCACGATGTCGTACTCGGTGATGTGGAGGATCTTCTGGAACTTGGCGTACCGCTCGAGCTGCGCCCAGAGATCCTCGGGGGCAGTCAGCGACGTGCCGAAGTGTCCCTGTAGCCCGATACCCTGGAGCGGAGCGCCCTGGTCGATCAAGAACCGAATCGTCTCCTCGTAATGGTCCCGGTGTGGAGTATTGCCGCCGCCTCCCGAAAGAATGGCGTAGTCGTTGATGAACAGCGTGGGCGCGGGATCCGCCTTGCGGGCGATCTTGAACCAGTCGACCATCCCCTCGCGCCCCAGAATGTCCATCAGGTCGTGGTTGTCGAAGGGCTCGTTCATCACGTCCCAGTGCGTGAGCTTGCCACGCATGGCCGTGGCCAACTCCCGGACGTGCGCTGCCACCTCGGCGCGCAGCTGGTCCGGCTGCTTCTCCTTGGCTTTGAGGGACTTGGGCAGGTTTCGCCAGCCCGGCCAGACGAGCACGTGGCCGCGCACGCCGAGGCCCTGGGCGCGCAGCCAGTCCACGGCCTTCTGCGCCCGGTCGAGGGTGAAGCCGCCTCCCCAATCGCCTGCCAGCGCCACCCACTTGAGGTTGTTCTCGATGGTAGCGGTGTTGAACATCTCGGTGGTGACTTGCCGGTACTTCTCGTCGGACTGACTGACGATCCGAGCCGCGGCCACACACGTGCCGAACTCGAACTCGTGGCGGGTGAGCTCGGCGCGGACGTCTGCCCCCGGGATAGGCCTGCCCTGTGCGTCCTTGACCGTCACCGTCAGCTCGGCCTTGCGGTGCTTCTCGATGCGCTCGGCCGCGGCCTGACGCCAGGCCGCGTCGGGGTCACGCCCACGGTAGGTGAGCTTGGTCACCGGCAGGTCGGCGAGCGCGAGTTGCTGGCCGAAGTTTTCGACGCTGACCCCCCCGATGTCGATGGTCTGAGGCGGGTATCCCATCCGGAAGATCATCTGCGCCTCACCAGGCGCGTAGCTTGCCTTGGCCACAAACGGCACGTGCAGCTGCTTCCACTCCCGGCTCGCCCTGACTGGATAGGACACGCTCTTGGTCCAGGGGTCGCGGGCGAGCTCGAATACAAATTCGGTCTTGCCCTCGCCACTCTCGTCTCGGGAGTGCTCGGTGCGGAAGTAGAAGGTGGCCAGGAGCACGTCCCCCTGCTCGACCGACGCCGCATTCTTGGTCGAGATCTGCACGTCCCAGTTGTTCGTGGACTGTTCCTTGATCGTGGCGCGCACCGCCTGGCTGAAAGGCTGCCCCTCGACCGTGATGTGTGATAGCTCCACGCGGCTGGTCTCGCCGCTGAGGGTGAACGCACCGACTCCGTCACCACCGATCACGTCCACGCCCGTCACCTCGCCGTACTTCCCCGTGGGCTGCTCCGGTGCGGCCGGCGTGTCAGCGTTTGGCGCCGGGCCGCATTCCGGTGGCTGAGGCCGGCAGGCAGCGAACAGAAGCGCAGCGGCCAGAAGCCACCCACGCCGCATGAATGAGAGTTTGGCCACAGTGCCTCCATCGACTTTCGGGCAGAAGACGAGTCTCCCGGGGCGAGTGCAACCACGCACGATTGCTCTAGATTTCTGCGACTCCGCGCAACCATCACCGGCCCCGCCTATACCCCACCCCCCTCCGGGTGAGAAGGTGCGCAGGGCTGCAGCCTGATCCGCGCACGACTCGAACTTGCAGCGCCACCCCAGGCGAAGCAGACATACGAGCGTTGAGCAGCCGGGTGGGATCCCGGGGGATTTGTCGAGGTGGTCGCGTGAAACTGGAGTCGATACCCCGACTGCAGCGGCAGGGGAGCGCCACTCAGCTGGTGGTAGAAGGAGCCCCGTTCCTCGTGCTGGGTGGCGAGCTCGCCAATTCGAGCGCCTCGGATGTCGAGGTTCTCGAGCTCCTCTGGCCCAAGCTTCGGGCTCTGAATTGCAACACTGTCCTGGCCCCGGTCTACTGGGAGCTCCTCGAGCCGGTCGAGGGCGAGTTCGACTTCACTCTGGTGGACGAGTTGCTCGGGGGGGCACGCCTGCACCAACTGCGCCTCATCCTGCTCTGGTTCGGCAGCTTCAAGAACAGCAGGTCCTGCTACGCGCCCCACTGGGTGAAGGCCAATCCGAATCGGTTTCCCCGGGCCCAGCTGCCATCTGGCCGCGGGGTCGAAACCCTGTCGGCGTTCAGCCGCGCCAATCGTGCGGCCGATGCGCATGCGTTCGCCGTACTGATGCGGCACCTGCGTCGGGTGGACGGAGACCGGCGGACGGTGCTCATGGTGCAAGTCGAAAACGAGGTGGGCCTGCTCGAAGCGACGCGAGAACATGGCGCCGCTGCAGGTGCCGCCTTCGCAGAGGCGGTCCCACCGGTGCTCCTGGACCACCTCACGCGCCATGAACCCGAGCTCAGCCCCGCGCTCCGAGAGCGGTGGGACGCGGCCGGCCACCGTCATCAGGGAACTTGGTCGGGGGTGTTCGGTGAGGGCGTCGCCACCGACGAGATCTTCATGGCCTGGCACTACGCTCGGTACGTGAACCAGGTCGTGGCCGCCGGCAAGACCGAGTACCCGCTGCCGATGTTCACCAACGCGGCGCTCAACCGCCCCGAGCGCGAACCGGGTCAGTATCCCAGCGGCGGTCCCCTGCCGCACCTGCTGGACGTCTGGCAGGTAGGTGCTCCCGCGCTGAATCTCCTCTGCCCCGACATCTACTGCTCAGACTTCGCCAAGTCGTGCGAGGACTACCATCGCGCGGGCAACCCACTCTTCATCCCCGAAGCGCGGCGAAGCGCCGAGAGTGCCGCGAACGCGTTCCACGCCATAGGACAACACGACGCGATCGGCTTCAGCCCCTTCGCGATCGAATCGGGTGACGACCCCACGACCGATCCCATCGCCCGCAGCTACGACGTCCTCGGGCAGCTGGCCCCGCTGGTCCTCGCGCATCAGGGCAAGGGTACGATGGCGGGGATCACCCTCGACCACGCCTGCACCAAGCGCCGCGTGGTGCTCGGCGGTTACACGCTCGAGTTCTCGCACGACTTCAGCTGGAAATGGTCGCCGGGTGCCGGCCACGAGGAGCCGTGGCCTCGAGCCGGGGCCCTGGCCATTGCGACCGCCCCGGATGCGTTCACGGTCGCGGGAACGGGAGTGACCGTCACCTTCGAGCCGCACCCCCCTGGCGACGAAGTCGCCGGTATTTCCTGTATCGAAGAGGGTCGGTACGAAAACGGCCGGTGGCACTCGGGTCGTCGACTCAATGGCGACGAAAGTCATCAGGGCCGCCACCTGAGAATTCCCCACGGGCAGTTTGGCATTCAGCGAGTGAAGCTGTATCGCTATCGCTAGGTGCCACCCCGAATCCGATCGCTGGATGCACACCCGGGGAAGCTCGGGAGCGTGTTATAAGCGCCGGGTTGCACCTCGCCCACCAGGAACCTCGGTGATGGACTGTACCTGGCGCTGGTTCGGCCCGGACCACCCCGTCCCCCTGCGGCAGATCCGCCAAGCCGAACCCAGCGGGGTGGCCACGGGGCTAACCGAGTTGCGTGCAGTCATCCACGCCGTTCAGAAACTCTGCGAAACATTCGCTTGACCAATCCAGCGCAGCCTCGAGAGGTACCGTGCAGCCAGTCGAATCCAGAATTCTGCCACCTGACGAAGACGGATACGAGCTCTGGCTCCGATACGCCCCTGTCGCAGACGAGGCGAGGCGCGAGGAGTACCGACAAGCGACCTCTGCCCTGGTGGTGCCGGACTCGTCCCCTACCCTGACGGCCGTGCGCGAAGAGCTTCGCCGCGCGCTCCGCGGAATGCTGGGACGCACCCCCGAATTCATCGATGGAGTGACGAGCGACGGGACTCTGATCGCTGGGACGGTGGATTCGCTGCCACTGCTGCGCACGCTGGCTCTGGACGTGGAACTCGTCGCGGTCGGGGATGAGGGCTATGCGATCGTCCGCGCCAACGTGAGCGGCAAGCACTGCATCGTCATTGCGGCCAACCACGACATCGGCGTGCTGTATGGCGTGTTCGCGTGGCTGCGCGGGCTGCAGACCGAACGCCCCCTCAGCGAAATCTGTCGCACCAGTGCGCCGCGAATCGCCCGACGCATGCTCAACCACTGGGACAATCTGGACGGAACCGTGGAGCGAGGCTACGCCGGCTTCTCCCTGTGGGACTGGCACAAGTTGCCTGACTACCTCGCCCCTCGCTACCGGGACTACGCCCGCGCCAATGCGTCTGTGGGAATCAACGGCACCGTACTGACGAACGTCAACGCGAACGCGCTGGTGCTGACGGAAGCGTACCTGCGGAAGGCGGCAGCGCTGGCCGACGTGTTCCGGCCCTACGGCATTCGCGTGTACCTCACGGCCCGGTTCAGTGCCCCCATCGAGCTGGGCGACCTCGATACGGCGGATCCGGTCGAGCCGCGCGTGGTGGAGTGGTGGAAGCAGAAAGCGGACGAGATCTACCGCCACATTCCCGATTTCGGTGGCTTCGTGGTCAAGGCCAACTCCGAAGGGCAACCGGGCCCCCAGGACTACGATCGGAACCACGCCGAGGGGGCAAATCTGCTGGCGGACGCCCTCGCCCCCCACGGCGGCATCGTCATTTGGCGCGCCTTCATCTACGACGCCTCGGTTCCCGACGACCGAGCCAAGCAGGCTTACGACGAGTTCGTTCCTCAGGACGGGAAGTTCCGCAGCAACGCGGCGCTGCAAGCCAAGAATGGCCCCATCGACTTTCAGCCCCGCGAGCCCTACCACCCGCTGTTCGGCGCCACTCCGACCACTCCCCTGATGGCCGAGTTTCAGATCACCCAGGAGTACCTGGGCTGTGCCACGCACCTGGTCTACTTGGCGCCCCTCTTCAAGGAGACGCTGGATGCGGACACGCACGCTCGGGGTCCCGGGTCGACGGTCGCCAAGGTGGTCGACGGCACGCTCTTCGGACAAGAGCTGACGGCGGTCGCCGGGGTGTCCAACATCGGCAACGAGCGCAATTGGTGTGGGCACCCCTTCGCCCAGGCCAACTGGTACGCATTTGGACGTTTGGCCTGGAATCATCAGCTCACGGCAGAGCAGATCGCCGACGAATGGATCGGCATGACCTTCACCAACGACGACCGCTTCGTCGGTTCGGTCCGGGCGATGCTGCTGCTGTCCCGCGAGGCAGTGGTCCACTACATGACGCCACTGGGGCTGCATCACCAAATGGCCTGGAACCACCACTATGGGCCGGGACCTTGGATCGCCGAGGGACGCCCAGACTGGACGTCGGCCTACTACCATCGGGCGGACGCCCAGGGCATCGGCTTCGACCGGACCGCGTCGGGGAGCCATGCCGTCGATCAGTACTTCTCGCCACGCAGCGAGGAATTCGGCACCTTCGAGTCCTGTCCCCTGGAGCTCCTGTTGTGGTTCCACCACGTTCCCTGGACGCACCCGCTCAAGACCGGGCGCACGCTCTGGGATGAGCTCTGCTTCCGGTATCAGCTGGGCGTGGCACAGGTGCGCGAGATGCGGCGGACTTGGAGCCGTCTGGAAGACTGGGTGGACGCGGCGAGATTCGACCACGTCCGTACGCTGCTGCAGATCCAGGAACAGGAGGCCGCGTGGTGGCGCGACGCCTGCGTGCTCTACTTTCAGACCTTCTCCCGGCAGCCCATCCCGCCCGAAGTCGAACCCGCCGCGCACTCCCTCGACTACTACGTGAAGCTGAAGCACCGCTACGTGCCGGGAATACCGGACCAGGGTTGACGGCCCGGTCCGCATTCCGAGTCGCGCGGAGAGCGACCATGAAGATCACTGACGCCAAGCTGATCGTCTGCTGTCCGGGCAGGAATCTCGTCACCGTGGTCCGATTGTCCGTGCGGGGCACCTCGACCAGCAGCTGGGCGGCGATGACCCCGTCGCACAGCCCGACTCCGGTGGCCCAGGTTGCGCGCCTACTGGAGCCAGCTTGCCTGCTGTGGCGCCATCTGCAGTCAGGCACTCTGCTCCATCGCCGGCCAGCACGACCCTCACCGGCACCCGCACTCTGTGGCCCAGCCAGCAAATCGCCACCGCGCAACCACTCGCCGTACCACGTCCCGGTCCTCCGGGGCGTTGGCGTTTTGTGACCAGGGCGCCAGCGCCGTGCGCTTCGTGGAAGGCCATATGGCTTCGAGGGACAACCATCGGTGGCGGGCTCATCGAGTCATCCCCGCTCACTCGCACGGGCTGGCTAGCCAGTTCGCGGCGCCAAATGACGCAATTGACGGAGGCTACCGCGGCCGCTGGGCGTC
>CAZSVU010000368.1:0-8400 GCA_964610275.1 uncultured Polyangiaceae bacterium | reverse complement strand
AGCTCAGAGGGCCGCGATTGCGCTCGAACCAGATTCTTGTTGCTTTCTCGGGGTCTGCCGCAGACCCCGCCCCACAGGGTTCCCGCGCGCCGGGCCCCCGCGTGCATGCACGCGGGGGTTGCGCGTGGGAGGGGCCCCACCCCAAACGGTCCGCGCGCTGCGCATTTCCAGGCGGTGACCGACATTTGCGCTCCTCTATTTAGCGGCGCCACGCGGGGTCAACCGCTGGGGCCCAGGGCACTTTCGGGACGAAGCGGGATCACCTTGGTGGCGCTGGGAACGTCGGGGTTCTGGGGGTCCTCCCGTACAAACACGACGTCGCCGTCCCGGATGCGGTCAACTCGCCAGTTGACCTCGTACGCGGCGCCTCGGTGCCCTTCTTGCACGACCTCCGGACGACCCACGAATTGCCCGCGCTTGATGGTGTGACCCTTGCCCGCCGGATCGACCAGCATGGCAACCGGCGGATTCGCGCGTAGCACGATCCCCACCAGCTTCAGCTCGTCCAAGGCGAAGTTGTCGAGAATCACCTCACGCTGGGACTTCACCCGACCGCGTGCCTCCTCGACGAACATGTTGGAGAAGGCGCGGAAAGGGTCGCGGCTGCGTTCGCTCTCCACCCACTCATTTTCCTGGATGGCCAAGGGAACTAGCGCTGCATCCGGGGCCCCACCTTCGAGTCCTGCGTCTGGCTGCTTCTTGGCAGCGCGACCCGAGCCATCTGCTGCTGGGCTCGCGGTCTTCACTTCCTCCCCGCACGCGGCAGCGGCGAGGCCCACCACGAGGGCCGTCACGACCAATGCGATGCGGTCCGCCTTCATTGCTTGCGTTCACCCTTCTTGGGGGCGCCCTTAGCCGGCTGCCCAGCCCCGGCCCGCTTGCCGGCCTGCGAGCGTTTGTCGTCAGTCGACCCCTCCTGCTGGGATGCCTCAGCCATCCTGAACGTGGTGGCGAGCACGGAAACGTCGACCGAGACTTCCTCGTTGACGGTCTGCGGGTGGGTGACGGAGATGTTCTCCATGTTGATGATACGGTCGAGTTGGCCCACTTGGTAGAAGAACTTCGCCACTTGGTGATACCGCCCGGTCAGTTCCAGCTGCATCGGCACGCGAGCGTAGAACTGGTCCGCTCGTTCCTCGTGCGGTGTCCACGCCATCAGGTTGACGCCACTCACGTTGGCGGCGTTTTGGATGGCAATCAGGAATGACGCGACCTGCTTCTCCGTCGGCAGCACTCGGTTGATCTCGCTCTGCCGCTGCTCGCGCTCTTCGAGCTCGTCCTTGTCCTTGAGGTAGGCGAACTCCGCCTTGCGAGCGTCGGCCAACTCCTTGTGCAGGTTCTGCTCCTGGTTCTGTGCGGCCTTGATGCTGCTGGCCAGGTCTCCGTAGAAGACGACGAAGTAGACGACCCCCATCAGCGCGAGCCAACCCAGCACGATGATCGCCTTGGCGGCGCCGGGAAGCTTGGCGAGGGCAGATTCGCGGGCCATGCTAGTACCTCACCTTCGCCTCGAGCTTGAACGTCACGAGTTCCAGACCCGTTTCCGCTTCCTTGGTCTTTTTCGCCGGGAGGAACTTCACCTCGTCGAAGTAGTTGGACAGGCCCATTCGGCGCGCCAACTCGGCCACGTCCTCGCCGTCACGCGCAATCCCTTCGAGGCGTACCTGACGCTGCTTCTCCACGAAGCTGGTCAGCCACAACCGACGCGCATCCCAGCCGGCGTTGTACACCTCGGCAGGGTTCTCGCGGCGCAGTTTCTCGAGCACGATGGGGTCGACGCTCGGTCCTCGCCCTGGTGTCAATAGGCGGGCCAACTCGAGCATCATTGCGGTGGGTCCCGTCCGGGCGCTTTGGAGCTTCGCGATGGCATCCTCGCGCGCACGGAGTCGCTCGAGTTGAGACTTCACCTCTGCGTGGGAGCGAACCGTGCGCTTCAGCTGATCGATCTGAGTCTGGAGCTCAGCGTTCTTTCGAGTCTGTTCCTGGAGCGTTTCGCCCTGGTAGCCGTGAAACACGAACAGCCCAATCACTTCGCCTACGGACAGCACCAGCAGCGCGACGAGCCACAGTTGGCTCCCCTCGGTGCGCTCGGTACGACGCTTCTGCGGGAGGAGATTGATGCGAATCATGCCGCCACCTCCCGCTCCTTGCGGAGCGCGAGCCCGAGCGCGACGGGAAGTTGGGCGGCGCGAGTCTGCAGCAAGTTCGCGTCGACGTCCTTGGTCTGTACGCCGAGCCGCTCCGTGGGAACCCAAGCCTCTACGGGCACGCGCGCCCGACGCTCTACCGCCTGCGCCAGTGCCGGCAGGTTGGCGCTACCACCGGTCACGACGATGCGCGAGAGCTCGCCTTCGCCACTGGTGGCCATGAAGAAGTCCAGCGAGCGCTGGATCTCGGCGGCCACCGAGTCGGACACCGTCTCGATGACCTGCATGACCTGCGCTGGAACCATCCCGGGTTGCGTGGGATCTGCAGCGACGCCCGCACCGCCGCACTTGTAGGCTTCGGCCTGCTCGTAGGGCACCTGGAGCTGTTTCTGGATCTCCTCGGTGATGACGTTGCCACCGTTGGCGATCTCGCGAGTGAACGAGCTCACGCCGTTGGCGATAATGTTCAGCGAGGACAGACTGGCTCCGATGTTGATCAGCGCGATCGTCTGGTCCGGCGGCAATCCGCGCGAGAACTCGAACATGTTCTGCACCGTGAATGCGTCGATGTCGCACACGATGGGCTTGAGCTTGGCATCACGGGCCAGCTGCGCGTAGTCGCTGATTTGGTCGCGCTTGGCTGCCACCAGCAAGAGATCCATCTGGCTGGCTTCCGGGCGTCGCCGGAGCACCTGGTAGTCGATCTGCACGTCCTCGATCTTGAAGGGAATGTGCTGTTCGGCTTCCCAGTGGATCTGTTCGTCGAGCTCCGCGGCGGTCATGATGGGCACCGCGATCTTGCGGATAATGACGGTCTGGCCCGAAACGCTGAGCGCGACTTCCTTCTGCCTGATCTTGGCATCGTGGAAAACGCGCAGCAGTGACTCGACCACGGCGCCGGCGTCCATGACCTGCCCGTCGACGATGGTCTGCGGGGCGAGCTCGCCGTAGCCGAAACGCGTCAGCGTGGAGGCCTTACGGCTCTCCTTCAGTTGACAGACCTTGATCGAGCTAGTGCCGATATCGATCCCGACCAGGTTCTTTCCTTCGCCCATCTTGCCTCGCGCTGAGCTCGGGTCGCACGACCCGCGGACAAAACTCTGGCATCCACGCGGTCTCAGAGCCAAGAAACGGGGAGAGGTGTTTCTCGCCAGGCCATGGGGCCTGCCCGGAGTGCGGGTCAGGTTGCGGTCGATACCCTGCCTCGGCGGCCACCGGTGGCCGACCCGGGGCGACGGCGACGGGGCAGTCCAACAAACGCAAATACTTTGGCCATCCGGGCCATTTGCTGCTCCGTGTGCCCGCAATGGCACCGGGCTGCTCGAAGCTCAGGCAGTACCTCCGCACGGCGATAGCGACCGCCGCGGTTCTGTGCGCCACGGCGCTCGCAGCTCCTGCACACGGCTCTGGCACGGGCCCGACGGACTCGGTCTCGCATACCGTGTGCCGGGGGCAGACCCTCGGCATGATCGCCCGACGCTACAACGTGAGCATCGCAGCGATCTGCAGTGCAAACGGAATCCGCCGAAACCGACCCATCCACCCTGGCCAGAAGCTGCGGATCCCCCATCAGCCACGGCGCGCTCTCACGGCGTCCGCGACAAAGCGAGCCTCCAGCCAGGCGGGCACGGGCCAGTCGGCTTCAAAGCGATCCAGCGGAGCCAACTCGCGGCCTTCAGCACGTCCGCGACAACCGGACTCCACGGGCCCCTACGCGCGTCGGCCGCGCCAGTACGGCCACGTCGTTCTGGAGAGCCGCACGGGCCGGTGGCGGGGAGTCGCAGTCAGGCCCGATGGATCCGTTCCTCCCAGCGCCAGAGACGGATTCGAGCGCTCCCTGGCGTCGTGGCGCACCGGCAAGACGGAACGGATACACGGCAGACTGATTCGCATGGTGACGCGCGTCAGCGACCACTTTGGCGGAAGACCCATCGAGATCGTCAGCGGATTCAGACCACCCCGCAAGGAGCAGTACACGCTGCGGTCGAAGCACAACATCGGCCGGGCAGTGGACTTCCGGATCCGGGGGGTGCCCAACTCGGTGATCCGGGACTTCTGCCGTACCCTCCCCAACGTTGGGGTTGGCTACTACCCCAACTCGACGTTCGTCCACCTCGATATCCGAGAGTGCTCGGCGTACTGGGTGGACTTCTCTGGCCCGGGAGAGGCACCCCGCTACGCCAAGCCTTCCGGCAAGGACCCCTCAACGTCGAAACCTCGAAAGACGCGCCAAACCGCCCGGGTCAAGTCGACGACCAAGGCCGTTGACGGGCACGGCGCCACGGGGTCAGGCCCGACGCCCAAGGGCTGACGAATACCCTGGCGGGTCTTTGGAGACCCGGTCAAGGCGGGCAGGCTCGGTGCTCAGCGCGGGGCAACAGAAGCCGCATTGAAGCCCAACAACTGCGTGATTCCCACTGCACCGCACCCTCGGGGTCAGGGAGTACCCATGCGGTCCATTCGTCCCAGTCCGCGCCCAGAACGACCGGATTGGAAGATTTCGTTCTGCTTTGGGACAGTTGGGAGCTTCTCTGCCTGAGACACGGTGGGTATCCAATGACCCGAGGATATGAGAAAAGACAATAAATAGGTGCGATTTCCAGATCTTATGCAAC
The DNA here is from genome assembly GCA_964610275.1 of uncultured Polyangiaceae bacterium. Lineage (GTDB taxonomy): Bacteria > Myxococcota_A > Polyangia > Polyangiales > Polyangiaceae > JAFGBI01. Next base: position 3,638 of record CAZSVU010000368.1, on the reverse strand, counting down.
TGGCACGTCGGGTGCTTGAGGGATTCCCGATCCAGACGGAGCCAGTCGATGCAAGCAGCAGCAACCTCACCCACCACCCTGAACCGCCCGATTCAGTCTCGGCGAAGCGCCCATGGCGCTGCCGCCCGGAAGCGGACCGCGGCCACCGACTCCCGCCCGCCGGTATCGCGACGCAGACCTCACGCACCTCCCGCGGACGCGGCTGAGCTCGTGACCCAATATGGTCCGCTGGTTCAGAAGATTGCGTGCGGTATTCAGCGGCGGCTTCCTCGCCACGTGTTGCGCGACGATCTGGTGGCAGCGGGCATGAGTGGCCTGTGGGATGCGATCCGACGCCAGGGTGACCACCGGGAGGGCAGCTTCGAGTGGTACGTGCGGGTGCGCGTGCGCGGCGCCATTCTGGACGAGCTCCGCGCACAGGACTGGTTGCCGCGACGAGCTCGGGCAGCTGCCGCAGCAGACGGCAACACCAAGGGCGCCACCCCCTTCGTGGTCCGGTTGGACGACATCGGGGAGTGGGATCAGAACCGCGCTCTGGCCACCGCGGAAAGCGCCAATAGCGAGAACGAGGTCTGCGCCAAGCTCGAGTCGGAACGGTTGGCGCGGGCGGTCAAGGAGCTACCCGACCGCGAGCGGCACATCGTCTCCATGCACTACTACCGGGGAGTCCGTTTCAAGGATCTCGGTGCCGAGCTGGGCGTCAGCGAGCCGCGCGTGTCTCAGCTTCACTCGCGAGCGATGCGCAGGCTCAGAACGCTGCTGGAAGCCGCCGCGTGAGACCCGGCGCTCTGGCGTGACCGCGCCCAGCGCGCGCCTACTTGCTCGAAGGACCTTCCTGCTTCAGCGCGCGCGCCCGCGGGATGTCGTGCAGGGTCGGCTTGGTGGATGGGCTGGAGCCGGCCGGCTTCCAGCGGAACCCGCGCGGGAGTATCGGGTGCCCGAGGGCGTACAGGACGGTGGGCTCGTAGCCGCTCAGCGGTGGCGTCGAGGTCCCGGCCCGGTGCACGAATGCCGGGTGTCTGGAGCCACGGTCCAACTCGACCACGCGTCGGCAGCCGATGCGCAACAGCGCGGTGGCGACCGGTGCTCCGCTGTCGTGCCGCGCCTGCGCCATCACGAGGCGCCCGGTTTCGGTCACGCATAGCGCCGCACGCGAGTGCATGGCGCCGGGGGCCAGACCGCGCTGCACCAACTTCCCGTCCTCAGCCAACAGCGGGAGCTGAACGGCCTCGCGCCCAGCTTCCAGGGGCGCAGGTTGGCCGGGTGGTAGAATACTGAGCCGACCAGCGTCGTTGATGATCGTAGCGAATTCCGGGTTGAACGGCAGCGAAGGTTCACTGCCGAAGGCCAACCCCGCCCCAATCGCCCCGGTGGTGTGTCCGAGTCCGATGGCGGCCACCACCCGCCCACGATCCTGTTCCGCCAACTGGAGTTTCTTCGGTGGGGCGTCCAGAACGGTCGGTTCGTTGGAGCCGGCGCGAATCCGCCAACGAACCCGATCCGCATCGAAGCTCGTCAGCACGACCTCCAGACTGCCCACCCATACCGACCCGGTCCACACACCGGGCATGAAGTCCGGAGTCGGCTGAGCGCCTCCATCCGGCTTCCAACGCACCCCGGCAACCTGCTTCGGAGCCGGGTCCCGCACCATCACGAAGAAGAAGTCTTTCGCCGACCATCCAACATACTTCTCCGGGCCAATCTTCATGTTCGGATCGGCCTTGGCGAGATTGAACTGCTTTCGACGGCTATCGACGATGTCGGTGAAGACGAACCCGCAGTGCCCTGGATTCATGTCGAGGTGCATCGCGTACGCACAGCCCGCTTGACGCAGTGCCTGGCTGAGCGTCGGCGCATCAATCTCTTCTCCCCACGCGTAGTACAGGTGCCCGACCGGCGTGACGCAAATGGCAGTGCGCTGGGTCATGACGCTCGTGCCGGACAACTGCCAGCCCCAAACGTATCGCCCGGAAGGATTGACGACCCCATCCTCGACCAAGGGATCCAGGTTCTGCCGGAACGAGACGATCTCGTCGGGGATCTCGGTGGAACGGGGCCAGTTGCCCATTCCCACCTTGCCCTCCTGGTCCACCACGATGGTCGCTCCCCCGGGAACCGGGGGCAGCAGAACGCGACGGTCGACCATCATGCCGTACTGACCATGCGTCGTCTTGAAAGCCCCGTTGAAGGTCGCCACGACTCGGTCCAGGGTTTCCTTCTCCCGCGGCAGGCGACCGGAGCCGGGTGGTCCAGTCAGGGGTTTGGGATCCTCGAACCCGGCTTCCATGCCCAGTTCCAGCTGGCGCATGTCCATGGCGATCAGCAGCACCTGGGAGTAGGGGCGCTTGGCATCGGGTCGAATGAACGTGCGATAGAAGTAGGCTGGAGCCTCACTGCTTCCTGCCGCGGTGACCGGACGCAGGAAGGGATAGGTGGCCGGAGTCCATTCCCCCTCTCCCGCCTTGGGTTCCTTCCACAGCGACGGAATCGCGGGCGGGGGCCACAGCTCGCTGCCGTCGGTGAGCTCGGAAGCATCGAGATGATGAACCGAAGCGACGGCAGCGGGAGTCGGGTTGAGTGCCGTCTCCTCGGCAGACGAGAACAGTGCGTAGGCCCTGCGTTTGACGGCGTCCTTGGCTCCAAAGACCTTTTCCTCCAACCAGGCGATGGGCTCCGGCCCGACTTCGGCGCGCACGGTGTCGACGCTCCACAGCACGAAGGGCTTGGGATCGTGACGTTGCGGCACGGCGCGGACGCCATAGGCTTGGCCCCCGTCGGGTCCTCGCACCACGCGCTGTTGGGCGTCGTAGACGAGGTTGCGGGTTCGATCGCCAAGATCGATGTTCAGCGTGGGGAGCTCGTACGTCAGTACCGCCTGGCGGGCGGGGACGTCGAAGACGAGATCGGTTCTGCCCACCCCCGCCAACGTGGCCGTCTGCTGGAAGGAGGTGATTGCGAGCAGCAGCCGATCGAACCAGCCCTGGGGACGGTCTTCGTCACGAATGCCGTCCACGTCCAGGACGGTGACCCCTTGAATGCGGCCAAACGCCACGGTGGCGAACATGGCCTTGCCGTTCTGCAGCTCCAGCGCCGCATCATCTCCCAGTGGTGTGCCGGTGATGTTGCGTGTCTCGCGGACTTCGATCGGCTTGCCGTCGAGACTGACGCGGACCCGCGCGCGGTACAGATCGCGCGGCCTTCCCTGCTCGGCTGCCGCGAGAAAAAGCACCCGACGGCCCAGAAACGTTTCGGACAGCATGCCGCTTCGCGGTTCCCACGAGATATCGGCTGGATCCACCGCACCACCGACACTGCGGCCGAGCAACTCCGCGAGACCCGCCACGGTGGCGTCAGGCGGGGAGGCGGAGGCGCACCGCATCCCCAGGGCCAACAGGGCGGCGCTACCTGCGAGCCGCATACGCTGTCTCAGGAAAACGCGGAGCCTCTCCATCGATCCGCCGGCTTCCGCGGTGTACCGGCCAGATTGGGCCAATGCAAGTTCGGCGGCTGAATCAGCGAGCGCGATCCTCGATCGGTCCTGCGAGCCCCCAGCAGGGTGAGGGCTCGCAAGACCTCGGAGGGCCGCGATAGTGCTCGAACAGGATTCCTGTTGTTTTTTCGGGGTCTGCCGCAGACCC
>CAZSVU010000367.1:0-8415 GCA_964610275.1 uncultured Polyangiaceae bacterium | reverse complement strand
GTCCCGCTGCCCACGCTTCCGAACGTGAGCCCGTTGATCTCGTTGTCGACGGACAGCTCGTAGCCGGAGTACTCGATGCGGATATAGGTCATTACGCCGCTGTCATCGGCCGGGTCGCTGCCACCGTACTGATTCTCCGGAGCTTCTTCCAGGCCCTCGATGGTGACGTTGTCGCCCTCGAAGTTGGGGGCACGACCGAGAAGAATGATGCCACCCCAGTCGCCGGGCATGCGGTCGCCAACAGCTGCCTTGCTGGTGAAGAGGACCGGCTCGTCGCGGGTTCCCTCGGCCATGATGCGGCCGCCGCGAGAGATGATCAGAGCCCCAATCGGAATCTTCTCGCCCTCGATGCGCGTGCAAGGCTCGATGGTCAGCGTGGCGCCGTCGTTGACGTGAACGACGTCGTCCAACGTCCAGACCGTGTCGTTGGTCAGGGTCAGGTCGTCGTTGATGTCCAGGGGGATGGCTTCCGTGGGCAGACCGTCGCCGCTGAGGTCGCAGTCGCCAGCAACCATGGAGTCACCGGCACCGCCGCCGCTGCCGTCCGACCCGTTGCCGCCCGACCCGCTGCTGTCGTCGGCAGGAGAGTCGTCGTCGGAGCCGCAGGCCAGGGTAAGAGAGAGGATTGTGGCAATCGATACAAGACTAGTCAGGTTCCTAATCGACATCATGGGGTCGAACCTCGCTTGCGCTTGCGCGCCCGTGCGTGTGGTTGTGAAAGAGTGATGCGCCGACTGGTACTGTTCCCGGCGTCGGCACCCTTACAATGGTGGCAGCGCGTGAACCCCACGTGCAGGTGTGGCAACAATCTCGTGAACTGAATTCGTGGCGGAGCAACCGAGGAACCGGCAAGATCCCCCGTCATTCTTCCGCTTGCGTTGCAGTCCAGTCGCCAGTGTGACGAATCCGTTAACCGGCTCATGGCAGACCTGCCGCCGCCCTGCACGTCCGTTCGTCGTACGCCGTAGCTAGTGCGTGTACCCGGCGCCGATCCCGAAGCTCACGCCGTCACGATACCGCCGCTCGACGTTGTAGGCTCGGCGCGTGCGTCCGCTCGTTTGCACGTAGGGCGGGTTCAGCAAATTGTTCGCTTTGAAGCCGACGTTGAAGTGGTCGCCCAGGTTCTGCTTCACGTTGAAGTCCAGCGAGTGGGCTGGCTGTTGCCAGGAGTCCTCGAGCCCACGTGCGCCGACTTGCACCAACTGCGGGCCGCTCAGATTGTACGAGAGGCGACTCTGGAGCCCGGCCTCTTCGTGGTCGAAGTCGAGCGCCAGGTTGAACACGTACGGCGCCTGATTGACCATGGGCCGCGACAGGTTGGTCAGGTAGTCGCGGTCAGTCTGCTCGACCTGTATCCGCGAGCGAGACAGCGTGAGGTTGCTCACCAACGCGAAGTTGTGCAGCGCCGACTCGAGCGAGCGGAGCCCGACCCGGCTCTCCAGCTCGAGACCGATCAGGTTGGCGTCCGGGGCGTTCTGGAACGTTATCAGGCCGGAGTCGCCCGACGCGCCCACCACGGGTTCGATGGCGCCAACGAAATGCTTGTAGAAGAAGCTGAACGCCAACACTTCGGAGAGGCGCGGGAAGAACTCAAAGCGCAGGTCGGCGTTGGTGATCTTGGTCAGTTCCAAGTCCGGGTTGCCGGAGGTCTGTCGACCGGCAAAGAAGTCGCTGTAGGCAAAGGGCGCGAGCTCTCTCAGTTGCGGCCGCGCCAGGGTGCGCGTCAGCGAAAAGCGCATCTTGCTCTTGGCAGTTGCGCTGTAAATGAGGCTGAAGGCGGGCAGGACGTCCGTGCTTTCGAGACGGGCGCCTTGGATGTCCGCGCCGATGTTGAGCGGGTCGGTCGGATCGAGCACCTGGTGGGTCTTCTCCACGCGAGCGCCGGTGATCACGCGGAGGTCACGAGTCAGATGTGCATCGCCCATCGCATAGCCGGCGTACACGTCCAGATCTGCCGTGTAGGAGTCCTCTGGTCGGGTGTTCTCCTGCAAGTAGAGCAGCGGGCCAATGTTGCTGGGTACGAAGAGCTGGTCCGGGCACGACTCGTCCCATTCCTCGCCAACGCAGACGAAGTCCGAGTCATTGCGTTGGTTGAGCTGGGCGCGCAGAGCCATACGACGTGCATAGAAGTCGCGATCACGAATATTTGCCGCGCCCCCGACCTTCACGTTTGTCCGGGCATCTCCTCGAATCAGCGGCTGCGTCCAGTCCAGACCCACGGCCTTGCTTTGCTCCGACTGCTCGGAGAAGAAGTGCCGTCCACTCTCGGATCCGTCCACAAACACCCAGGCCGGCACCTCGGTAACGGTGCCATTCTCAATCAGCCGAAAGTCGTCCCGGAACGCGTAAACGACGTCGCGCGTGTCCGGCTCATTGCGTGTGGCGATCGAGTACGAGAGGTTCCAGTTGAGCCGGCCGCCCCCCAGTTCCTCGGACACGTGCTCGCCTTGAAGCTGCAGCACGTTCAGCGCGCGGCTGATGAACTGCAGGCGCGTGGTGTGTAGGTAGCCGTCCTGGCTCGCCCAGAACCCGTTGAGCGAGCGGGTAACGTTGTCCGAGAGCTGGCTATGAAACGCGATGAGGTTGAGGTGGTGGTTCTTGCCGTACTCGTACATGAGGCTGCCAAACGCACCCCAGTTGATGTCCTCGCTTCCGGTTTCGGAATCGATGTCCTTCTCGACTCCCAGTCCACCAGGCGCGGAGGAATCCACCTCGAACTGGCGGATCTTCTCGTGGCGGATCTTGTAGCTCCGGCCGTAGTTCAGCGAAGTGATGTAGCCCACGCGGTGCTTGCGGCCGAGCTTCCATCCGTCCCCGACCACCATGCTCAGGCTTTGGCTCGGCAGCGTGAAGCTGCGTGTGGCCGACATGTAGGTGTTGAGCGCGCGACCGTGCCGTGCGTGTGCCGGATCCCGGTCCGGGTTGGCCGAGATGCGTGTGCCGTCCGGTCGCTCGCTCGCCGGCGCGAGAATGTGGTCGTCCGGAAGCTCGGGAGGGAAGCTCCTGAGGCCGCTGTCGAATCCCAGCCAATCGGTGCTACTGCCGCGGTGTGACAGGCGCTCCCGAAAGGTGGTGTTGGTATTGAAGCCCAGGGATATGGACGACTTGAAGAGGAATTCGTCGGGAGCCTGGCGTGTGGTCACTCGGACCGAGCCACCGGCGAAATCTCCGGGAGAATCCGGGGTGAAAGTCTTGACGATGGTGAGCCGCTCCAGGACGGCGGTGGGGAAGAGATCCAGAGGCACGGCAGCTCGGTCCGGTTCCGGGCTCGGCAGCGGCGCACCATTCAGCTGCGCGTTGGTGTAGCGCTCTCCGAGGCCGCGGACGTACACGAACCGGCTGCCCACGATGGTCGCCCCCACGACTCGTTTAGCCGCCTGGGCCGCGTCCTTGTCGGCGCTCTTGGAAATCTCTTCACGAGTGACGACGTCCTCCGCGCGGGAAGACTTCTTGCGGTCGAGGGTGGCTGCATCCATGCCCGAGCTGGGAGGCGGCGCCTCGACCACGAATTCCTCCGGCACCGCGTCCACGATGCGCTCCAGACGCACGTCCACTCGTCGGATCACTCCAGCCCACACCACCACGCCGCGGGCGCGAATCGCACCGTGGGTGTCGGTCCAGTACCGCAGGTTGTACTTGCCGGGCGGCAACACCAGCCGGAATTCGCCAGTGGCGCTGGTGACGGCGGCATACTCGGTGCCGACCACATCCACGGCGACGTCCGCAATGGGCTCGCCAGTGGCGCTATCGGCGACGATCCCCCAGATGACCGACTGGCCCTTGGGAGGCGGTGCGTTCGCGGGGCCCGATTCTGCTTCGCCATCGGGAGTTTCTTCACCAGGCGGAGGCGCTTCCTCGCCCCCGTACGGCGATTGGGGCTCATCCGGTTCGTCAGGCTGCTCAGGCTCATCGGGCTCCGCAGGTGCATCCGGGGCGCCCGGTGCATCCTCATCCACGGGCTGTGCCGCGGCGGGCAGCGCCGAGATCAGTAGTATGAGCGTGACCACGCTCAGACGAGAAAGTAGAGGCTTCATCACTGCTCTTGGCGATGTGCTAGCCGCTCACTTGGCGACCTTTTCGGTCAGCACGGCGATGGCCTTGGCGCCGGACAACTTGGCGATGTCCATGACCTCCACAGCCTGTCCGTAGGGAATGCTGTCGGCGGCGTCGAAGTAGAGGATGGGCAGGTCCTGGGCTGCGAGCATGCGGGGCAGCCGCGCTGGAATGTCTTGTTTGCGCAGAACTGCCTTGTTCACGCGAATCGTGCCGCGGTGATCGATCGTCATCACCAACGGTCCGAGGTCGTCGGCGTCTTCTTGCTCCTCGGGCTTCTCCGGCTTCTTCTTCTCCATCTTGGGGAAATTCAGCCAGAAGCTCTTCTGCGCCATGGGTATGATGAGCATGAAGATGATGAGCACGACCAAGGCGATGTCCACCAGCGGAGTGACGTTCATCACCGGCACCGGCCGCGGCTTCTTCTTGCCGCCAGAGCCACTGTCGAGTTGCATGCCCATGTCGGATCGTCCCTATTCTTCGTCGGTCTTCTTGGAAACCACCTTCAGCGACACGCCGCGGAAGCCGATCTCCTGCAACATGGCGAGCGTGGTGCGAACGCGCACGTAGAGAACCTTGGTGTCGGTGTTGAGCAGGATCTGACGGTTTGGATCCCGCTGGTGGAGCTCGCGGAGCTTCTTCTGCAGACCGGCCGCGTCCACGGGCGTCTGGTTGAATAGCGTGCGTCCATTGGCGGCGAGGATGATCTTGGCTGGATTGATGTCCTTCGGAGCCCGGTCCACCTTGGTGACGCCGGGAAGGTCGATGGTCTCGCCCTGAGCCAGGGAAGGCGTCACCACCATGAAGATGATTAGCAGCACCAGAACGACGTCCACCAGCGGAGTGACGTTCATGTCCGGCTTGGGTGCCGCTCCGCGTGATCGTTTCTGCTTGGGTCGATGGGCCATGGTCGTTCCGGATTTCTTCCCCGGGCCTAGCGGTGCGCGGTTGCGCGTTGGCTCGACCGGGCAGCGCGGCTCAGGCGGCTTTGGGAGCGACCGTATCCTGCTGAGCCGAGCGGCCATGGTTGTTCTCGATTTCGTCCAGCAGCTCTCCGGCCGACCGTGCCAGCGTGAGTTCGACTGCGTTGATCTTGCCGGTGAGCCAGTTGAAGAGCAGCACGGCGGGAATGGCCACCATGAGGCCGAACGCCGTCTCGATTAGCGCCTCGGCAATGCCCGCCGAAACCGCCGAAAGTCCCCCGGATCCCGTAGCGGCGATGCCCTGAAAGGCGCCGATGATGCCGATGACCGTGCCGAGCAGACCCACGAACGGCGCCACCGATCCGACCGAAGCCAGCACGCTCAGGCCGCGACGCATGTCGTGCCCCAGACCCTCCAGTGCTCGCTCGGATTCACTGCGGGCCATTTCTACGGGACTGACGTTGCCGCCACCGGCGTCGAGGTACCGCTTGGCAATGTCGCGGAACAGGCGCGCCAGGGTGGAGGCTTTGTGATTCTTCTGCTCACAGAGCTTCACCAGGTCCTCCATTCTCCATTCGTTGATCGCTGCCGCCGCCTTCGGGGCAAAGCGTCGTGCTTGTCGAGCGGACTTCCAGAGCACGATGAGACGCTCCACGGTAACGCCTGCGCACGCGATGGCCATCACCAGCAGAACGCCCGCAATGACCTTGCCGAGCAACCCCATGGTGGCCAAGATGTGCGCTAGATCGAAAGACATACCGACCTCTCCTTCCCCAGGATCGCTGGGAGGCTACTTCCGAGCGGACGTCCGACGTGGCTCGGTGAAGAAACTGAAATCAGCTGCTCAGGCGGAACGGAAAACGCGCGCTGCGCCACATGGCAACTGGGTGCCCGTCGTAGGTACCCGGCTTGAATCGCCACGATCGAACCGCGGCGGTGACGGCAGAGTCGAGTAGGGGATGTCCCTTGATGATTTTGACCCGCTCTACGCTTCCGTCCGGACCAACTACGAAGCGAACGACGACGGTCGCCTCGACCCCCTGCTCTCGCGCAGCTTCTGGGTACTTGGGCGTGTGGCGTGAAATGGCCACGGGAGCTGAAGCCTTGTTGCGCTCCGACACGAGTGCGGGCTTGGGAGCGCGCCGGACCACGCTCTTCACCTCGCGGACGGGCTTGCGGTTGACGGCCACTCGACGTGCCCCGGAGCTTCCGTCGCCGTCTTCGCCGTCGAACAGATCATCGACGTCGCCTGCGTATGGGTTCGAGTTCGTGGGGTCGGCTTCGTCGGGCACCGCGTCCGGGATGTCCTTGGGCGGGCCACTGAGCTTGCGGCGCGACTTGCGCTTCTTCTTCTTGACCTGCTTGGGTGGCGTCGATTCGGACTCCACGTCGATCTCGGTGTCGATGACGGGGGCTTTGGCCAGACTCACGTCGATGGTCTCTTCCTGCTCGAAGACCCGACCGTGAGCAGAGTAGGTGATAAGGGACATCCCGAGCGCCACCGCACCAGCGCCCACGAGGTATCCGATGGTTAGCCGCTTGCGGCGCGCCGCGTCGGCGGGATTGGCTTGGTTGGTCCAGTCATCTAGTTTCATGTCTGTGACCAAACCTGCCGTGTATCGGTGACAAACGAATGGCGACGTCGCAAACAGTGCGTGAAGCCTTGAGTGCCGTGCGGCGGCAGATTTCGCAGTATTGTGACGCGACTCGGCTCCGCCTCCGGCCTCACCCGGCTCCCTCCGGGGAGGCCCGGCGGGCCGTTTCGTGTCGGCTTCGTGGCGTCTGTCACGGAACCGTCAGACAATCGCTACCGTGGCGCTTCGCCTTTGACCCCTTGCGGCACCGAGACGCGGTCGGATTTTCCAACAAGATACGTGAGCGTCACGTGGTGGTCACGGCGGCACGCTAGCTCCCAGCAACATGGCGCTCGTTTTGGTCGTCGAAGACGAAGCAGACGTTCAGCAGGTGATGGAATACAACCTGCGACAGGATGGTCACCAGGTGTTGGTGGCCGCGACTGGCGCAGACGCTTTGCGATTGGCTCACGCCGCCGTGCCGGGCGTGGTGCTGCTCGACCTATTGTTGCCGGATATTCGGGGTACCGAGGTGTGCCGAGCGCTCAAATCGGATCCGGCCACCAGATCCTCGGCCGTGATCGTGGTGAGCGCATGCGGCGAAGAAGTGGACCGAGTCGTGGCCTTTGAGCTAGGTGCCGATGACTATGTGGTCAAACCTTTCAGCGTACGTGAGTTGCTGCTTCGGGTCCGTGCGGTGTTGCGCCGCTCCGGAAAAGCACACTTCACGGAGCGGGTCTTCGAGTTCGGCAGCCTGCGAGTGGACCGGGACGCACACCGGGTGTGGGTCGGCGGAGAGGAAGTCGAGCTCACTCCCATCGAGTTCAAGCTGTTGACGACGCTCTACGAGCGCGGGCAGCGGGTGCAGACGCGCGACATGCTCCTCGATCAGGTCTGGGGCGACGACGCACAGGTCTCCAGTCGAACGGTCGACGCCCACGTGAAACGACTGCGCGAGAAGCTCAAGGACGCGCGCCATTGTGTCGAAACGGTGCGGGGGGTGGGCTACCGGTTCGCCGAGCGAGCGGCGCCAGTACACGAAGCTACAGGGTAGTTGGCCTCGCGCGCGGCGATACGGATGCCGGGATCACGCGTCACGGTGATGTTGCTCGGCCGCGCAGGGGGTGTCACAGCGCTGCGCTAGGTTGCTCGCCATGACCAATCCAGACGTTCGCATCAAGATCGTATTTGCCGCAGACGGATACACGGAGCTCGAGGTCAGCACTCCCATCCACTCTAGTGCGGGGTTTCGGATGTGGGCGGCACTCGCCAGCTTGCGTATCAACCCGATGAGCGCCTACCTCGTGCGCAGCCAGGCCCGGCTCATCGCCAACGTGAAGCTCACCGAGTACGACGGGTCGCCGATAGGCCAGAACCGCGCGGGTGAGGTGTTGAACCTGCTGAAGGAGCGGCTGTCGAACACCGGTGCGCCCAGTAGCGGGGTCCGACTCCGGACTGCCGCTGATATCCACTTCGGTGGTTGCGCTTGGCGTTCGAGCGACGGTACTGAGCAAGACGAGCGGCGGAGCGCGTGAAACGCCGCAGCCATTGCGACGCGCTGTGGCTGCACTACCCTTTCCGCGCTGGCTCCGGGCGGGGTGGAATCACCAAACACGCATGCGAAGATGAGCCGGCAACCTGACGTCAACCACACTTCCCCTGCGTTGTGATTGAAGCCCATCTCGCCGCTGCGACGGTGGTCATCGCACACACCTCACCCGCAGCCTGGACCCCGACCCCCGTGACTCCGACTTGCCCCGGTGAAAGTCCACAGCCCACGCATCACCCGGGCTCGACGTGTCGGGCGAAAGGCTGCCTTGTTGCACAAACACGATCGAGCCAGGAGCTCGCCCGGCGCCGAGTCC
>CAZSVU010000366.1:4715-8421 GCA_964610275.1 uncultured Polyangiaceae bacterium | reverse complement strand
GATGGGGGTCTTGACGGTCCTGGTGGTCTCAATGGGCAGGCACACCCGCGACCAGCTCAGGGGTCTGCGACCGCTCGGTGTGTTTGGAGCAAGACGAACACGACTCTGTCTTCTCGCCCGGCACGCACTCCGAATCGCAGCTCTCCAGGTACTCGAGGCTCGCTTGGAGCTCGCTCTCGAGCTGGCGAAGCTCACGCAGCTTGTCGCGCGTTTCTTCTAGCTTGCCCTGATAGATCTCTCGCAGGCGGGCGGCCGCGAACACCGCCGAGCCCGAACCTTCCTGCTCACGGACGAGCTCCTTGATCTTCGAGAGGGTCAGGCCGAGGTTCTGCAGCTTGGCGATCCACCGCACGCGGACCACCGTGTCCGGCAGAAACAGCCGGTAGCGTCCCTTGGACCTATCCTGGGGCTTGAGCAGGCCCATGTCCTCGTACAGGTGGATGGCCCGCACGGTCTTTCCCGTGGCCTTGGCCACCTCACCCACCAGGAGCAGCCCGTAACCGGCCCCTGAGCCGGCCTCAGCAGCCGAGCTATGCTGACCGGGCAGGGGTGCCCTTTGTTCCGGAACGACCGGCAGCCGGCGGCGTTGCTTGCTGGAGATCACTCAAAATCCGTGGTGAATCCGAGGAACAGCGCTAACCCTCACGTATACGTAAGGGTTAGTCCAGTAGTCGATCTAGCCACCGCCCAACGGTCTGTCAACCGCCTTCCACCGAAATACCACCGCCGGGGTCGAGATTGATGCCCCGTTATCACCGCCCCTTGAATCCGCCCCCCGTATCGTGACAAACCCCCCCTGCGCGGTGGAGCAGCCTGGTAGCTCGTCGGGCTCATAACCCGAAGGTCGCAGGTTCAAATCCTGCCCGCGCAACCAGGAAAGTCGGCCACTTGGGCTCTCGCCTAAGTGGCCTTTCCTTTGTCCGTTGACCTGACGTTGACATGAGGTGGCTCCGCGGGCTCGAGCCGCTCCACCAGCCGCAGCTGAGCTCGAGCACCGAGATGAGCGTAGCGGTGCGTGCTCTGCTCGGAACGATGCCCGAGCTGGGCTTGCACCACCTTCATGGACTCGCCGCGAGTCGCCGCCTGACTGGCAACCGAATGCCTCCCCACATAGTGGTGACTGAGCATCCGCAGCCCGAGCTTCCGCTGCACCATCTGCAGCGGTCGCACATGGCTGTCGATGTAGCGCGGGAACTCACCGGTCTTGGAGAACAAGAACTCCTCACCGGCGTACCCCTGCTCCACATGCCACCGAACGGCGTCGACCACGTCCTGGGTCAAGTCCAGCACGTACGCTTCGTCGTTCTTGCGCGGCACCAGCTTGGCCGGGCGCTGCTTGGTGCCGCGCTGCACCGCCTGATCGACGATGAGCTGCGGCGGCACCTCACGCACCTGGCGATGACTCACGGCGTACACCTCACCCACCCGGAGCCCCAACCGCACCGATAGGTAGTAGAAGAGGTACCACTGTGGTTGCCACCGAAACATCCCGGCGAGCAGTCGATCGCGTTCCTCTTCGGTGTACCAGTCGGCGTGCTTCGTCGGCACCGGCACCATCGGCACGTAGGGCACGTGCGGCAGCTTGCCCCGCTTCCAGGCGAACCTGAGGATCGCACGGATGAGGATCAAGTGCTGGTTGACGGACTTCGGCCCCAGATGCTGGGGCAATGTCAACTTGAATGCGTCGAGCGCCGAGGTGTCGACCTCCTCGATGTAGAGGTGGCCAAGCTCGGGCTCGATCCTCTTCCACAGGTGCTCGACCGCGTCGCGCGACCGATCCTTCATTGGCGTCGCTGCCAGGTAGAGCTCGAATGCCTTGCCGAACTCCAGTTGCTCCGCGCCGCTGATCAACTTGGCGCGCGCAACGTTCTCGGCTGCGGCGGCTTCGGCCTTGGTTCGATAGCCTCCTTTCCGCTGTCGGGGATGACCCGAAAGTTTGAAGTCGTACTGCCATGATTTGGCTAGCTTCCTAATCGCCATGCCGGCTCCGTTCCGACCGGAACCTGCGCATCGCGAGATCAGGGTCTGTCAGGAACAAGTCTAGCATGTCTCGCCGGAACCGGCGCGAGCGCGGCCGCCCATAGACGGGGATCTGCCCGGAACTCACCAGGTTTCGCAGGTGGCCAACGGTCCAGCTGCAGTACGCGGCCGCCTGCTCGTAGGTCATCCAGGCAACGGCACCGTGGCCGATTCCACGGTGGTCGGTCATTCGGCGTCCTCAGTGCGCCGCAGACGGTACCGAGGTCGTTTCCGCGTCCACCCATGCGGTCGCTCGTTGATGCGCTCGATAGCGCCACGGCCGACGAGCGTCGCGAGGGCTCGGCGCACCGCTCGGTCATCTTTCAGAGCAGGCACCCACCGCCCCGGTCGTTCCGGCAGCTGGCGCCCCCTCCGCGACGGCCGCCATCCATACAGCCGGCCCCTGAGCTCGGGCACCGTCACCCCATCTGTGCCCGAGCTGGCGATCAGTTCCAGCAATCGGCGCTGCACGCCACCCAAACCGCGTCCCATACCTGCTCTCCGTCGGCCAGACCCTGGAGCGATCCGGCAGAGCTGCTACTCTTGTTCACCATGAGGTCCCCGGGGGCCCCGCAACGGCCCCTTCGGGAGAGTGTCGGACCCGCGGAAACTGTCGGTGGGGGACAAGGTCACCGGAAAATCGCCCCCCCTTGTCCCCCGGTTCGCAGCGCAAGAGGACCCGTGACCACCATATCCAGGAAGATCGACACTCGCGTCTCCGCAGCTGAGCTGGGAGAGGTCGAGCTGGAGCGACGGGATGCGGTGGACCGCGAGGTTCTGCGGCTGGCCGTCCACGTCGTGCAGAAGGCGGAATTCAACGACAGCCACAAGATAGCCGTGGCTGCCTTGTCCGGCGCGACACCGACGAGCCTGGGCTCCCTGGTCAGCACCCTGGCCAACCATGGCGCCTCGCTTCAGATCCGCCGGGTCAACTACCGTGGCGTGCGCATGGCGCCGTTCCACGGGGCCGAGACCAAGCTGCTGGACGGGCTACTCCGTCCGGTCGCAACCGAGATGGTCCGCCGCGCGGCGACCCTCGAGAAGCCGTTGCCTCCACCACATCCGCCAGCTCCACCTCTGGCCCCGGGCGATCCAGGGGCGGCGGAGCTGGAGGAGGCAGGGCTGGGTATTCTGGGCCACCATGCCCCGCTGGTGTGGACCGAGACATTCGACACCTCCAACAGCGGAGATCTGCTCAGCTCCGAGCCCGATGACGATGACGCAGGATACGCGGAACGCCTGCACCATAGAGCTACCCAACTGCAGGCGCTCAACGCGCTCCGCCAGTCGCTCGCTGCCAGCCGTCACCAGGCCCAGGCTCGCCAGCGCGCCAACAAACTTCTCGAACAACTCGCTCGGACACTCGACAATGCATGGGAGTCCTCGCCAGACAGCGACGTCGTGTCGGTGCGCGTGGTCCGTGGAGTGCTCGCCGCCCTGGCGCCGGCCGGTGTGGCTATCCGAACGCACAGGCGCCTCGTGTTCAGTCACTCCGGATACCTGATGGAGGCGGCCAAACTCGTCCAATGTCGCTCATCCAAGACGCCCGCAGCGCAACGCGACCTGGATGGTGCGCGCTTCGAGCGCATCCTCCAAGCCGTGCGCCGTTTCGAGCGACTGCACGGCAAGGGCTCAGCCTTCGCTTGACGCTCTGCTACTCGTCTTCTTCGTCCTCGTGGTCATCCTC
>CAZSVU010000366.1:0-4615 GCA_964610275.1 uncultured Polyangiaceae bacterium | reverse complement strand
TCCTCTTCGTCGTAGTCGTCGGCGTCGCCGCCGTCGTCTTCCTCGTCATCGAGCACCAGGTCCGCATCTTCGTCGTCATCGAGCGCGCAACCGAAGTCCTCGGCAACCGCCTCGAGATCGGCCTCTTGAAACACGAACGTGCCGTCGACGCAGTCAATGTCATGGTCCTGCGCCCAATCGCGCAGCTCCGCTGGATCAACGTTCAACACTTCTGCTGCCTGTACCAATGAGTACAACCGTGCCATGGGGGGCCCTCCTGTGAGCGCGCATCTCGTGCATCTCACACGCGCTCACGTTTGTGTTGTCGCTTCCGAGCGAACCAGATCTCGATCCAGCTCACTCACAACCCGACTGGACCACGATGCGGGTGGGGCCGTCCAACTTCGGGCGCGCTAACGTCACGAGCACGCAAACAGAACCTCGTAGCGCGGACGCATAGCAGGTCGCGCGCTCGTGGCACGGACGCTTACCAAATCCGATCGTGCGAGCCGCACAACAAGGGACCCGGAGCTTGACGCACACACGACCGCTGGCGCTAATTACAGTTACAAGGAAGTGCTCCATGACCGAGAGGCACCACGACACCGCCGATGATAACTTCGACTACGCGCACGCCGATCGCGAAGCGCATCTACACTTCGCGCATGAGCTGGCCGCCATGGCTGTGGCGGATCCTGCAGTGCGGCAACGGGCAATCGAGCTAGCCGCCGAAGACGGCGTGAAGGTTTCCATCACGGATCTCGAGGCCAGCACCGGCTACCTGAAGAAGTGCCTGGAACGGCGCAGTCATCGGGAGCTCGAGGATCTGATCGACCAGGGCCCTCGCGGGGACACGCGTCTGTCGAAATTCGGCAAGCAGCGGCTAGCAGCGCTTTGGGCGCGGGGCGCGAGCGGTGCACGGGCCTGGCGCCACGGCAAGCAGCACGCGTCGCGCTGATGTGTGTCACTGTTCAGGAGACGACCACCGGTGCGGATCGGTGTGTCGACGAGCTGACGTACGACGCCGACCTTTGCGGAGGCAACCCTCACCAGCGCAGCCTCCGACCCCAGTACTGCCCGCGCCGAGTAACGCCCACCTCAGCCAGTTTCTGCGCAGCCACGGGAGCCCCGGCGTCGAGCCGCCGCTGGGTTCCCCGAGGGTCCCGCAGGGCTGTCTCGGACCGGCCCTCCTGGCCTCTGGGGCGGCCCGTACGGGGCTCCGAAGCGGCGACCGTGAGGGGACGCCTGCACAGCAACAGCGAGCCCCCGAGCGACCTCTCGACCCGACACGGAGACGGCTCCTCCGGCTCCGAATCCCGTGCCCAGACGGTCACACTGACCCTGCGGTCGAGCCCGGGAGCTGACCGGCTGGGGAACCAGCTGCAACCACCTCAGGAGAGCGATTCTGCGGGACAACCTCGTCCAGGTGAGCAGCCGCGCACGGTTCAACGACATTCCCGCCAGGGACTGCTCCGTGGTGGCACGAGCGGCGCGATCCGTTGGTCTTGCCATTGGGTCAGCCGGATACGCGGCTGGACGGCAACGATTTGGCCATGCCAGAAGATTTTGGTGGCTCGCGCGACCATCGCGGCCTAGTCCAAGAACAGGGAGGGGAACTCATCATCGACGAAGCTCCACGGGCCACGGTTCGGGAGAACGCGATCCCAGATGAACTGGTCGAGCAAACCGCACCCCAAGCCCGCAACGCCTCCCGTACCCCACGCGGTGTCGATGGCCGTGGGCACCAGGACACGAAGCACTCGCCCGGCGGGGCTCTGGACAACCCGCCTCACCTTTTGCCCCAGGCCGCCCACCAGCTTGCGGACTTCTTCGTCCTGGAGTTCGTCAGTGCCGGCAAGCCACTTCCGGAAATCACGGGCCTCATCAGATGACCGGACCTCCAAGAGGCGCTGATAGTCAACGCGACCGGCCTTTGCGGCTGCCGCCAGGTCAGGCAGGCCGGCAAGGTCCGCGACCCGGCCGAGTTGCACCTCGCGTTGGCCGCCCTGCAATGTCTGTGCAACCAGTGCGAGCTTGGAGCGGTAGAGTGGCAGGTCGCCGAACTGAAACGCTGACACCGCCGAGAAGGTTTCCATCCACTCGACGGTGAAGTTCAGGCGCACCACGGCCAGGAGCGCCCTCTGAATGGCGAGGTGCGCGGCGCGCGCGTCAGCCCCGGTCAACTCCGCGACGTTGGACTCGGCGGTGTACACACCGTCGGCGTGAGTCAAGCTCAGCTCAAGCTCGGTTTGCTCGACTGCCGGGTAGTTGCCACGCGACAGCTCCAGGCCCAACGCTTGCCGTGCGATCTCCGGCTTCCCCACAAGATCCGCCCGCGTACCATCGAGAGTGGCGAGTCCCGCCTTCGGTGGCGAGTGTTTGACGTGCGTCCCCACCAGCGACTTCAGGCGTCGCGCCTCCTGATGGGTGAGACCAGGGATGGACATGATCGGTTGCAGCCACCGGCTGGTCGTGGACTTCGGATCGGCATCGCGGACCGTGGTGAACCGGTACGAACCCAGCGGAAGATGCCTGCGTCCCGGTCCGCCCTCGCCGATGGAAAAGGCGTCGCAATAGATCTCCACCGCTCCTGACTCGATCATCTGAGACGCTCCCTGATACCCGAACGCGGCAACGATCTCCGGGATCTCGGTGAGCCGAGCGGACTCCATCACGTAGCCGTCGAAGAGCAACAGACGTTCGACGAAGTGCCCGATGTCGAAACGCGCGGAGCCGTCCTTATCCATGGTGAAGCCAGGCCCAACGAAACGATTGGCGAGGCTACGCGGCCCTAGTCCCTCCGACATGGCCCGTCCATTCTACGTGTCACTATTGGCCCCCTTCGATCATTCCCGCGTCGCTACCCCCGTCCACTTCAACCCCTGCCCTCGATCAACCCCCGCTCGTCTCGGCACGCCGACCACGACCCATGCCGTTGCTCGCGTCATGGGTCGTGGCGGGCGGCTTCATGGCTGCGGAGTGCCATGCAAGGGGGTCGGAAGACGCGGGGAATGCGGGATTCGGATTCCCTGGACCAACACAGGGAATGCGGGATTCGGATTCGGTGGACCATTACAGGGGTCGGAAAACGCGCGAAATGCGCAATTCGGATTCGGTGGACCAATACAGCCGTTTACAGCTACTGCATGGCGGGACCGAGCCCGAATGCTGCCGGCAGCACTCGTTCTCTCATGAACCGCAGCCGTGACCGGAGGCCAACCGCTAGGTCGGGATCATATGCGTGATACAATCGCAATACAGCGCCCGGTTCTCGTCCACTGGAGTTGACCCATCGCTCGATGCCCGCCAGGTACTTCTCCGCGATCAGCGCGGGGCTGTCACCTGAGGCCGCTGGCAGTGTTGCCCAAGGGATGTCGCCGACGACAACCCATGCATATTCAACGATTCCTCTGCCCGTACTGTATCCGAAGAGGAACACACTCATCACGCCGCCGACACCACCACCGAACCACGCTTCTCGAATGGCCCGATCCACGTCCTCCTGCCTGAGCACATGCTTGGCATCGGTCAGGTCTGCGCGCAGCGCCTGTGTGTCCTCCCAGTCCTCGCCAAGCATGGCCGAAACGGACACCACTCCACTGATGGCTTCTCTCATCTGTCTAGTCGTGGCCTTGTTTCTTCCGCCACTGACGGTACCGCTGCATTCGGCTCAAGTCTCCCTTTCTCGCATGTTCGGCTCTGTGGTCAGCTTGATCCTTTGGCCGGATGTTTGTGGGGTGGTCATCGCCACCTTCGCCCCGCGCCTGACGATGTGCAGCTTCCTTGTGCTTACCAGTACCTGGATCCGTTCCCCAATCGCGATCTGGGTAACCCCTCTGGTAATCCCCACGCACCGTCTCCGTGGCTCTACGTTTCTGCTGGTAGTACCTCTTTCCGCTCGGCGGCGTGAGTACCCGTTCCTGCACGCGCTCGGGCGGAACCGGTTCAAACCTTGAGCCTTCGTTGCTCGATGGTGGCGGCTTCGACCTCGACCGGTTTGGCGGTTTGGGGCCCTTCTTCAGCTTGGGGCCCGCCGAACGCGTGACGCGGTCGATGATGACGGCCGCACCAATGACGATCGTGACCTTCAAGGCATCGTGTGAGGCGACAGAGTCTTCATAGACGGGATCTCGGACCTGTCCGCTTCCGCTTTGACTCGGATCGGCAGCGCCACCGCTAAACTGCTCAGGATTTGACGAACGCTGTGGCTGCCATGGCGTGTACGGTTCGGGCTCTGCCGAGTAGTTGCCCTCCGACCCAGACTCGACTCCGGGTCTCTCGCCGTAGTCGCGGTAGTCGTAGGGCAGATCCGGAAGGGAAGCGTCACCATCCCCACCGCCGACCGATTCCATCGGCGTGCTGTCATCCTGTGACTCCGGTACGTTGCCGGGACTGCTCTCTCCGTGCTCCTGCAACCCAAGCGGATCGATGGCACGCAGCGCCTGCCCCTTCACATACGCATAGAGATTCCAGTCCGCCTCCCCTGGCACATGCACCGCCAACGGGTCCGGGCTCACCCACCTGCCCAGCAGCGGATTCAGATACCGCTTGCCGAAGTACGTGAGGCCGACCTCAACGTCCTCTTCCTTGCCGGTGAAGCGGTAGTCCTCGCGGAAGCCCTTCCACCGGTCGGGGC
>CAZSVU010000365.1:0-8446 GCA_964610275.1 uncultured Polyangiaceae bacterium | reverse complement strand
CGAGACCTGGATCGCCGACCGTACCGGCCACAGGTCGAGCCAGATGATCAACCGCTACCGACGGCAAGCACGGACGCACCGGGAGCTTGACCTCGGGGAACTCAAGCCCCTCGTGAATGCCTTCCCCGAGCTTGCCGGCAAGGGTGCGTGATTTGGTTCAGTTTTTGGTTCAGTGGGAAATCGACCTGAACCAACTTTGCCGATTTCCTCAATGATCTCTGGCACGCCCGGCAGGATTCGAACCTGCGACCAGTGGATTAGAAATCCACCGCTCTATCCTCTGAGCTACGGGCGCTTGTTGGGGGTGGGCGCATCTGTAGCACGCACGATGGCGGTGGAAAATGCAGGGGAGGGGGGGCGAAGGATGGCGGATTCGGCGAGGGTGGCTAGGCGGGGGGGAGGAGGTCGGCGAAGCAGAAGCCGTCGCGGTGGAGGACCGGTCCGGGGGTGATGGTGATGGGGGAGTGGAACATGGGGCCTGCGTAGGCGAAGGTGTGGAACTCGCCGCGCTCACCGCAGGGGTCGACGCAGGGGGGAAGGTCGGCCAGGAGGGATGCATCGTAGGTACGGCCGGCAAAGGAGGGGTCGAGTTGCTGGGGGTCGACGCAGGTGAGGTGGGCGCGGAGGCCGGCGGTGATCATCTCGTGGGCGAGGGCGCGGGTGTCCGAGCCCCAGAGGGGGAAGAGGGGGGTGATGCCCGTGGGCTGGAGGCGCTCTTCGCGGTAGCGCCGGATGTCTTCGAGGTAGAGATCGCCGAACGCGATTTGGGTGACGCCTTGGTCGCGCAGCGAGGCGACGGCGGCGGACATCTGCGATTCGTACTCGGCGTTCGAGCATGGGTGAGGAAGGGGAACCTCGATCAGGGGGAGCGCTACAGCGTCGGCCTGTGCGCGGAGCAACTCGCTGCGGACCGCGTGCATGGCGACGCGATCGAATTCGGAGTTGGTGGTTGTCAGCAGGCCGACGACGGGGGCGCCCTGCTGGCGCAGGACGTGCAACGCCCAGGCGCTGTCTTTGCCGCTGCTCCAGGAGAGCACGACTTTCCGGGTGGTGGTCATGAGGCTGGATTCCGGGTGCGGAACCTGGTACCGAGAGCGTCCGTCGGGCGTGATGCTCGCGGGCACGGTCAGTTTAGGGAAGCCGGTGAGATGCCGGCGCGGCCCCCGCCACTGTAACCGGGGACAAAGGTAGACACACCACTGGGCGAAGAGCCTGGGAAGGGTCTGCCGGCGGAAGATCCGGAAGCCAGGAAACCTGCTGGACGTGCGGTTCATTCCAACTCGACTCCGCGGGGCGCGGGAGCGAGGGGCAAGGGCTTCTACCCGACCCGCTTCCTCGTCCGTGCGCTCCGTTGGGTCCCCCAAAGTGCCCGCGGGCGGCGGGCCGCAGGAGCAGTGGTCCATGTCCCGAAGCAAACGCATGCTGGTGATCGACCCGACGTTGGCATCGGCAACCCTGATGATTCTCGTGGTTGCGGCAATGCGGCTGTTGCCGCACCCGGCCAACTTCACGCCGGTGCTAGCGATGGCCCTGTTTGGTGGAGCGCGCCTGGGCAACCGGAGCGCCGCGCTGGCCGTGCCGCTGGGGGCCATGGTGCTGAGTGACGTCGCCATCGAGATCGTGGACGGGCAAGGGATGCATCTGCTGCTGCCCGTGGTGTACCTGTGCGTTGCGCTGTGTGTTGCGACGGGGTGGCAGCTGCGACGGCGGCGCGGCGTCGTTTGGATTGCGGCAGCGGCGGTGGGGGGGGCGGTGCTGTTCTATCTGGTGACGAATTTCGCGGTGTGGGCGCTTTGGCGCAGCTACCCGATGACCCTGCTGGGGCTCGCCGAGTGCTACGTCGCAGCGATTCCGTTCTTCCGCGGTACGCTGCTGAGCACCGTGCTCTACTCCGGCGCGTTGTTCTCGGCGCACGAGCTGGTGCGGTCCCGGCTGGGGAGGGCGTCGGG
Source organism: uncultured Polyangiaceae bacterium (assembly GCA_964610275.1). GTDB lineage: Bacteria > Myxococcota_A > Polyangia > Polyangiales > Polyangiaceae > JAFGBI01. The sequence continues at coordinate 6,497 of CAZSVU010000365.1, read as the reverse complement.
TGATGCGGCCTGACCTTCCGCTCGACCGCCAGCGCGGGGCGGTACGGGAGGTCGAGGAACTTTGCTCCCGGGCTCGCGAACAGCTCGAGTCTGGGCACGATGCGAGCGTTTACCTCTGGTTGGCGCGGCGGGCGCTGCGGGAGTTCGGGCGCCGCCGAGCCCGAAAAATGGCCGAGCGATCGCGCTAGGTGGGGCCTACGGCGGAGCTGAGTGGCAAGAAATGCTACGGGAAATCAAGCGGTTGGCTTGTCTCGACTTGAGCACCCTTGCGGGCCTATCATCCCGGGCCATGGCGGGTCGGATTGAATTTCTGTTGGGCGTACTGGGGATCTCGGTGTGCGTGGCCTGCGGCGGGTCGGGCAAGAACGCCGATAGCCCCACTGATGAGTATGGTGTGGCCACGGACGAGGAGGAGGACGACTACGATGAAGTCGACCAGCCTTCCGTCCCCAGTGATGGCAGCGCCAGCAGGGGCGCGGACGAGGAGGAGGAAGGCAAGAAGCCTCCGCCCGAGCCGGAGTTCACCGAGGGCATGAGTGTGAACGATGCCATGAACGCCGTGCCCCCGGGGATCGAGCGACTCAACATCGATCAGGAGACCCTGGGCAGGCCGCTGGCGGATCCCGCGACCTACGAGCCGTGCAAGCTCAAGGCGCAGCACCACTTCAAGATCAAGGTGGCGGTCTGGGATGGGCGTGCCGTGGGCATCGACATCGAGGCCAAGGACAAGAAGCTGGCCGAATGCATTCGGCAGCAGATCAGCCAGCTCAAGTGGCGGGACAAGGCCAAGAGCCTGAATACCGTCGAATACGAGTTCTGAGCTCGACGTCACTCAGCAGCGCGTGAGCGTGGCGCAGCGGTGTCTGCGTCGTGGGGGGCGGGCCGCTCAGTTATTGGCGACCAGCCGACGCGCTTCGATGCCGGACTCGCGGTAGTGAACGGGCTCGAGGTAGCCGCCGTGGTCTTCCACCTGCTTGGAAGTCCTGCCGAAGCGCCGTTCCTTGTTGCCGAATACCGCCACCGCATCCATCAACGTTTGGGGGGAGAACTCGGGCCACATGATGGGCAGGAAGTGGAGCTCGGCGTACGCGGCTTCGAATAACAGGAAGTCGCTGAGTCGACTCTCGCCTCCAGTGCGGATCAGTAGATCGACATCCGGGAGGTGAGAGGTGGTCATCTCGCCCCGCAGGTGGGCTTCGTCGATCTGCTCTGGGGACAGATCGCCCGCGCGAACGCGCTCTGCGAGAGCCTGAGCGGCGTTGACCAAGTCCTGTCGCCCGCCGTACGAGAGTGCGAGCGTGAGCGTCATGCGGTCACCGTCCTCGGTGAACCGCATCAGGTTCTCGACGGCTCGCCGGGTCGCGTCAGGCAACTCGCCTAGATGACCCGCTACCCGAACGCGGATGCCGTTCTGGCGCAGATCCATACGCTCCTTCTTGGCGAAGCGGATGAGCAGTTGCATCAACGCCGCAACCTCGGCGCGCGGCCGCTTCCAGTTGGCCACGCTGAACGCATACAGGGTGAGGTACTCGATACCGATCCGCGTGGCGGTCTCCACGGCGTTGCGCACCGCCCGCGCACCCTCGGTGTGACCTTTGATTCGCTCCATGCCCTGGGCCTGAGCCCAGCGACCATTGCCGTCCATGATGATGGCAACGTGCCTAGGGATTGTCCCGTTTGGTTTGCTCACAGAGCTTCTCTCTCCGCAGCGCTCAAGGACCGCTCAAACAAGTGCAATGAAGCTGCCACAAGACCGGCATTCGTGCGCGCAGGCTTCGTGAAGGTTTCGAGGAGACTTGGGCTGAACGTACGCACAGTACTTCTGCCATGTCGCCAACGCATCTGACTGGAATCACAAGGACTCCTCGACGCGACCTCGTGGGCTGCGACGGTGTCGACGGCCCCATTCCCTACTACGGGGCTCTACTCCGCGTGCGAGCCGTTGGGCTCCTCCCAGCCATCGCTCGAGGCAGTGGCAGCAGGCCGCCAGCTCACCGGAAGTGTGAGCAGGAACTCCACCACTGGCGGACCGTCAGTGACCAGCTGCACGTGTCCTCCGTGGGACTCGGCGACCGCTCGAACGATCGCCAAACCCAGCCCCGATCCTCCGTGCCCGGAACGGGTCGTGACGAACCGGCGGAACAGGCGCTTGCGAACGTGCTTCTGAATGGCGCCCTGATTCTTGACTGAGACGCAGGTGTTGGTGCCATCGCGTCGGACTTCGACGGTCACCGCAGCTTCTGGCGCACCGTGGATCAAGGCGTTGTCGACGAGATTACGCAGCGCCCGCACCAGCCACGTGGCGTGACCGTGCACGCGCGTATCGCCACGCGTGGTGATGCTGACCCGACTGCTCTCCTCAAGCAGGCTCTCGCAAGCCGAGCGGATGAGATCCCCGAGATCCACGGTTCTGGCCGTCTCCACCCCGTGCGCTTCGACTCGGGCCAGGCTGAGCAGATCATTGAGCAGGCGTTCGATGCGCTGACTCGATTCCAGGATTCGGCCCACGAAGCGCCGCGCTTCTTCCGGCTCCTCCAGGGCTCCTTCCTCCAGCACCTCGGCGCTGGCACGAATGGCGGCCACGGGGTTCTTGAGCTCGTGAGAGAGATCGGCGGCGAAGGTCTCGACGAAGGGCCGCCCCTCCAATTGGCGCCTCATCGAATCGATGGAAGCGGTGAGCCGAGTGACCTCACGCCCGAACACCGCGGGCGGCGCAGCGGTTCGCTCTCCCGCGCTCACTCGCTCGGCGAAGTGGCTGAGTGACTCGATCGGACGCGCAATCGCTCGACCGATCCAGGCTGCGGCCAGGGCAGCCGCGGCGCCCAGCACCAGGCTGATCACCAGCACCGTGGGAGCGAAATCGGCGAGCATGCGACGCATGACCACGGTCGGCTTGACCACGCGCACCGACCCCTTGAGCTGCCCGCCCACCTCGATGGGCGCGTCGACGGATACCGTACCGGGTTCGCCCACGGCGCTCGCCCGACGGCTCGGGAACACGACCTGCCCGTTTCGATCCAAGAGCTCGAGCCTCAGATCGGCCCCGAGCAACGCCTCCTGATTGAGTAACTCGGCGACCTCTTCGATGCTCTTGCCGGTGCGATCCATTTCCCCTTCCAACATGCCGGAAATGGTTGCCGCTTCGTCGTCCGCGGCCTGGGTGGCCAGGCGCACGGCGCGCGCTTCGATCCGGTCGATGACCATCAGACCGAGTCCAAATGAGAAGGCTCCCACGATGACTGCGAGCGCCAGAAACACCTGCATCCGCACCGACATGCCGCGCGTGCGGCTGCGGACCAGGCGCGCGACGATGAAGGCGACGAACAGGATCAAGCCAATCGCCGCGCTGGCGACGATGATGAGACGGGTCACGGGTTGCCGTCGCCTGTCCGGGTTGGGCTCTCACTGATTCGGTAGCCGACGCCACGAACCGTCTCGATGATCCCGGGGTCTCCTCCCGCGTCGCCCACCTTGCGGCGCAGGGATTTGACGTGCGAGTCGACCGTGCGGTCGCTGATGGCGAATCCGTCTCCCCACACCCGGTCGATGAGCTGCGCTCGGGTGAACACGCGCCCCGGGCTGGCGATTAGACTCGCGAGCAGATCGAACTCGACCCGCGTCAACTCGAGCGGCTGACCGTTGACCTGCGCCCGGCGGGTCTCCTCGTTGGCGGTTATGGGCGGAGGGGGACCGCCGGCGGGCGGCTCACCGTTGAGCGGGGCCATGCGACGGAGGACCGCGCGCACGCGCGCCACGACCTCGCGCGGGGAGAATGGCTTGGTCACGTAGTCGTCGGCACCGGTCTCGAGGGCGGCGACGCGATCGGCCTCACCATCCCGGCTGGACAGCACGATGATGGGAGTCGGAATGGAATTCCGCCGCAAGGTGCCGATGAGGTCGAAGCCACTCCCGTCGGGCAACATCAGGTCGAGCACGATGAGCTCGGCTTGGCCGGCCTTGCGTTCGGCTTCGGCGTAGGTCTCGGCGGTGTCGACCATGAACCCGTCACGACGCAGCGCATAGGCGACGGATTCTGCGATGGCGGGCTCGTCTTCGACGACCAAGATTTGTTGCCCCATGCGTGTTGGCTCGAAGGTAGCACTGCATCCGGTGAGAGATCACGCCCGCCCGGTTGCCAGTGCGGTGTCCGGCAAGTAACGACCTGAAATCGCTAGCCACCGCTGGAGCACTAGCCGGCGCAGAACCGGGCCACCAGCTCGCCCACGGCTGCCGCGATGCGCTCGAAGTGCTCCGGTAGGGGAGACAGCCCGGCGAAGTTCACCACCAGACCTCCCGGCCGCACCTCGATGTGCCCCATGAACCCCCAGCTGCGCAGCAGCTCCCGCGCTCCGCGCGGAAACGCGGCGGCGGCTTCGGAGGGCGACGCAGCCAGTGTGATCGCCCAACCATCCCAGGCGGGGTCGCCCACCGTCACCGTTGGCGGTGGGGGGTTCTCGAGGTAGGCGACCCGAGTGTTGAAGTGCTCCCCGACGCGGGCGGCGGCGCGCCGCACGAAAGCGGGGTGCTGCACGAAGACTAGCGCCGTTCGGCCGAGCGGCTCCGAGTCGACGGGAGCCAACCACGGTTCCACCAGGGTGAGGGTACCCGGAGCAAGCACCCACGACACGGCGTTGAAGTACGCCTCCGGGCTGGTCATGGAGTCGTAGGGCTCCCAGGCCTCGAACCACCCCGAGTCCGGTCGTGGCTCGTAGCTGAAGCCTCTGCGACGAGCCCAGGCGCCAACCTGCTCGGAACCGGACGGAAGAGGGGAGGGCGGTGTGGGTGACATGCGGCACTCCGAAGTCGAGCCCTATCGATAGCATGGCCTGAGCTTGACGAAACGCCACGGAGCGAGGTTCAGTCCGGTCGCGCCATGCCCAAGACCTTGATGCTTCTGCGCCATGCCAAGTCGAGCTGGAAGGATCCCGGCTGCAGCGACCACGATCGACCGCTGAACAAGCGTGGCCAGAAGGCTGCTCCACGCATGGGCCAGCTCCTGCGCCAGCAGAAGCTCGTCCCGGATCGGATCGTCAGCTCCACGGCAGTGCGAGCCCGCGCCACGGCTCGGGCGGTTGCCGAAGAGAGCGGGGTTGAGGGCGAAGTACAGCTCAGCCCGGAGCTCTACCTGGCCGCTCCGGCGAGCTACATCGACGTCCTGCGCAGGCTGAATGGCGATCTCGAGCGAGTGCTCGCAGTGGGTCACAATCCGGGTATCGAAAGCCTGCTGGCGCGCTTGACTGGACAGGAGCGCGCGATGCCCACGGCAGCGCTTGCGGTGATCTCGCTGGCGATCGAGAGCTGGGACGAGCTGAGCGTGCACGCAGCCGGGGAGCTGGTGTGCTTCTGGCGTCCCAAGGAGCTCGACTGAACGAGCTACGCGATGCCGAGTGCGGAGTCTGCGCTGAGTGCCGGCCGCGCGGTCGGAGCCGCGCCAGCTCCGCGGGGCCAGACGCGCACGTGCGACGAGCCCCGTTTGCGAAGCGGCGAGTGCCCGGAGCGCTGGCACTTTTGGGTGGCCAGCGGTATTGAGCCCGGACCATGCCTGTGGACCTCCCGCCAAAGAAAGAGGTGGCGACTGCGCTGTTGCAGCAGTCGACGGTCTTTGTCCACCTCGACCCGCGCGCTGAGGACGTGATCGTTCCCCCGTGGTTCAAGAAGCAGCCCCGGCTGGTCCTTCAAATCGGCTTGAACATGCCGGTGCCGATACCGGACTTGCACTTGGACGACGAGGCCGTTTCGTGCACTTTGAGCTTCAATCGATCTCCATGCTTCTGCCGGATCCCCTGGAAGGCCGTCTTCGCGCTCATCAGTGAAGATCGGCGCGGCATGGTCTGGCCGGACGACGTGCCCCGTGAGGTGGCCGTGCAAGTGCAAGGGCCGGCGCGACAGGAGCTCGATCGAGCCCGCGCTGCCAAACGCGCTCACCTTCGATCGGTCCCGACGGGATCCACTGCCGATGAGCCGGATGAATCGGCGCACGCGTCGCCCAAGGCCGATGCCGGCGAAGCGGTGGCTCGAGGAGACGTCGGCGATGGTGCTCGGCAACCGGACAAAGCCGAACCAGGTGCACCAGAGCCCGTGGCAGCCAAGGGCGCCGAACGGCAGCGCTCCGCCGCTCAGAAGAAGCAGGCGAAGAAGTCGACCACGGCTGCTGTGAAGAAGGGCGCGAAGAAGCCGGCCGCCAGGAAGAAGCCCGCGGCCGCCAAGAAGAAGCCCGCGGCCGCCAAGAAGAAGCCCGTGGCCGCCAAGAAGAAGCCCGCGGCCGCCAAGAAGAAGCCCGCGGCCGCCAAGAAGAAGCCCACGGCCGCCAAGGCGGACAGCCCGAAAGCCGCGCACGCATCCGGTGGAAAGAAGAAGGCCCCGGCTCGGGTTCTCGAGGTTGCGGCGGCGCCCGGCAAGTCCAAGCCGCGCAAGGAATCAGCGCGCCCAGGCGCTTCACGCAGCGACGGATCCGCTTCTGCAGGCAAGCCCACCAAGCGCAAGCTGCCACCCTACCT
>CAZSVU010000364.1:0-8505 GCA_964610275.1 uncultured Polyangiaceae bacterium | reverse complement strand
AGTTCGTCAGGTTGTCCGATGTCGAGTGGGACAAGCCGGTGGCGAACAGGTAGTAGCGCCCGCCGGCTTCGATGGCCGACGGATCATGTGTGTAGGTGGACCCGGAAAGCTGCAGGACCTGTGGCGGGTCGCTCGGATCGTAAACGCCAAGCTCACAGGAGCCAGCAAACCCCCCCGTTCCGCTGCCAGCAGTGCCGCCACTGGGCGCGCCAGCTCCGCCGGCGCCCGCACTGTTTCCGCCACTTCCGGCGACGAGATCGCCTCCGACTCCCGGATCGCCTCCGATACCCTGGTCGCCGCCCGCGCCTGGGGTGCCCGCGACACCAATGCCGCCACCGCCGAGATCGCCGCCGCTGCCGACCAGGCCACCGCTGCCGACCAGGCCACCGCTGCCGGGATCACCGCCGCTGCCGACCAGGCCACCGCTGCCGACCAGGCCGCCGCTGCCGACCAGGCCACCACTACCGACGAGGCCACCACTACCGACCAGCCCGCCGATACCCATGCCCCCGGCGCCGATCGTCGTTCCGCCCGTTCCCGCACCACCGGTTGCAGCGCCGCCCGCGGGCGCACCGCCGATGCCGGATCCACCCGTCGCGGTTCCGCCAGAAGCAATTGCGCCCCCGGTCGTGCCATCGGAACTTTGCACGCCGCCTGTCATCGCCGAAGCTTCCGTTCCGGCAGCCCCGTCGGGGACCGTTCCTTCCCCTTCTTCGGAAGAACAGCCCATCACCACCGCGCCTGCTGCGACGAGGGCCAGATAGGTACGGCCGGAGCGCAGCGCGCGGCAGACATGCTCGGTCGAAGTGGCGAAGGCACCGACTCGGTCCCCTCGATGCTGGGCGACTAGTGATACTTTCATGCTGGATTCCGACCTGTTCTGCGCACGCCAGGAGCTTGGCAGGTGTCGCCGAAACACGTTCCATTCTACCGTGGCTTCGGACTCGGGTTTCGGGCGGCAGCAAAGTGAAGCCCCAGCACGAAAGGCCGAGCCGGTCTCAACCGGGTCGAGCATTCCGCAGCGTGGTGTCCTTGATGGTCTCCAAGGCTTCGGGCTCGACCCCGAAGCCCTCGTTCGGAAACACTCCCGAGAGTGCGGAGTCATTCGCGGAGCAGCCGCCACTGACCAAGGCGAGCGCGGTAGTGAGGGGCAAGGGACTGCAAGAACGTACGCGCATCAGCGGCCACCTGGTCTCGCTGGACTCGTTCGAAGAAGTCAGGTCACGGGCTGAGCCCGCGCTTGCCAACCAGATATCGCGACTGCGCGAAACCGGGTCAAACCACGCGTTCGTTGGTCGTTGGCGAAATCGCGAATAGGCGTCTAACCAAATCCGAATTGCGTCCATGCGGTCCTGCCGCCGGGTGTCAGCATCCGTGTCCGTCTCGCCGGCAAAGTTCCGCTGCTGCGCCGGGCGTTCCCGTCTGTTCGTGTTCGTCGTGTTGGCCCAACCACTGCAGCCGACCTGCAGCAGGACGACACCCAACAGCGCTCCCAGCATCCCCCGAACAAGCATCGTGAAAATCTAGCATGCGGATTGCGGGTGACGCCAGGTGGGGACCAACACACCCGGAGCCCCCAGGCAGGGCAGTGATGTCGGCATCAGCTTATGAAATCGACGAGACGCGTCCAAAGTGGTGGTCCACCACCGGTACGTGCACTGTCCCTTCGAATCACGCCCGGAGGACTCTTGGTCGGAGAAGCGCCGTGACTCACGCGGAATGCAATTGCATGAGCCACGCCTTGGGAGGTCCTGATCAGCACGCTGGATTCCTCAGAAACACCGGGTTGGAGACAATCGTCCAGAACCGCGTTCTTCAGGCGCGCCTCCAATGATCGTCCCCATGCTGAAGCTCAGGACCGAAATCGGGGGCCAGGCCGCCGGAGTTGGGCTAGCATTCTGGCAGTGGCCGAGCGTCCCAGCGTCTACCTCGAAACCACAGTGGTCAGCTACCTTGCTGCGCGCCCGAGCCGGGATCTCCGGGTTGCGGCACACCAACAGATCACCGAGGAATGGTGGACGACGAGAGCCAGCGCCTTCGAGCTGTTCATTTCGCAGCTCGTGGTGGAGGAGGCGTCGGCCGGTGACGCAGAGGCAGCGGCTCGTCGGGCGGGCATCCTTGGCGACCTTGCGCGGCTTGACCTGTCTGATGTCTGCCTTGAGCTGGCGGAACAACTCGTGGCTGACGGCGCTGTCCCCGAGACCGCGGCAGAGGACGCGCTCCACGTCGCCGTGGCTGCGGTGCACGGCATGCACTACCTGATGACCTGGAACTGCAGGCACATCGCAAACGCTGCCACCAGAAGCCGAATCGAGTCGACGTGTGCCACGGCCGGATACGAGGCGCCGGTCATCTGCACCCCGGAAGAACTACTCGAGGAGTGGAAACATGTGGACGGATGAGATCGTCGAAGAAGTGAGAAGGGCGCGCGCCCAACACGCCGCACGGCACGGCAATGATTTGCGGCGCATCTTCCAGGATCTGCGCTGCAAGCAGGAAGCGTCGGGTCGGCAGGTCGTCACTCGGCCCCCCAGAACGGCCCGGCTCGTCCGCCACTCATCGGGCTCCGCGACGGACTGACAGCAGGCAAAGCGCAGATAGTGGTGCTCAGCCGGAGGCGTCGGCCGGCGAGTTGCTCATGGAGACCGCGGTTCTCCTCGACCAGGTACTCGATCACCTGCTGCTGGCCGCGATTCACCCAACCGGCGACGACCGAAACGCAGAGCTGAAGGATGAGCGCGTCCATGGTCGGCAGGGTAGTGCAACCGGGAACTCAGTGGGCCGCCCTGGCGCATCCAGCATGGATCCAGCGAGATTGGTGTCGGCCGAATACTGGTACAGCACGAGGTGCGGTCCTGCCGCCAGGTGTCAGCATCCGTGTCCGTCTCGCCGGCAGGTTTCCGCTGCTACGCCGGGCGTTCCCGTCTCCGTGAGCCGCTCTGACGCCGTCGCGATACTCAGTTCGGAAATGGAAGGGATCCCCGAATGAGGGTGCCGCTGATCCGTGCGTCCGCGCTCACGTTTGCGTTCGCAATCTCGGCGTGCGGGCCGGCGAATTCCGAGGGCTCGGGCGAGGCTGGTTCACCGAGCGTGCTCGACGCGGCCGGGGGCTCCATCGCTGCTGGTGGCACGGCGGTCGGAGGCAGTCAGTCCGCTGGTGGCGCAAGCGCGGGCGGTGCCCTCGGCGGGACTGCGGGGCTGGGGGGACTCCCGGGGAGCGGCGGCGCAGTGGCGACGGGCGGGTCCATCGCGACCGGCGGAATCATCGGCGCGGGCGGCTACACCAGCAGCGGCGGCGTTACCAGCAGCGGCGGCGTCACCAGCGCCGGTGGCGTCACCAGTGCCGGTGGCGCTCCCAACACCGGCGGCGTCACCAGCGCCGGTGGCGTCACCAGCAGCGGTGGCGTTCCCAGCAGCGGCGGTGTCACGAACACGGGCGGCATCAGCTCCACGGGAGGGACTGCCGGAGCCGGAGGCGTCACCAATAGCGGCGGCGCTCCCAACACCGGCGGCGTCACCAACACCGGCGGCATCAGCTCCACGGGGGGGACTGCCGGAGCTGGAGGCGAGGGTGGGAGCGTGACGACCGGGTGCACGCCGGACAACCCGAATGCCCACTTCGTGGATTCTGCGACGGGAAATGACTCCAACGACGGAAGTAGCCCAGACACGCCGTGGCAGTCGCTCGAACGAGTCAACCGAGAACTCTTCGGCCCCGGCGACGCTCTCTGCTTTGTGGCGGATGGGAGCTGGGTGGGCGAGCTCGCTCCGCAAGGCTCTGGATCGGAGGAAGCGCCGATTACCGTAGCGCAATACGGCTCTGGAAACCGTCCGCTCATTGCCGCAGGCTCCGGGGATCTACAGGCCCTGCTCCTCGACAACGTCGAATACTGGGAAATCAACGACCTCGAGCTCACCAACGATCAAGGAGCTCCTGGGGACTATCGCGGCATTTCCGTTCGCGGCAGGGATGTTGGAGCCCTCGATCACATCTACATTCGCGATACCTTCGTGCACGACGTGACGGGGCAAGTCTATTGGATTGGCGGTGACTCCGCCGACAACGACGCCCCCTGGGTGACGTTTCAAACGGGCTGGGATGCGTCGAAACGTACAGGCGGCATCGTCTTCGAGATCGAATCCGATAGTGGGGTCAGAACCTGGTTCAATGACGTGGTCATCGAGAACAACGTAATTCAGGACACGTCATTTGGCGGGATCATATTCAAGCAACTCGACGGCGGCTACGGGTGGGGAGTGAGAAGCTCAACCACCGATAGCAGCTTCGCTCCCCACACCAACATCGTGATTCGTGGCAACTACCTGAGTCAGACGAATACTCAGTATGGCTGCAACACCATCTACCTCACGGGCGCACAGCACGTCGTGATCGAGCGCAATGTCTGCGAAGATTCGGGTACGAGCGCCATCGAAGCCTACAATGCCGACGACGTGCTCATCCAATACAATGAGACGTTCGGAACGGTGCGGAAAGCAGGCGGTGCCGACTCCAACGGTATCGACGCCGATCGAGCCACAACCAACACCGTCATTCAGTACAACTACGTCCACGACAATGGCGACGGCATCCTGCTCTGCCAGTTCGCCTTCGGCGATTCGATCGTTCGCTACAACTTGGTGATCAACAACAGCCGGTGGAGCATCAACCTTCACTCCGACTCGAGTGCCGTCAACCAAACGTACAACAATCTTTTCTTCATCGATGGCCTGGGGAGCGGCGACTTGGTGGGTAGCTCGGGCGGATCCTCCTATATGAATTCGGGAGCCTACGCGCTATCCAACAACATCTTTCACTCGAGCCGATCGCAATCCCTCGTCTCCACGGGGACGGCCGCGACCTACGCCAACAACCTCTTCAGCGGCGTCACCGCAACCGGCACCGGCGCCCAAACGGGTGCTCCCCTCTTCGCGGACAGTAGCGTTCGGCCGGATGGCGGCGTTTCCGGACCCGCGCTCGACGGCCTGGCGGGGTTCCAGCTCCTCGACGGCTCCCCTGCCACAAATGCCGGAGTCTCGATCACGGACAATGGCGGATCGGACTTCTGGGGCAACGCGCTCTACCAGGGCACCCCAGACATCGGTCCCCACGAGCGTACTTGACGTGCGTCGTGGCGACCGGACTCGTCCGGTCGGGTCATGTGTCGTCGTGCCAGGCGTGTCTGCGCGCGTGAGCCGCTTTGACTCCGTCGCGATACTCAGCTTGGAAATGGAAGGGATCCCCGAATGAGGGTGCCGCTGATCCGTGCGTCCGCGCTCACGTTTGCGTTCGCAATCTTGGCGTGCGAGCCGGCAATTTCCGAGGGCTCGGGCGAGGCTGGTTCACCAAGCGTGCTCGACGCGACCGGGGGCTCCGTCGCTGCTGGCGGCACTGCGGTCGGAGGCAATCAGTCCGCTGGTGGCGCAAGCGCGGGCGGTGCTCTCGATGGGACCGCGGGGCTGGGAGGCCTCCCGGGGAGCGGAGGGGGAGTGGCGACGGGCGGATTAACCGCGACCGGAGGGATCATCGGCGCGGGCGGTGACGTCGGCTCCGGCGGCAGGGTCGCGGTCGGCGGAGCCTTGGGCGCCGGAGGCAGTCCCGCGGCCGGCGGTGTGCTTGGCATCGGGGGAGGGGATTCATCCGGTGGCGCTGTCGGTTTGGGGGGCGTATTCGGTGCAGGTGGGAGCGTCGGCACCGGAGGCAACGTCGCCGTTGGCGGTGCAGTGGCGATGGGCGGGACGCTCGGCAGCGGAGGATCGTCGGATACCGGGGGAGCCGTCGGAAGCGGAGGAGAGGCCGGCGCGAGCGGAGCCGTCGGTAGCGGAGGTGAGACCGGCACAGGTGGTGCGGCGACCACCTGCGGCACCTACTCCTGGGCGTGTTGGCCCATGCCCAATCCCCCGAGCACCGGACTACCGAACTCGGCTAGCCACACGGACAACGGCGATGGCACGGTCCAGGACGACGTCACCGGGCTGATCTGGCAGCAGGACGTCGGGGGCAGCTACGTCTGGAGCGACGCCATCAGCTACTGCGAGGACTTGTCTCTGGCAGGGCACGACGACTGGCGCCTGCCCACACGCATCGAGCTCCTGTCCATCGTGGATCACACGCGCACGAGCCCTGCCGTCGATACTTCGGTGCTGCCGACGCCCTCGGGATTCTTCTGGACCGCTACGCCTTGGGCCGTGTCCGCCGATCCGCCGCGCTCTTGGATCGTGAACTTCTACGAGGGCCTGACCAGCAACAACGGCTACACCACCGGTGAGTACAATGCTCGATGCGTTCGCGGAGGGCCCGCCGATGGGAGCACGAGTCAAGATCCGCCTCCCGACCTCTATTCGGAGGTCACTGCTGGTGAGATCCGGGACCGCTGGACAGGGCTCATTTGGACCCAGGCCACGAGCCCAGCGTCCATGAGCTACGAAGACGCCGTCACGTACTGTTCCGAGTTCAACCTGAACGGAAACGCCTGGCGGCTGCCGAGTGTCAACGAGCTGGCGACCCTGGTGGATGAGCGAACCGTGTCTCCGGCCATCGACACCAGCACTTTTCCTGACACGGCCCCGAACCATTACTACTGGTCGCAGACGGAGTGGGCCGGCTCAGATCCAGACTTGCCCTGGGGGCTCAACTACAACGACGGCTATTCGGGGCACGGGCGCGACGACCTGCTGGTGAGGTGCGTGCGGTAGCCCGGATGGTGCGGGTCAGGCGCCGGCGTGAGCCGCTTTGGATCGCTCGGAATACTTAGATCATCAGAAGCGGGCCTCGTGGCCTTGATGGCGATGGGTGCCCAGCCGGACCGCGAGGCCGCTGATGTACGTACGCTCGCACAATCCCTTACTCCTCACCACAGCGCTCGCCGTGCTCGTTGCCGGATGCTCTGCTTCGGACGAGCAAGGCTTTGCCGATAACGCTGGAGCGCCTGGCTCGCTCTCCGGCACTGGTGGCACGGTCGCAGCGGGCACCGGAGGCGCGTTCTCTGCAGGGGGGATGCTCGCGGGGGTTGGAGGCGCGTTGGCTGCTGGAGGCACGGTCGCGGGGATTGGCGGTGAGCCCGGTGTGGTCGGTTCGGGTGGCGCGGTGGTCGGGGCCGGCGGTGCACCGCTGATCGGATCCGGCGGAGACATCAACGTACCAGTCGGCGGATCGGGTCCGGTGGGCGTCGGTGGCCTGCCCTCGGGATCCGGCGGAGGTACTGTTCCCGGCTCAGGTGGATCGGTGGTGGGATCCGGCGGCGCATTGCCGCAGGGCGGCACCGGCGGCACCGCGCCGACGGGGGGATCCGCCGGCGAGGTCGCCACCGGCGGTGCACCGGGCACCGGTGGCGCGCTGCTCACAGGTGGGACCGCGGGGTCAGCCGGGTTCGTGGGTGAAGGCGGGACACCACCAGTCGGTGGCGCAGCCGGCACCGGCGGACAGACTTCCGTGGGCGCGTGCAGCGGAGGAGTCCCGGGGGGCCGCATCATGGAGTGTCTGGACCGCGGCGTGGTGGCGGTGAACCAGGGCTCCGGGACGGCGCTGGTCAGCTGGAGGCTCTTTGGCACCGATCCTGATGGGATCGGCTTCAACGTCTACCGCGAGGTCGGGGGCAGCGCGACCCAGATCTGTTCGACGGGTCCCACCGAAGCCACGAACTGTATCGACTCGAGCCCGAGCAGCAGCGCCACTTACTTCGTGCGTCCGGTTTTGGACGGACAGGCAGGTGACCCGAGCGGATCCGGTCCTTACCTGGAGAATGGCTATCTGAGCATCCCCCTGCAGGATGCTGGTGACAGCTACGTGCATCTCGCTTGGGTGGGCGATCTCGATGGCGACGGCGAGCTCGACTACGTGGTCGACCGAATTCCCAACACCGAAGGCGCGGGGATGGTCGATGCGTATCGACGTAACGGCACGTTTCTCTGGCGGATCGATCTCGGACCCAATGGAGTGGACAGGAACAACATCGAAGGGGGGCCCACCGCCATCAGCAATGGGCATTGGGACGGACTCACCGTATTTGATTTCGACTCGGACGGCCGCGCGGAGGTGGCGATCAAGACCGCGAATGGGGGCGACTACTTTGGCGACTGGCGCGAGGAAATCCTGATGGAGGGTCCGAACCACAATGAAATTCGGATCTTCGCTACGGGCTACGAAACGGACCTTCGCCTCTACACGTTGCTGCACAACCCCGAGTACCGGAACTGTCTGACGGTGCATGGATACCGCCAGTCCACGATGGTAGACTATTACCTCGGTGACGGCATGACCCTGCCGCCACCCCCCAACATCGACCTTGCCCAACGAGTTCAGTAGCAGCACAGCCCATGTGCGTGATTCCCACCGGGAGCTCTAGTTCACCCCCTTGACTGCAGCCAACCAGACCTCCAGCCCGGAGCAGACCCACGCCGAGGTCATCTCGCTCCACAAGATCCCCGAGAACGATGGGGCGCTCGTGGCTGCAGTGCGAGAGGGGCGCCGAGGCGCCGCCCACGCGCTCGTTGACCGGTATGGTGGGT
>CAZSVU010000363.1:0-8534 GCA_964610275.1 uncultured Polyangiaceae bacterium | reverse complement strand
GTCATCTCCTTGCGGGACCGACCCTGGATCAGCCCAGGCATCATCAGATTCTCCAGAGCCGTGAACTCCGGCAGCAGGTGGTGGAACTGAAACACGAAGCCCAACTCTCGATTTCGGATCGCGGCCAGGCGCCCCGAGCTCATCTTGGTGAGCTCCTCACCCGCCAAGTGGATCCGTCCGCTGGTGGGCAGGTCCAGCGTGCCGATGCAGTGCAAGAGCGTGCTCTTCCCCGCACCCGAGGGACCCACGATCGCTAGAATCTCACCCGTGTAGATGGTCAGGTTGATTCCCTTCAACACTTGAAGCGTGCGCCCCATGTGCATGAAGTCCTTGTGCAGTTCCTCGACGATGACGAGCTCTCGTTCCACTTGAGTCTCACTCGTAGCGAATGCCGTCGACCGGCCGCAGCCGGCTGGCTGCGATGGCAGGATAGATAGTCGCTGCGCTGGTGATGGCCAACGCGGCAACGGCAACCAGCAAATACTCGATGGGGTCGACGTGGATCGGCAACCGATCCACGTAGTAGACGTCTGGGTCGAGTCTCATCCCCAACGCCTTCAGACCTCGGGCGAGCGCGAAGCCAAAAGTCACGCCAAACACGGTACCGATCGCGCCGATGGTAATCCCTTCGGTCATGAACGTCCGCAGGATCATCCCATCCGACGCCCCGATCGCCTTGAGTATGGCGATCTCCTTGCTCTTCTCGGTCACCATCAACAGCAGCGTACAGATGATGCAGAAGCTGGCCACGGCGATGGCGATGGAGAGGATGATGAAGGTGGCGATCTTCTCCAGCTTCAGCGCGCTGAAGAGCTGACGATTCGCTTCCTTCCAATCCTTCACCCGCACGTCCTTCCGCGCGGCAGCCTCCACGACGAACGGTCGCGCCTCCTCCACGGCCTCGGCGTTGGGCACCCGTATCTCGATGGCCGTGATCTTGTGGCCCAGGTCGAGAAACTCCTGTGCCACATCCAGCTTCATGTACGCGTGGCTGGCGTCGTACTCGTACATTCCGCTGAAGAAGATCGCTGCGACCCGGAAGCGCCGACTGCGCGGCATCACCCCCATAGGACCCAGATCGCCCAAGGGCGAAATCAGTGTGATCTCGTCCCCGATGTAGACGTGCAGTGTCTTGGCGAGCTCGCGACCGAGAATGATGCCCGGGTACTCATCCTCCGCGTAGACCGCCGCCTCCACGTCGGGGTCGAGATCGCTGAGCGTGTCGCCGAGTAACTCTCGCCCGTCCGGGCCCTTCAGGAATCGCTCTCCGGACGGCCCCAACCCGATCACCTCGTCCGCGGGCAAACGCGCCAATTTCTGCGTGTCGTCCAGGTAGCTGAATCGACCCACTTCGATGTTGTCGATCAGATCGATGACGTTGCCGATCGATGCGGTGTCTATTCCCCGAACGAACACTCCCGCCGTGTTGGTCGAACTGGAGGCCATGGCCTCGCCGCCGGCGACCGGTGTCGCTGCCTCGACGCGTGGATGGAGCGCCCTCACTGCGTCCAGAGTGCCCCGCCAGTTGTCGAAGCCCCCCACCTGCGTCGCCTCGATCTTGATGTGTGCGTTGTTTCCCAGGATCTTTCGCTTGAGATCCGCGCCGAATCCTCCCATGACCGAAACGACGACGCACAACGCCAGCGAGCTGACCGCCACCCCCAAGATGGACAGCAGTGAAATCAGCGTCAGGAAACCGCTCTTGCCGGCCCGCACGTGGCGCACGGCAACGAAGTTCACGAAGCCGACACGCTCCAGTCGGTTGAGTAGCTTGGGCAAGATCAGCCCCAGAACGCCAACCACGAACAGTGCGGCGCACAGCACGGCGCCCACGCGCACGATCTGGTGCCAAAGCACGAAGTAGCTGCCGCGGGGCTGCGGCAGCGTGTACGCCCACCACCCCAGGCTGGCGGCGCCGGCGAAGCAGGTAATGGTCAACCCCCACAGCAGGGTCCAGAGCACTGACTTGCCCAGCCGGCGGAGCCCCAGGCCGATCAGGGCCACCACCAGAATCGTCCCAACCACGATGACCGCTATTCGGCCACCCGTGCCGAGGGCGCTCCAGATCTCGGCCAGCCACCCGCCAACCGCGCCGGCACTCCGTGCGGCAGGTGCAGCCCAGGCTGGCATCAAACGCCGGTCTCCGGCCGCAAGAGCGGGAAGGCAATCACGTCCCGAATGGACGGCTGGGCCGTCAACATCATGGTCAGACGATCCACGCCCAAGCCAAACCCCGCGGCGGGCGGCATGCCGTGCTGCAGGGCCCGAATGTAGTCTGCATCGTAGTCCATGGCCTCTTCCTGGCCTCGACTCTTGCGGGCGACCTGGTCCTGGAAGCGCGCCTCCTGGTCGTCGGGATCGTTGAGCTCACTGAACGCGTTGCAGAGCTCGCGCGAATCCACGAAAAGCTCGAAACGGTCGGTTAGCTCGGGCCGATCGTCGCTGCGGCGCGCCAACGGCGAGACCTCCGCCGGGTAGTCCCGAATGAACACCGGCAGGCTCCGGGATCCGTCGCGACTGCGGTAGTCCTCCTTGAGGAACGGTTCGGCCAAGTACTCGTACGCGACGAAGAGCCGTTCCCCGTCGCTGTCACACGCGCCCAATCCGGTCAGGAGATTGCCCCACTCGATCTCGCCGGCACGCGGCGACCCGGCACGATATCGGTCGACGGCCTCGAAGTACCGGGCGCGCTCTTGCTCACCGGAAGCATCATCCCGTGCCGCCACCACTGCGGCCGCGAAGAGGTTGGAGAGTAGGCCCTCCGGAAGCTTGGCTCGCCCAATGGCAAACTCGACCGCGTCCGCCAGCGGAACTCGGGCAAATGGTTCGTCCAGGGTGAAAGGACGTGCCTCGCGCCACTGCTGGAGGAACGGATCGAGGCCCAGGTTCGTCATCCCCGCCTCCAGCCTTCGGTCCACGAACCGCAGCATCTGCTCGGCCAGATCCATGAGCGTCTCGTAGGTGGCGTACGCTTGGTAGAACTCGAGCATGGTGAACTCGGGATTGTGCCGAGTGCTGAGCCCCTCGTTGCGATAGCAGCGACCGATCTCGTACACGCGCTCCAGGCCACCCACCAGCAGCCGCTTGAGGTAGAGCTCCGGCGCGATACGCAGGAAGAGCTCGAGGTCGAGTGCGTTGTGGTGCGTCACGAAGGGGCGCGCCGCAGCCCCTCCCACCAGGCTGTGCAAGGTGGGTGTTTCGACTTCGAGAAAGCCGCGCGCATCGAGGAACTCGCGCAGGGTGTGGACAATCAGCGCCCGCGCGCGCAGCACCGCTGCCACGTCCGGGTTGGCAACGAGGTCGACGTAGCG
The DNA here is from genome assembly GCA_964610275.1 of uncultured Polyangiaceae bacterium. GTDB lineage: Bacteria > Myxococcota_A > Polyangia > Polyangiales > Polyangiaceae > JAFGBI01. The sequence continues at coordinate 5,223 of CAZSVU010000363.1, read as the reverse complement.
TCGGCGGTACCGCAGATCGACGTCGGTTAGACCGTGCCACTTGTCGGGCAGCGGTCGATACGCTTTGGTGAGCAAGCGTATGTGGCTGAGCTGAAGACTGAGCTCTCCAGTCCTGGTCACCATCGGCCGACCGCTGGCCTCCACGTGGTCGGCCAGGTCGATGTCTTCGAGCCGTACGAAGGCGTCGCCCATGACGTCCTGCTTGGCAAACAGCTGGATCTCACCGGTGGCGTCTCGCACTCTCAGGAAAGACGCCTTCCCGAAGCCTCGGCGCGCCATGACCCGCCCGGCGACGTGAAACACCACATCCGAGTCCTTCGCCACGCGCTCTGGATCGTAGCGCCGCTCTTCGGCAGGCCCGGCGAGTGCTTCCGTGTAGCGTGCCCTGATGTCACGCAGTCGAGTGAGCGCCGCCAGGTCGACGTCGTTGGCAAACGGGCTGCCGTCCCCGCGCACCCGTTCCGCCTTCTCCCGGCGCGCGTCAATCAGGGCCTGCTCTGCCCGACCGGCGTCTTGATCACGACTGTCGCTCATGTCTCGCTCGGGCGTCTAGCGCGGGTGGGCAGGCGCGTCCACGGTGAGGTCAATTGTCCACGCCGGTGGCCCGGTTCTCGCGGTCCGCGTTACGGTCCGCGTTCTGCATTAAATAGGCTTCAATGAACGAATCCAGGTCTCCGTCCAGGACCGAATCGACATCGCCGACCTCCACCTCGGTCCGTAAATCCTTAACCATCCGGTAGGGCTGCAGCACGTAGCTACGGATCTGGTGGCCCCAGGCTATCTGGCCCTTGGCGGCCTCGTACTCTTGTTGCTGTTGCTCACGCTTCCTGAGCTCAATCTCGTAGAGCTTGGCCTTGAGCATTTTCATGGCCATATGGCGGTTCTGGTGCTGACTCCGCTCGGCCCGACACACCACGACGATCCCCGACGGGGTGTGCTTCATCCGTACTGCGGTCTCCACCTTGTTGACGTTCTGGCCACCCTTGCCGCCGGCGCGCATGGTCGACACCTCGAGGTCGGTGTCCTGAACGTCCACCTCGATCTCTTCTTCGATGTCAGGCGTGACCTCGACCGCGGCAAAACTGGTGTGACGTCGGGCACTCGCGTCGTAGGGACTGATGCGCACCAGTCGGTGCACCCCCATCTCGGCTCGCAAGTATCCGTATGCGTTGGTGCCGCTGGCAATGAACGAAGCGCCATCAATGCCGGCTTCGTCGCCTACCTGGAAGTCGATGAGCTCGGTCTTGTAGCCCCGTCGCTCGCACCAACGCAGATACATCCTGAGCAACATCTCCGCCCAGTCCTTGGCTTCGGTGCCGCCGGTTCCAGGGTGGACGCTGACGATGGCGTTCGCGTGATCGGCGGGTCCGGACAGCATGCGCTGTAGCTCTGCGCTGCGCACTCGTGCGGTCAGCCCTTCGACTTGCGCCGCCACATCCTCGAGCACACTCTCATCGCCCTCGGCCGCGCCGAGCTCCAGGTACTCCAAGGCATCCGAAACGTCGCGCGTGAGCGACTCTGCCTGCTGCAGCTTCTGTTGGGCCGCGGCGCGGCGGCGCAGCACCGCCTGCGCCCGTTCTTGGTTCTCCCAGAAGGAGGGATCGCTGGACAGGCTGTCGGACTCTTCGACTTCGCGCTTCAGCTTCGGGACGTCAAAGAGACCCCCTTAGCGCATCGACACGCCGTTTGAGGTCCTCCAGAATTCCACGAGTCTCGCTGAGCATGGCGCCGGCGTTCTACTCCGTCTGACGGAACTCTGCCAGCCCGCTGCCCCGGTGAACCCGCGAGAAACCCCCGGTCGCGGTCCCACCTCGGTACGGCCTGAACGCCCGGCCGAGCCCAACACGCTGCACCGCTCCAAGCCGCTCAGAGCTCCAGGTGCCGACTGAACCACCCCGCGGTCAACACGTCCAAGACCGCCTCGGCTTCGACCTGACTCAGGGCGACTGCTGCCCTCTCCTCGGGCAACAGCGCGGCATGAGCAAGCTTGGTCCGTGCGCGCTGCCAGGCGAAGAGTGCTTCGAGCACACGCTGCACCAGGCGCGCCTTGGCCACGGCGCGCTGGCGCCGGAGTTGCTCGACCCGCAGCTCGGCGGAGGCGAAAATGAGTCGATCGAGCTGCCAGGTGAGCTGGACGTCGAAGAACAGCTCGGCGCTCCCCGCCTGGCTGTAGCGCTGTGGATCGTCCGCAGTGGGGCTCCAACGAATCGACTCGTCCGTCGAGCGCCCGCCCCGGATGCGAAGGTCGGGTAGAACCGCCGAAGCGCGGGCTCGCGCGGCCAAGGAGTCGAGCCTGGGGCTCTTGCGTGCGAGCCCAGCCGCCCGCAACGCGGCCCGGACGGTTCGCCGTGCCAGCCCCGCGTCCAGCAATATCGACAGCTGCGCGCGAAGTTCGGCCCGGTCCGCGGTTGGGACGCGTGGGGTCGCGGGTGCCGGAAGTGGCGCCTCGGACTCGCCTCCGCGAGGATCGCCGGACGCAGGGGGCGGGCGCTCATGCACCTCGCCGGCAGCGTTCTGGTCGGGCGGATCGGAAAACGCCGGAGCGGCGAGTCGGTCCAGGGGAATCGTCACCGTAATCAGCCCGGCAGCTGAACGGCGTCCCGCCAGGGCCCTGCGCCAGTGCCCGCTCAGGGATATCTTGAAGCCCGGAGCGTCTTCAGAACGCAAGACACGCTGCGCATCCGCAGGAGCGGCGAGGCAAGGCGATGTCGAGGCAGCCACGAGCAGCGCCACCGCCGGGCCCCGGATTGGTGCGACCATCACGGTGCGCTGGTCGGTGGGGGCGAGCGGTCGGTTGCTAACAATCCTCAGCGGCCGTCGCTGAGTGCGCTGGACTCAATGATCCTGCCACGCTTGGACGGCGCGCTGGCACGCCGCGGCGACAGGTCCAGCCGGCTTGCCGGGGGAACGCCAACTGGGCAAGACCTCCCCGGATTCGTCCAAGGGCAAGCCAACTGCGACCGGACGAAACCCGCTCTCGGAGCGCCAGCCGAGCACGGTTCGAACGACGCTGCCGGGGCGATCGACACTCACCCAGCGACTGTCCCGCAACGCGGTCACCCGCAATTCCTCTTCGATACGCTGAGCGCCGCCCCAGTCCGGCACGAAAGTCAGAACCCTAATGACTGGGTGTCCGCCAGGGAATCGGCGTCGGAGCGCGCGCTCGACGTCAGGGCTCAGCTCCCAGTACACGTGCACACCGTCCGTACGGGAGGCGATGGTCGCGACAAAATCGAGGTCAGCAGATACCGATTCGGGCTGCGGGGGCTCAACTTGCTTCGGGGAGCGCGCTCCATGCTCGCGCGCCAGTCGCTCGCGCAGCAAGCGCGCCGGTGCGTGATCGGGCTCTTTCTGCAGCACGTCGTCGAGAATGGCCAGCGCACGCTTCACGTGTCCTTGCGCGGCGTAGACCTCGGCCAGAGTAACGGTGGCCACGGGAGCCTGCAGATTGGAGCTGACGAATGCCGTCGGCCCCTTTCGAATGAGCGCTGCCGCATGGGGAAGATTCAAGCCGCGCTCCACCAAACGTGCGAGTAGATCACGTGCCACGCCCAGCCAGCCGCGGGCACCGCTGAAGCCTGGCTGCGCCCGCTCGCGCGCACGCAAGATCTCATCACCCAGCTCCACTCGCGTCATGAGCTCGGGATGCTGGACCCCGACACTCCGAGCGGTGGTCACCAACTCGTCCCGCGACATTCGAGCAAAGGTTTCGTGGATGGATCCCACGCCGGCCTATTGCCACGACTTTGGTCGCGCGCCCACCGTCGGGTGCAGGGACGTGCCTGGAACGTGACCAAGCAGCCGAACGACCGGCGGAAATGCCGCTATTGCGCTTCGTCGCGACACGGTCCCCGGCCCAGCCCACCACGTCGATCGCGAATGGCGCGCGCAGCGCGATCCACGTCCTGCCGGATCTGTTCCCGCAGCTGTTCCGGTCCGTTGAACCGGAGCTCGTCGCGAAGCCGCTTCAGCAGGTGCACTCGAAGCCGAGCTCCGTACAGATCGCCATCGAACTCTAGAATGTGGACTTCCAAGGAGCTGGAACCTGAGCCGAAGGTCGGACGCACACCCAGATTCGCGACGGCTCCGGCACGATTCAATCCGCCCGACCCTGCCCCGAGCTGATCGACGAGGCACGCATAGACCCCACGCGGGGGCAGGACCTCTCGAACCTGGTCCAGATTCGCCGTCGGTGTCCCGAGCGTCCGACCACGCTCGTCACCGCGCACGACCTGACCAGAAAGCGCATGCGGGCGCCCGAGCATTCGCTCGGCGCATTCCAGTGCCCCCTCTGCCAATGCGGCTCGCACCCTGCTGCTGGAGAACACCCCCGCGTCGTCCCCAACGAGTCGCTCCGCCCGCGCCTGGAAGCCAAGTCGTTCTCCGAGCTCGCACAGAAGGCGCAGATCGCCGACTCGATCCGCACCGAAACGGAAGTTCTGCCCGACAATCACCACGCCCGCGCCCAGCTGCTCGACGAGTATGTTCTCGACGAACTCGCTGGCGGGGATCGCAGCCAACTCCAGCGTGAACGGTTCCACCACCACACGGAGAGTCGAATCGACGCGACGTATGAGCTCGATCTTGTGATCGATCGTGGTCAACATCGCTCGCTGGCTGCGTCTCAGGACCTCCACCGGGTGCGGGTGGAAGGTCAACACCAGCGGTCTCAAACCGCGCATGCGTGCCTCTCGAGCACCGGCTTCCAGAACCGCCTGATGCCCCCGGTGAACGCCGTCGAAGTTGCCGATGATGACCAGCGAGCTGCCGCGCGCGGCGCCCACCTGGGCCGCGCCATCGATGCGACTCGTGCTGGAATCCACGTGGGGGCCTCTACTACAAGAGAGGCGGCTGGGCCAACGCGGCCACCCTTGCTCGAAGTTCGGGCCGGTCAGTGTGAAGAAGATGGAGCAACGTCGCTGAGTTGACTGCTGCGGAGGAGTGGCGAAGTGGAGGCGCACAAATTCGCACTGCGTGTCCGGGACGGGCTCCGGGACCGCGGCCGGGGCTGGAGCGGGGACTGCGTCGGGGACTGCGGTCCGGGGCGGGGCCGGGGTTGCGCCGGCCGGTGACGGCCGGAGCGGGGGCGGGGGGCAGGCTCGCGCCAGCTGACGCTGGCACTGAGCCTGCAGCGGCTGTGGGCGGCAGGCAACGATGGCAGCGGCGCTGAGCAGCGAGCGAGCCAGTGCCGCCTTCCTGCCCCTGCGTCGGGGCCGGGGCTCG
>CAZSVU010000362.1:0-8631 GCA_964610275.1 uncultured Polyangiaceae bacterium | reverse complement strand
CACAGATGTTTCTGGACGCGGAATTGCTGCACGCTCACCCCGCCGACGAGAGCACGAGTCGCAGGCGCTGGCGGCGCACTCTCTCGGAGGCCGGACCGGGCGCGGTCTACACCGTACCCGTGGGCAAGCGACTGGCACTGGACACGTCGAAGAACATCATCCTCCACTTTCTCGTGGAGCGCGCCCTCGTCGCCACCGCTGCGCTGGCACCAAACTCCGACCCGGTCGACGTGGCGTTCGTGATCCGTCGAGTCGAGTTCCTGTCCCACTTGTTCAAGCACGAGTTCCGATTCCGTGTCGGCAGCACCTTCGAGGACATCGTCGATGAGACGCTGCGCAGAATGACGCATGCTGGGGAACTCCGAGTTGGCCCGGATGGCCAGGTTGAACCAGGCCCGGGACGAGACGGTTGGACGGGTAGGCAGTGGCTGCGCTTCTACGTTGAAGCGCTCCGCAACTTCCTGGAAGGCTACCGTGTGGCTGCTCGGGGACTGGTGCATTTGCTCCGAGGCCCTATGTCGGAGAAAGACTTGGTGAAGCGAACCCTGAGCACCGGCACGCGCATGTTCCTCTCGCGAGAAATCCGCCGACGCGAGGCCGTGAGCAAACCGATTGTCACTAACGCCATTCGGGCGTTTGGCAACCTGGGATATCTCGAAAGCCACGATGCTACGCTAGCGCTCAGCGAACCGCACCGCTCGCAGCCCGCGCTCGACGCCGTCGAGCAGCGACTGACTGCGCTGTTGCCGGAGGAAGCGTGAGGGTAGAGCTCGCCGCGGTCTGCACCTCGTTGCTGGTTGCCGGTTGCCTCGGCACGCCCACTCCCCTGGCTCCAGGTCTGCACGGTTCAGTCGGGGTTCCCCACCACGGCGTGCTGACCAACGGCGAGGAACTGCCCCTGCGTGGCTCCGGGTACGAGCGCTACCGCCCACGCAGCCCCCACTACTGGGGCAACCCACGTCTCATCGCCACCCTGGAAGCGGCTGCGGCGGCGGTGGCCGAGGCGCATCCCGGAGGCGCCCCGTTGGTGGTGGGAGACATCTCGGCCCGCTACGGAGGCAAGATCCCTCATCACCGTTCGCACCGCACTGGCCGTGATGCCGACCTGCTCTTCTACACGACGACGCCCGCCGGTGCGTCGATCAAGAATCCCGGCTTCTTGCGCTTCGATGGTGATCTGCTCGCCAGCCTCGACACCCGAGGTCATTTCTTGCGCCTCGATACGGAGCGAACCTGGGCCCTGGTGCGGGAGCTGCTCTCGGCGGGTCAGGGCGGCGTGCAGTGGTTGTTCGTGAGCAGAAAGATAGAGGCGCTCTTGATCGACTACGCCCGAGCGCGGGGGGAAGACGCCGCGCTGGTGTGGCACGCGGAAACGGTCCTCCTGCAGCCCGGCGACAGCACCGCTCACGATGATCACTTCCACTTGCGGCTGGCGTGCACACCGGACGAGGCGGTGGCCGGCTGTGAAGGGGGAGGCCCGTACTGGGAGTGGCTCCCGGTGCTCCCCGAGCTCGGCGAGCTCAGCGCCACACACTTCGAAGCGATCGCGCGGGACGATCCGTTCCAGGCTCTGGTGCTGGAGGACGAGCGTTCGTGACCCGTCGTTCGCGGGCCGCGACCGGGCCGACCGGCGGAACCGCCCCGGCTGGAGCCAGCCTGGAAGGAGTCATCCTGAAAGGAGATTGCCTGGAGCTGATCCCCCAGCTCTTGCGTGGCCCGCGCTTGCGATTCGACCTGGTCTACGTCGACCCTCCATTCAATGCTGGCGTGCGTCGTGCTCGACGCGATGGGAGCGGAAATCGTGCCCAGGGCAAAGCCGCCTACCACGACAGCTGGGGCGGCTTGGACCAGTTCATCTCCATGCTGGAGCCCAGGCTAGCTGCCATGCGCGACGCCTTGACCGAACGCGGCAGCTTGTGGCTGCACCTGGACCACCGCACCGTTCACGACGCCAAGGTGGCCGCAGATCGAGTGTTCGGCCGCAAAGCGTTTCGCGGTGAAGTGGTGTGGATCCCGGGCAATGGCGGTCGCCGACGGCGTGGGCCCAGCGTCACACACCAGACCATCCTCATCTATGCCCCGGGAGAGATGATCTACAACGCCGACGATCCCGCGCTCCGGGAGCCGTACGCCGCCACCAGCCTCAACATGCACTTCCGACACGTCGATGGCGACGGGAGAAGGTATCGGGAACGACACCTGGGCGGAAGAACGTACCGCTACTACGCAGATGCGGGACGGCGCATCGGGAGCGTTTGGGCAGACTGCCCCGCCATGCGCGCCAACACACCGCTGATCGCTGAGACCACCGGCTATCCGACCCAGAAACCCGAGAAGCTCCTGGAGCGCATCGTGCTGGCGTCCACCGTGCCGGGGAGCCGCGTACTGGATCCGATGTGCGGATCGGGCACGACACTCGTGGCAGCGGCGCGCTGCGGACGTCGCTGGGCGGGACTCGATGCCAGCCCAGCCGCGTGCCGAATTGCCCGGCAGCGGATGAGGAAGCGGAATCCGTGACACGCCTACGGCTACAGATTCGCGGTGCCGTTCAGGGCGTGGGGTTTCGCCCCTTCGTGTATCGATTGGCCCACGAGCTCGGTCTCCGGGGCTGGGTCCGGAACGACGGCGGAGGGGTGCGCCTGGAGGTTGAAGGAGAGCGCCAGCACCTCGACCAATTCCAGGCGCGATTGCAGGCGGAGGCGCCTCCGTTGGCCGTGATCCAGGAGGTGAGCGCCGAATGGCTGGATCCAGCAGATTTTTTCGATTTCTGCATTCGGCACAGCGACACGCAGAGCGGCAAGGGCGCTCTGCTTCTGCCCGACGTGGCGACCTGCGCCGCGTGTCTCGGCGACCTCACCGATCCCGCCAACCGACGCCACGACTATCCGTTCACGAACTGCACCGGCTGCGGACCGCGATTCAGCATCGTTCGCGCGCTTCCCTACGATCGGCCCAACACGACCATGGCCGAATTCACGCAATGCGCACAGTGCCAAGCCGAGTACGACGAACCCCGTGACCGCCGGTTCCATGCTCAACCCAACGCCTGTCCCGAGTGCGGGCCCGAAGTATGGCTGGCCACTCCCTCCGGGGAACGCCGGTCGAGCGGGGCCCACGCCCTGCACCAGGCCGCCCAAGCGCTGCGCGACGGCGCCATTGTGGCGCTGAAGGGGCTCGGAGGCTTTCAGCTCTTGGCCGACGCCACCAATCCCGCCAGTGTGGAGCGCTTGCGACAACGCAAACAGCGGTGGGAAAAGCCCCTCGCCCTCATGGTGGGGACGCTCGAGCAAGCACGTGCCCTGGCCACCGTGAGCGAGGAAGTGGCTGCCGTGCTCACTGGACCCGCGGCTCCCATCGTGCTGCTTCCGCGCCGACCAGAGGCGCCCGTGGCCAGTGGAGTGGCACCCGGCACACCCCTGCTCGGGGTGATGCTCCCCTACACTCCGCTGCATCATCTGCTCATGCAAGAGCTCGGGATCCCCGTGGTCGCGACCAGCGGCAACCTGTCGGACGAGCCCATCTGCATCGACAACGGCGAGGCACTGATGCGCCTCGGAGAAATCGCCGACCTCTTTCTCCTGCACGATCGACCGATCGAGCGCCATGTGGACGACAGCGTGACCGTTTGGACGGGCGATTCGCTCCAGCTGGTCCGGCGCGCGCGCGGCTATGCTCCGCTGCCGGTGCGCGTGAGTGGCGGAGGCCCTACCGTCATCGCGGCCGGCGCACACCTGAAGAATACCATCGCCCTGGCACTCGGACACGATGTCTTCGTCAGCCAGCACATTGGCGACCTCGAAACCCGCGCCGCGCGCGATGCACACCAGCGCGTGATCCGTGATCTTCTGACCATGTACGAGGTCGTTCCCGAAATCGTCGCGCACGATCTGCACCCTGACTACGCCAGCACTCACTGGGCGCATGCGACGGTCTTCCAGGCACGCACCAGCGTCGACCCCTGGCATGCACAGTTCGCGGAGGCGCGCTTGGTGGGGGTCCAGCATCATCATGCCCACCTGGTCGCCTGCTTGGCGGACAACGGGGTGGATGCGACCAGCCTCGGCGTCACCTGGGACGGGACCGGATATGGCAGCGACGGCACGGTCTGGGGCGGGGAGCTGCTGCTGGGAGACGCTCGGGGATTTCAGCGCGTTGCCCATTTCTGGCCATTCCGTCTCCCCGGCGGCGAGGCCGCCGTGCGGCAGCCGCGGCGCTCGGCCTTCGCCGTGCTGCTCGAGACGTTCGGCGACGACGTGTGCTCGTGGGAAGACCTCGCCCCGATCCGCGCCTTCTCGGCCGAGGAACGCAGCCTGCTCGGGCAAATGCTGCGTCGTGGGGTCAACTCACCGACGACCACCAGTGCCGCCCGGCTCTTCGACGCGGTTGCATCGGTGATTGGGCTGCGCCAAGTAGCCAGCTACGATGGACAAGCCGCGATGGAGCTCGAACATGTCGCAGATCGGACCGTGACCGACTCATATCCCTTCCCCGTCTCCCCTGGTGGCGGCTCCAAACCCCTGGTGCTGGACTGGCGACCGCTGCTATCGGCGGTCGTGGACGACGTGCGCCAGCGAACGTCGGTGGGGGAGATCTCCGCAAAGTTTCACCGGGCACTGGCCCAGGCGGCGGTGACGGTCGCTCGGGAAGTGGGAAACCCCAGAGTCGCGTTGACCGGGGGATGCTTCCAGAACCGGCTCCTGTCGGAGCTCTGCGCCCAAGGACTCTCCGAAGCGGGGTTCGAGGTGCTTCGGCACCGGCAGGTTCCACCCAATGACGGTGGCATCAGCTTGGGGCAAGCCGTGATTGCCCTCGCCGCGCAGACGGCGGGGAGGGAGTAGATATGTGCCTGGGAGTGCCCGGAAAGGTCGTTGCCATCGAAGCCGCCGAGAGCGACTTTCCGATGGCCCAGGTGAGCTTCGGCGGCGTATTGCAGGAGGTTTGCCTGGCCTACACACCAGAGGCCCAGGTGGGCGACTACGTCGTCGTCCACGTCGGCTTCGCCATCAGCCGACTCGACGAGAAGGAGGCTCGGCAAATCTTCGAGTACCTGGACGAGATCGATCGCCTCGCGCGTGAGCGGGAGCCCGAAGCGGAGTAGGCCGCGGCCATGAAGTACGTCGACGAGTACCGGAACGAGAAGCACGCACGGCGCTGCGCCGAGGCGATCGCCCGCCTGGTGACGCGACCGTGGACGGTGATGGAGATCTGTGGCGGACAGACCCACAACCTCTTCAAGTTCGGCATCGATGCGCTGTTGCCCGATGCGGTGGAGATCGTGCATGGGCCGGGGTGCCCGGTCTGCGTGACGCCCATCGAAATCATCGATCAGGCCATCGCCCTGGCAGAAGAGCCGGAGGTGATCCTGACGTCCTTCGGCGACATGCTCCGCGTCCCTGGATCCAACGGAGATCTGTTCGGTGCCAAGTCGCGCGGCGGGGACGTCCGCATCGTCTACTCCCCGCTGGAGGCGGTGAAGCTGGCGGCGCGACACCCCGACCGCCAGGTGGTCTTCTTTGCCGTGGGATTCGAGACCACAGCCCCAGCCAACGCCATGGCCGTCTGGCAAGCTCAGAAGCAAGGGCTCGCCAACTTCTCGCTGCTGGCCGCTCACGTGCTGGTGCCGCCTGCCGTCGAAGCGCTGCTCTCCGCGCCGGATAGTCGGATACAGGGACTGCTCGCCGCAGGTCATGTGTGCACGGTGATGGGGTACTGGCAGTACGAACCCATTGCCGCTCGGTACGGCATCCCCATCGTGGTCACGGGATTCGAACCGCTGGACCTGCTGCAGGGTCTGCACATGCTGCTCGAAGCCTTGGAGCGCGGCGAGAATCGAGTGCTCAATCAGTATACGCGTTCAGTGTCGCGAGCTGGAAACGAGCCCGCTCAGAAGCTGCTCCGTGAAGTGTTCGAGGTCTGCGACCGTCGATGGCGCGGGCTCGGTTTGATCCCCGCTAGCGGTCTCCGGCTCAGCCCGAGCCTGGCTACATTCGACGCCGAGCAGCGATTCGACCTCGCGCGGGCACCGGCGGAAGAGCCCACCCAGTGCCACGCCGGCGACGTCCTGCGGGGTGCGCTGCGCCCGCCCGAATGTCCCGCGTTCGGCCGCGAATGCCAACCCGATCACCCTCTCGGCGCGCCCATGGTCTCCTCCGAGGGAGCCTGCGCCGCGTATTACCGCTATGTCCGCGGGCGCGCGCCTTCAGCCGAGCGAAACGAACCATGAGCGACGACCCCAAGCCCGGCCTGGGCAGCCCCAGCTGCCCGCTTCCGCTGAGCACGCACTCGACCATCCAGATGGCTCATGGGGGGGGCGGTCGGCTGTCGCAGCGCCTGATCGAAGACGTCTTCATGCGCTGCTTCGACAATCCCGAGCTCGCGCGGCGGCACGACGGCGCTCTGCTCGACGTGGGTCCCGGCCGACTGGCCTTCACCACCGATTCCTTCGTGGTGCAGCCGCTCTTCTTTCCGGGCGGGGACATCGGCTCCCTCGCCGTGCACGGAACCGTGAACGATCTGGCGATGTGCGGGGCACGGCCCTTGGCGCTGTCCGCCGGATTCATTCTCGAGGAAGGGTTCGCTCTCGAGCAGCTGGTGCGCATCGTGGATTCGATGCAGCAGGCGGCACTGGCGGCGGGCGTGGCCATCGTGACTGGCGACACCAAAGTGGTCGATCGCGGCAAGGGCGACGGAGTCTACGTCAACACGGCCGGCGTGGGCGTGGTCGCGCCAGGGGTGGAGATCGGGCCCAGCCGCGCCCGACCGGGCGACGCCGTGCTCGTGAGCGGTCCGATCGCCGAACACGGCATCGCGGTCATGAGCGTCCGGGAAGGGCTGCGTTTCGAAACGGATCTGGTGAGCGATTCGGCGCCGCTCGGCAGTCTGGTCGCGGCGCTGCTGGATGCCGGAGGCGACGCCGTACACGTGCTGCGCGACCCGACCCGCGGCGGGGTCGCCAGCGCACTCAACGAGATCGCAGCGCAGGCCGGCGTGGGGATCGAGCTGCGTGAGACGAGCATCCCCGTGGCCGAGCCCGTGCGGGGAGCCTGTGAGATCCTGGGCCTCGATCCGCTGTACGTGGCCAACGAGGGTCGGCTCCTCGCGCTCGTGGCCGCAGCTGCTGCGGAGCAGGTGCTAGAAGCCATGCGGGCGCATCCGCTCGGCGCCGGAGCCGCGCGCATCGGCACCGTCACCGGTGATCATTCCGGGCAGGTTTCGATGCTCAGCAGCATCGGCGGCACCCGCGTCGTGGACATGCTCAGCGGCGAGCAGCTACCGAGGATCTGCTGACGGCGCGGACGCCCCTGCGCCCACGCACCTCGCGTCCAGCCAGCCGAGCCACTCCTGCATCCCAGTTCCAGCCAGCGAGGAAACGCCGATCAGCGGCACGGCCGGAGCCACCTGCCGCAGCGAGTCCTCGTACGCGTCGACTCTGACCCCAGGCAAGTGCGGCAGAAGATCGAGCTTAGTCAGCACAACCAGGTCCACGTGCTGAAACATCACCGGGTACTTGAGGGGCTTGTCCTCGCCTTCGGTCACCGCCAACGCTACCACGCTCACCGTCTGCCCCAGGTCGAAGATTGCCGGGCAGACCAGGTTGCCCACGTTCTCGATGAAGAAGTGGTCGACACCACCGAGCTCGACTCCGTGCAGCGCGCGGTGCACCAACCGGGCGTCCAGGTGGCACGCGGATCCAGTGGTGATCGAGCGCGATTGGATGCCAGCCTGCCGCAGACGCTCGGCATCCCGGTCGGTAGCCAGGTCGCCGCTCACGGCCGCCAGCACACGCTGACCGCCAGCGCGGGCCGTGGCTTCGAGGAGCGCCGTCTTGCCCGACCCGGGCGACCCCATCAAGTTGACGGCCAGTACTCCGTGGCGGTGGAAGTGTTCGCGATTGTGCGCTGCCGCCCGATCGTTTTCCGCCAGCAGATTCTCGCGAATCTCGACCGGAACGACATTTCCATCACCGCATCCACAAGTGTCACACATGGCGTTGGTTCCGACGGCGTGAGGCGTATACCGAACGCGAGTATGGAAGCGGTTGGTCAGGTGCGCAAGCCGGCCTCAGGGACCGGCCGCCGCGGCCCCGGCCACACCCAGCCCAAACAGGCTGAACATGCCCAGGAGCATCAGCAGGTAGAACAGGATGAGGAGCAGGAGCATCGCGCAAGTGATCATCAGCCCAATGCCCGTGATCAGGAAGTAGTTGCGCAGCTTGCCGAGCGCCGAGTTGAATGCGTTGATGTCCCCGCCCGCGGCATAGGTGCCGAGCTCCTGCCCGGCGCTCTTGACCCAAATCCCCATCAGGATCGGCAGCCAACCGACGACGATCCCGACCAGGGACAGGCAATACATCCCCCCGAAGACCATCGAGGCAATGCCAAAGACCTTGGACCAGGTCTGGAACGACTGCACCGTAACCATGATGTGCGGCGGGAGCGCCCCCATGCCCCCGGGGGCGGCTGCCGGGAAGGCGCCGTACGGCTGCGGGGCGGGAGCGTAGGGATTGGCCATGGTGATCTCACCTCGGGGCTGAAGTCGGAGATCCGTCGACGCTAGCCGAGTCGGCGCAGGGCGCCAAGTAGCTACGCCGCCGCCTCGTCACCTCCCTTCTGGCCCTCCCGAACCGCTTCC
>CAZSVU010000361.1:0-8642 GCA_964610275.1 uncultured Polyangiaceae bacterium | reverse complement strand
CGGCCCCATATCACCGACTACGACCGCGGCCTCACCGCCCGTCCCTGCATCGACCTGGCCCATCCGCAGGCCTCGCCCCGCGTGCCCGCCATCGACCGCGAGACCTGCGCCCACTTCACCACGGGCGAATGCGGCCTCTGCGCCAAGGTCTGCGGCGCCGGCGCCATCGACTACGACCAAGAAGAAGAGACGGTCCAGCTCGACATCGGCGCCGTCGTGCTCACGCCCGGCTTCGAGGCATTCGACGCGACCCGCCGCGGCGAGTTCGGCTTCGGCTTCGCGCCCAACGTGGTCACCAACGTGCAGTTCGAGCGCCTCCTCTCGGCCTCCGGCCCCACGCAAGGCCACATCGTGCGGCCGTCCGACGGCAAGACGCCGCGGCGCCTCGCCTTCATCCAGTGCGTCGGCTCGCGCGACACGGGCTGCGACAACGACTACTGCTCCAGCGTCTGCTGCATGGCCGCCACCAAGGAGGCCATCCTCGCCAAGGAGCACGAGCCCGGACTCGACATCACCATCTTCTTTCTGGATCTTCGCGCCTTCGGCAAGGACTTCGACCGCTACTGCGACCGTGCGAAGAACCAGCTCGGCGTACGCTACGTGCGCTCTTTCATCTCTCGAACGTACGAGCTACCCGGCACCAAAAACCTGCAGCTCGTCCACATGGACGAGCAGATGCGCCAAGTGGAAGAAGAGTTCGACTTGGTCGTGCTGTCGCTGGGGTTGGAGCCGAGCGCGTCCCTCCAGGAGCAGGCCAAACGCATCGAGATAGCGCTGAATCCATACGGTTTTGCCGCCACCAGTGAGCTCGACCCTCTGCAGACGTCCCGTCCTGGTGTGTTCGTGGCCGGAGCATTTCAGGAGCCCAAGGATATTCCCGACACGGTGATGCAGGCCAGCGGAGCCGCCGCGCGTGCCATGTCACTGCTGGCTTCAGCGCGAGGCGATCTGGTGCGCAAGAAGCCCTACCCGCCGGAGCGCGACGTCACCGACGAGCCTCCACGAATTGGCGTGTTCGTCTGTCACTGCGGCAGCAACATCGCTTCGGTGGTCGACGTCGCGAGCGTGTCCGAATCCGCCAAGTCGCTGCCCAACGTAGCCTACGCCGACCACAACACGTACGTGTGCGCGGACGATACCCAGCAGCTGATGAAGCAACGGATCGCCGAACACCATCTGAACCGCGTCATCGTCGCGTCGTGCACGCCTCGCACCCACGAACCGATCTTCCGGGACACATTGCGCGAAACGGGCCTCAATCCGTACCTCTTGGAGATGGTGAACATTCGCGACCAGTGTTCGTGGGTCCACTCGGCCGAGCACGAAAAGGCCACCCAGAAGGCCTGCGACCTCTTGCGCATGGCCGTGGCTCGCGCCTCCACGCTGCAGCCTCTGCAGGACGACACGGTGCCCGTGCACCAGGCCGCGTTGGTGATCGGCGGTGGGATCGCCGGCATGACCGCCGCGCTGGCCATCGCCACCCAGGGCTTCGGCGTCCACCTCGTGGAGAAGTCGGACCGGCTCGGAGGGACGGCTCGCCGGATCCCCACGACCCTGGACGGTGGTGACGTCCGGGCTTTCCTCGAGGAGACCGTTCGGCGAGTTCAGGAGCACCCACTGATCACAGTCCACGCCGGTGCCCGGGTCGCGAAGGTCGAGGGGCACCTGGGTGACTTCACCTCGACCATCGCGACCAACGGCCACGGTGTCGAGGTGGAACACGGGGTGGTGGTCCTGGCGACGGGGGCAACCGAGCACTTGCCCACGAGCTACGGCTACGGGCAAGACCCTCGCGTGCTCACCCAGCTAGAGCTGTCCGAGCGACTCGGCAAGCGGAAGCTCGGCCTTCCGAAGCGCCCCACCATCGTCATGGTGCAGTGTGTCGAGCAGCGCTCGGAAGAGCGACCGTACTGCAGTCGCGTCTGCTGCGCCACGGCAGTCAAAAACGCGCTCGCGCTGCTCCAGCGACGCCCCGAGGCCCGAATTCTCGTCTTGTACCGCGACATGAGAACGTACGGTTTCCGTGAGGCGGCCTATCGGGAGGCGCGCGAGCAGGGCGTGCTGTTCGTTCGATACGAGCCGGATCAGCCCCCTACGGTCGAAGTCAACGGCTCCCTGCGCGTACGCGCCCAGGAGCCGGCACTGGGCCGCGACATCGTCGTCGAGCCGGATCTGCTGGTGCTGGCGGCGCCGATGGTTCCCCGCGCCGATCGGCAGGAGCTCTCCGATCTCCTGAAGGTGCCACTCAATGCGGATGGCTACTTCCTGGAAGCACACATGAAGCTCAGGCCGGTGGACTTTGCCAGCGAAGGGTTGTTCCTGTGCGGAACCGCGCATGCGCCAAAGTTCATCAACGAGACCCTCTCCCAAGCCAACGCGGTTGCGGGCCGAGCGGCATCGATTCTCTCCAAGGACCGGATGCCCCTCAGCGGGCAGATCGCCTGGGTGGACCCCGACAAGTGCATCTCCTGCATGACTTGCGTGCACGTTTGCCCCTACCTTGCCCCCCAGGTGGGCAAGGACAACAAGGCCGTCGTTCAGGGGGCGGTGTGCATGGGATGCGGCAGTTGCACCGCCGAGTGCCCCGCCTGTGCCATCACCCTCAGGAACTACGCCCAGGACCAGGTAATCTCCGCCATCGCCGGCCTGCTCCACGCTCCCGCTCAGCGCACGCCGCTGCCCGCCTATCCGGAGCAGACGGGCATCGCGCCCCCGCACTGGCGAGTTAGCTCTCGGTGACCCCCATGAACACGGACCCCGTAATCCTAGCCCTCTGCTGCCACTACTGCGCGTACGCAGCTGCCGATCAAGCTGGCGCCATGCGCCTGCAGTATCCCAGCAACGTGCGCGTGCTACGCTTTCCGTGTACCGGGAAGGTCGAGCCCAACTACATTCTGACGGCCTTCGAGCAGGGGGTGGATGGCGTGATCGTGGCTGGATGCCTCGAAGGTGGCTGCCACTTCGTGGAGGGCAACCTGCGCGCGCGCCGTCGTGTCGAACGGGTGCAGCAGTTGATGCGCGAGGCAGGGCTCGAATCGGAGCGCCTCGAGATGTTCAATCTCTCCTCGGCCGAGGGGCCCCGCTTTGCCGCAATCGTGACCGAAATGAGTGAGCGTCTTGCCAAGCTAGGCCCAAGTCCACTCCGAACGACGGCTGCCGAGGAGGCATCGTCGAGTCGAGAGACCACTCCGCAGACCCCAGCGGTCAGCGCAGGAGGAACCGAATGATCGTTGCTGATCGCAAGAAAGTCCCCGAGATTCGCGACCTCATCAAGAACCACGACCGAGTGCTCTTTCTCGGCTGCGGCACCTGCGTGACCGTGTGCCTTGCCGGGGGGGAACGAGAGGTCGGGATCATGGGTTCCGCCGTCCGGATGGCGCTCAAGCTCATTGGCAAGGGCAACGTGGTCGTGGACGAATGCACCATCGAGCGCCAGTGCGAAGACGCCTTCGTCGACCTCGTCGCCTCCCGCATCACCGAGTACGACGCGGTCTGCTCGTTCGGCTGCGGCGCGGGCGTGCAGTTCATCGCCGAGCGGTTCCCCAACCTCCCCGTCTACCCTGGCCTGAACACCCAGTTCATCGGTGTGCTCCAAAGCCAGGGCGTCTGGACGGAGAAATGCTCTGGCTGCGGCAACTGCCGCCTGGGAGAGTTCGCCGGAATCTGCCCCCTCACCCGGTGCTCCAAGCGCCTTCTGAACGGGCCCTGCGGCGGTTCGCACGACGGCAAGTGCGAGGTGAACAGCGAGCTCGAATGCGGCTGGCAGCTGATCTACGACCGCAGCGTCGCCTTGGGCACCCTCGACCGCCTCGAGGCCATCGCGGAGCCTCACGACTGGTCCACTGGCTTCGACGGCGGACCCCGTCGCGTGGTTCGAGAAGATCAGTGCATCGCCGACCTGCAGAAGAAGAGCGGCTAGATCAGCGGGGGCGCGAGCGAGTTGCCCTCGCCGACCGCCGCCTGTCGGCGGGCCCGACTTCCAGAACGCAAATGCCACTCTGCTCCAGCGCGTTGACGTAAATCCGACACCGCTGGCGTTCTGGCTCGGCCTCGAAATCGATCAGCCGCACGACGCCACTCCAAGCGGCGGCATCGGGCAGCACTGCGCGCAGTCGATTCGGCAGCGCGTTCAACAGTCGTGCGTTCAGGCAACTGCCAGGGGCGTCCGGGTAGATCGCCAGATGGAGGACGTCCAGCTCGATGAGCTCGTTGAAGAAGTGCGTTCCCAGGGACACTTGCCCGAGCGCATCGTCCGGTCCGGAAGCCACCTCGCACAGCACCCGAACCGTGTCGATGTCCCCCAAAGACACCGGCACTCCCAGCGCTGGCACGCTGGTTCCCCATCTGCCGGGTCCAACCAGCATGAGCTCTCCCCCCCGGGGCCCGTGCTCGAGATGGTTGATGCGCCCCACCCACTGCGCCACCGCGTAGCGATCGCTCGTTCCCAGCGCACGGTACGCGTCCGGTACGACGTAAACGAGTCGCCCGATCGTCGCCTTTCGTCCGGACCCGATGATGGGGCCACCAGTGCGGAAAATGGTGCGGTCTTCCGGCGTACGCTTGGGCACTCTGATCGCAGCGACCTGTTCGCGTACTTTGAACGGCCGACACTGCAGGAGATGGATTCGAAACGCTTCTCTGCTGCTGAAATTGACCGTGAGCTCGACGTCGACTGGGTGGTCGTAGGCTCGCTCCAGAGTGCCCACCATCGCTCGCAGGTCCGGCACGAGGAGCGTCTCTGCCAGCACGCGGTCCAGCCCCAGGCGTGCCTCGGAGGGCTTCGCCCGACGGGCCGCCGAGCCTCCAGATCCGTCTACCACCCCCACGGCGTCGAACCACGGAAAAGCCGAAGCTGACGCAGTCTGGGCCAACTCCAACACGTTTCGCGTCAGGATTTGGTTGGCGCGCAGATCCAACACGTCAGCGAGCGATTCGAGGCTCGGGCCGCTTCCCGTGCGAGTGGGAATGCACTGGGGGGCATTCAGTGAGATCACACACGCCGCGTCATCACTGGTGGGGCCGGTCGCGCGCGTGCCGAGCCCCACCACCAAACGCGCGAACCCCGCCCGGGGATCGACTCTGCTGTTCCAGACGTAGGGGTTGAAGGAGTACGCAATCCCCGAAATCTGTGGATAGAACAACGTGCCCTGTTGCTGACCAGATACGCGCTGCACCAAGAGCGCCATCTGCTCGTCGCGCTGCAACAGGCCCCAGCGTGCCCGATACGCGAGCGCCTCGCGACTCATGGTGCTCGCGTAAACCGTGCGCACGGCCTCGACGAAGCGTTCCAGCCGCTCCGTCGGTGTTCCCTGATTCGCACAGTACACGGTCTCGTACTTCCCCGAGAACGCATTTCCATAGGCGTCCTCGAGCAGACTGGAAGACCGCACCACGATGGGAGACTGCCCGAAGTACTCGAGCATGGCGGCGAACTGGTCCAGCAGGTCCTGAGGAAAGCTGCCCGACAACAATCGTTGCCGAGCCTCCTGCGACCGATCCAGTGCCACTTCCGGATCGCGCAGCTGCCGGCGAACCCACCAGGAGCCATTCTCGATGAGATACGTGTAGAACACGTCGGAGCCGATGAAGAACGAATCGTGCCGCTCCAACCGGCCTGACCAACGTGCCGGGTCGCGCTGCAAGACAGCCCGCGCGATGAGCATGCCGAGCGCCTTGCCACCAATCAGTCCAGTACCAATCAGCCGTCGCCCTACGGCCACCCAGTCCGAGAGCTCGAGGTACCGCTCGGCGAGCCGCGCCACCTGCGGGTCTCGCGTCCCCACCATGCCGGTAATTCTCTTGGTCAGGCGCTTCTCGTGCTGGCGACGCCGCGCAGTCCCACCCGTGGCCACCATCTCCGCTGCTTCCCGAAAGGTGCGCGTCCAGACATCACCCGGCCGCTCGGGGGCGAGCAGCCAAAACTGCGGCGCCGCAGTGAGAATCTCCGCAGTGAGCGCGCTTTCGGTCACCGGGTTGAAGGCGTCGCCCTGCCAAGCGTGCAGCAGGTACATCGTGTCCGAGTGACGCTTGTAGACCTTCAGCGGGTGAACGTAGAGCGTGCGGTCGTGACGGTACACGTCGATGACGACTTGGGCCGTTTCGTGTATGACCTGCCGCGCCACAGAGGCCGGTCGGTCTCGCAGCACTGCAAAGTAGGCGGCGGTCTCGTACTCGTAGAGGTACGGGCAGGTCAGCCGGAAGAAGTTCGCCAGCATCCGGTCGCTGTACCAGTCGGCAACCAGGTCCGACAGGCAGTCGAAGACGTAGTAGCCACCCACGCCCACGCGCTCGATGACGTCGAATACTTCGCCGATGAACTCCTCGAACCCGCGCTCGGGGTGCAGCCGCACCACCTCGGCGTCCAGTCCCCTGGGCAAGACCCGCTGGTGCTTGGCAAATCGGAAGTACACGAGGTGTTGCCCAGCCCGGACCGCCTCGCGGCAGAAATGGCGGACGAAGGGCAGGTAGTCCAGAACGCTGTCGAGCTGCCAGACGACGTTGTCACCAGGACGCACGCCGGTCAGGACCCGATCGAGCCCCGCCAGTCCAGTGCTGTACGACTGGTACACGTTCTGCACGTCAGCGGCTCCGCACCGGTAGGGTATGGGGCCCCGAGCGTGCGGGTCAACCGGCGGGGGGAAAGCGCGCGTCCATGCAGCTGCAGGAAATCGCCGTCAAGCGACACTCTAGCCTGGGCAGAGGTAACGGTCGACGGCCTCTGCGGCGCGCCGGCCGTGCCAGATGGCGGTGACGACCAGCGTCGCCCCCGTGCAGGCGTCGCCCGCGACAAACACGCCGGGCGAGCTGGTCTGATAGCTCCCTTCCGACCGGATGTTCCCGCGAGGATCGAACTCGACGCCGAGATCATCCAGAAGTCGGGAATGCTGCACGTGCACAAATCCCATCGCCAACAGCACTAGATCGACGTCCAGCTCGAATTCCGATCCGCCCACCTCGACCGGTCGTCGACTGCCGTCGACCTCGCGCCACTCGATCTCGGTACAATGTGCCTTCTGAACGACGCCATCCCCACTGAAGCGCGAGGTGGCCACTGACCAACGACGCTGACATCCCTCCTCGTGCGAGGAGGACGTCCGCATGATGGAAGGCCAGCCCGGCCACGCCGGGTTCCACGGCTCCGTCCAGACCTGTGGCTGGGCAAGTATCTCGAACTGATGTACCTGCCGGGCGCCCTGTCGATTGGCCGTGCCGACACAGTCCGACCCGGTGTCGCCACCGCCGATCACGAGCACGACCTTGTCCTTGGCGCTGATCAGCTTCTCGGCGGGGAGGTCGCCCGCGACGTACCGATTCGAGCGCGACAGAAACTCCATCGCGAAGTGGATGCCGTCGAGCTCCCGACCCGGCACGGGAAGGTCTCGCGGCTGACCAGCCCCCATGGTGAGCAGGACCGCGTCGAACCGTTGCCGTAGGTACCGCGCCGAAATGTCGTCGCCTACCGAAACACCGGTCTCGAACTCGACCCCCTCGGCACGCATCTGCTCCAGGCGTCGATCGATGATCGATTTCTCCAACTTGAAGTCGGGAATGCCATAGCGGAGCAGGCCACCGAGCTTGTCGTCCTTCTCGTACAGCGTGACCTGATGACCCGCGCGCCGTAGCTGCTGTGCGGCAGCAAGCCCGGCCGGCCCCGACCCCACCACGGCGACGCACCGGCCCGTCTCGCTCCGGGGTGGTCGCGGCACGACCCAGCCCTCGGCAAATCCCCGTTCGATGATGGCCAGCTCGATCTGCTTGATGGTGACGGGACTGGTGTTGATGCTCAGCGTGCACGCAGTCTCGCACGGTGCCGGGCACACTCGTCCCGTGATCTCGGGTAGGTTGTTGGTCAGCTCCAGACGCGCAAGCGCTTCGCGCCAGTCGCCCTGGTGGACGAGCTCGTTCCATTCAGGAATGAGATTCTGCACTGGACAACCCAGGGCGTGACAGAACGGGACCCCGCAGTCCATGCAGCGCGCTCCCTGTGTCTCCACTCGGGCCACCGGCAAGTGGACGACAAACTCCTGGTAGTCTCCAACCCGCTCCTCCACCGGTCGGTAGCTGGGTGCTTCCCGCGGGTACTCCATGAATCCCGTGGGCTTAGCCATGTGCGTACACCTCCTCGGTCATGGCGACGAACTCCGCCTCCCGATACTCCTCTTCCTTGATTCTCTCCAACGCCCGGCGGTAGTCGATGGGCATCACCTTCACGAACTGCGGCAACATCTCGTCCCACTCGCGCAGGATGGTCGCCGCGAATTCGCTTCCGGTGTGGAGTTGATGTCGTTGGATCAGATCGCGCAACCACTGACGCTCGGCTCGGTCCACTGGCTCGATGTCGACGGTTTCGAGATTGCACCGAGTGTCGAACAGCTGGTTCTCGTCCAGCACGAACGCGATGCCGCCACTCATTCCGGCAGCAAAGTTCACACCCGTCGGGCCGAGCACCACCACACGGCCCCCCGTCATGTACTCGCACCCGTGGTCCCCTACCCCCTCCACCACGGCCACCGCGCCACTGTTGCGGACAGCGAATCGTTCTCCAGCCCGCCCGTTGATGAACGCTTCCCCAGCCGTGGCCCCGAACAGGTTCACGTTCCCGGTAATGATGTTCTTGTGTGCTCTGAACGCCGAGTCCTTCG